>JAITOF010000067.1 GCA_031290095.1 Candidatus Methanoplasma porotermitis
GCTGATTTCAGCGGCTGTATCGGATCTCTCCGAGAACACTCTACAGTCAGCCGCTCTAGCCAGTCTGAGCTAGGTGGGGTACAACATGATTAAAGATACTCTATTTAAACCTAATGTCACGGTCACAGAACAGAGCCAGAAGTCATCTGATGTAGCTCAGGTCTTCCGACTGCGGGGAGTCCTCGAACTCTTTTACC
The DNA here is from genome assembly GCA_031290095.1 of Candidatus Methanoplasma porotermitis. Taxonomy (GTDB): domain Archaea; phylum Thermoplasmatota; class Thermoplasmata; order Methanomassiliicoccales; family Methanomethylophilaceae; genus Methanoplasma; species Methanoplasma porotermitis. Next base: position 198 of record JAITOF010000067.1, read on the forward strand.
TTCGCGGTGAGGGCGTCGATGTGCTCCGACTTCTCCATCAGGTCCTTGAGGTCTATGTCCACGCCGAACCTCTTCATGAGGACGCGGACGACGGCCATGGCGCTCTTGTGGTCCAGAAAGTAACCTGACGTCTCTCCCATGAGGCATATCGACGGTATGCCGTACATCTTCCCAAGCCCTAGCAGGACTCCGCTTGCGCCGACTATCCCGGCCTGCGGCTCGCCAGGGGAGAACTCCACGCCGATCTTGGAGAACTGCGATTTGAATTTTTTGTTCGACACCGCGCCGAGGACGCGAGGGTCGTCGACCATCAGGCCGGTGCCGTAGCCGCCGAGGGTGATGATCTCCGACAGGTCGTAACCCATGGTGGCGTCTAGAATCTCCCTGCATAGCTGGAACTGCCCTTCTGAAGTGGACCCCTGGCACTCTCCTCGCAGGAAGATGATGTCTCTTCCGTTGACGTTTGCATGCCAAAGCTCGTTCGAGGCCATGCTGACGACGCAGTCCTCGTCGGGGATGACCTGGGCGGGGAAGTGTTCCGACAGAATTACCGCAAACCTCTTCGCCTTAAGCGCCTCTGCGAAGAAGTCGCCCGCAAGCTTCCCGACGTTGCCGATGCCCGGAAGACATTCGATGAATGCAGGGGACGTCAGCTTAGGCTTCCTGTCATACGTCACGATGCTTGCCATTCTCTCCGTACTCCTCTATTATGGACATCCTGCGGTATGCTCCGTACCGGTCCTCTGGCGAGTATTTAGGGGGAAGGGGACGGAACGCGGCGGAGGAGCATTTCGGGCACGTGTCTGAAAGGGTGTACCTTCCACAACTCCCGCACGCCATGATATGGGCCATGTCACTTGCTCTCGCGTTTCAAAGAGGCGGTTCCGCCCGCCGCGACGAGCTCCTCGATGGCCGCAGAGGCGATATCCTTCATAATCTCCTCGGCCTCCTTGTATTCGCTCGCCTTGATTAGAACGCGGTATTTGGGCGAGCCGACGCATGTGATCTCGGCGTTCGCGTCCCCTGCCGCCGCAATTCCTGCCAGCAAGGCGCTTTTGATGCGCTCTATGCCGTCAGGGGCATAGGAGTTCATCTCCAAAATGCCGTCGATCTGCACAAAAGGAGGCGTGACGTTCTCCGTCGCAACTTCGATGAACGTCTTGATCCATTCCCCTTTGAACTCCGAAGTGAACTCGTCAGGGTCCGCGACCACGGACTCGAACGCCCCGTAGAGCGTTTCATACTCTCCCAGCAGCTTGTCTCCGAACATGTCGTAAGCCGCGTCGATGTCGACTCCCATCCTCTCGGCGACGATCTCCATCAGCTTCTCGGCCTTCTTCTCGTTCTTCCACTGCTGGATCTTTTCTCTCTTCTGGTGTTCGTTGACGGACTTGAGGGAAAGGTCGATATGGCCTTTCGAGGCATCGACTCCCAGAACCTTGCAGACTATCTTCTGTCCTTCTCTTATGAAGTCTCTGATGTATTTTACCCAGCCTGTGGCCACATCCCGGACGTGGACGAACCCTTCTTTGTCGCCATACTCGTCAAGGGTGACGAACGCCCCGAAGTTCTTGACGTTCGAGACCGTGCAGACGACAAGCTCGCCGTACTCGGGAAAGCCTTTGGCCCTCGACATCAGCCGACTACCTCGAGGACTTCGCCCCTTATCTCGCCGACGCCGCCTTTGGGCACGATGAGGATGGAGCCGCAGACGTTGCAGACGACATTCGTCGCCGCTTTTCTGAACACGATCTGTTCGTTGCTGCAGTCCGGACACTTTAACTTTATGAAGTCTTTGACCATCTGAATCACTCCGTAAGCTCGAACTTCTTCGCCCTTATGCACGTGGTGAGGTGTGCCTTCTTGCACTTCTCGCATCTGTATCTGATGTTGACCCTCTTCGTGGGCTTCTCTCTTCCTTCCGGCTTAGGCCTGGGAAAACCTCCGTAGCCTGCGGTTACTCTTCTGAATCTCCTCTGACCCCATTTGAGCTCGCTGGCTTTCTTCTTCTTGACCCTCTCCACATCGTGGGGAGTATGGGCGCTGCAGAAGGGGCAGTAGGTTTTGATGGTCCTGGGCATTTTCATAGTCTGTCACCTGAAGTGAATCGAACCGTGCTAATATCGAGGATATATTAAACGTTAACTGATTTTCCACATTCCGTATCCAGTATGCGCCCGCACGACGCGTTTACGTGCGGGCCTGAAGGCATTCGAGCCTCAGGTGTCGAAGGCGGCCGCCGGCCCGATAGTTAGCCTCGCTCGATATAACTGTATCAACTCCTCTTACATATGGCGCATGGGGTCCCGTTTTTGTGGAACCGGGTCTGTTCATCATAGTCCTGCTTATGTGCGCCATCGGCTCAGCGGCGGGATGCTTCACCGGCCTTTTTCCCGGTATCCACGTAAATACCCTGTCATCGGTCATGCTGATCCTATATCCTTCGATAAGCGGGTTCGCGTCGAGCGTCGCAGACCCGTCTTACGCGCCTGTGCTGGTCTCGTCGCTTCTGATGTCTGCCGCCGTGGTCCACTCCTTCCTGGATTTCGTGCCGTCGGTGTTCCTCGGGGCCCCGGACCCCGACGAGGCCATGTCCGTGCTCCCCGGGCACAGGTTGCTCATGGAAGGGAGGGGCATGGACGCGGTGCGGGCCGCCGCCGTTGGAAGCGTCGTAGGGGCGTCGGCCGCCGTGCTGCTCGCGGTGCCAGTACAATATATGATGTTGCGCGGCCTCGCCGGCGGCCTGGAGGCGGTCACGTTCTCCGTCCTCCTGTTCACAGTGGCGGCGATCCTGATCAACGAGCGCGACCTGAGGAGGGCGGCATGGGCGGCGGTCATGATGGCGGTCGCAGGGCTGATGGGCGCCGTGTGCATGAGCGGGGGCGTCCCTTCGTACGGAGTCATGGGAGAGGGGACTCTTCTCTTCCCTCTTCTCACGGGGCTGTTCGGGATGCCCGCCCTGCTGAGCGCAGACAGGGGCGCGCGCATACCGGAGCAGACGGACGGTTGCCGCGACCCGACCGGCCCGCTGCCGGCCCTGAAAGGCGTGGCGGTCGGATGCGTGGCCGGCTGGTACCCAGGGATAACCGCGGCGGCGGGGTCGGCGCTGGCGTCGGTCGTTCTGCCCGAGAGGGACCCGGCAAGGTTCATCACCATGACTGCGTCCATAGGCACCGTCACAGCGGTGTTCTCGCTGGTCACCCTCTCGGTCTCGGGCAGCGGCAGGTCCGGGACCGTGCTCGTGATTCGCGACATAGTCGGGGACGTCGGGGGGTTCTGCTCCGAGGAGTTCCTCATACTGCTTCTGAGCACTGCGGTCGCCGCCGTGCTGGGGTATTGCATGACCATCGCCGCCGGAAGAGTCGTGGGCAGGATTGCAGGCAGGATAGACATGTCGAAGGCAAACCGAGTCTCGACGATCATAATTATCGTTTTAGTTGCCCTGCTCACGGGGCCCTGGGGGCTGGTCGTCCTCGCATCGGCCACGGTCGTGGGTTTTCTTCCGCAGACGGCAGGGACGGACAGGGTGCCGTTGGCAGGCTGCCTCATAATCCCCGTCCTGCTTTCGGAAGCAGGCATGCCGCTGTTTTGACGTGAGCTGAAAAAAACGTGCAGTCGCCACACAAAAAAAGATGAAAATGGTTTGGGCCGATGCGGTTACGTCATCGATGCGCTTGCACGGACAAGACGGAAGCCGCAGCCAAGACGGACTCAATGGCGCCCGTCAGGCCGCCGTCGGGGATTTCCGTCTGCGAGCCATGGGTGCGGCTGTCTTCGCTGTCAGTCCCTTCGTCGCTTGTGCCTTCGGAATCTTCGCCGTCATCGCCGCCGTCATCGCCGCCGTCATCGTGGCCTCCTCCCCCTCCGTGCCCGCCTCCGCCGCCCCCGCTGCCACGAGGGGCGACCGCTGCGCCTACGAGCACGGCCACGATCAGGATGCCAAGGGCTACTGCCAGGACGACCGTCTTTTTCTTTTGGTCTTCGATCATATCAATCCCTCCTCCCCCACAGGGGCTTTCGCCTTCCTGTCAAGGAGATATTTCAGCGGGCGCAGGACGAAGTACGGTATGAAGAACACCGAATATGCGATCAGGCTCTCCATAGACGCCGCGCCGTGATGGCCGCCGGATACGGCGGTCCAGAAGATCAGCACGGCGTGGACGTACAGTCCCACGTAGAACACGTACGACCATTTCTGCAGGCTCTTCCACCTTTTTGCGGTGAACAGCTTCCTCACCGAGTAGAAAGAGGTGATCATCAGAGGTATCATGAGTGCTATGAGGATCAGCGAGTCTATCGACGCCACGGCGTACAGCCCGTTGCCTCTCATGCTCATCGGGTCTGTGAAAAGCTGCACGAACAGGTTAGCGTAGCTCGCGTTGTGTCCCAAGGACAGTATGCAGCCGATTATGGAAAGCTCCGCCCTGACGTATATGAGCCTGCGCGTGAGGCGCCACTTCTTGGGCAGCACCCCTACGTACATGACCACCACGAACACGGCCACGGCAAGCGCCCCCTGGCTGACCGTGGACGCGTTGGTGCTGAACCATTGCGGCCACGAGCCTGTGGCACGCATGATGCCGGCCCCGATTATATATGCGGTTATCAAAGCGGCCGCGATGTAGATCAGATACGATCTTTTGTGGACCTGCTTATGGAACAAGACGAACAGCGCGGTTATGACCAGCGCTATCGCCATGGCTACAAGGAATCTTATTATTTTCTCTCCTCCTTTGGTGTACAGACAGTAATTTTGGGCACCCGCTGCCGACAGGCCCGCCAAGATATTCCCGGCAAGCCCCGCAAACGCTGTCGGCCCCAACTTTCAACGACTGTCGGACACAGAATTAGGGATGCCTAAATGACTATATAATAATTTAGGCACCCCTAAATACCTAAATACGAGCGGACCCGAAGCCGTTGCAAGCGGTTGTGAACGATTATATTAATAATCGGACGGCCATCGAACCGGTTATGAAATCCGATGGGAAAGGCGCGACAGGAATCCTCCTCGTCATTGCCGTGGTCTGTCTCATGGATGGCCTGGACGGCAGCGTCGTCAACGTAGCCCTTCCCACGCTGGCCGACGGGTTCGGCACGGATGCCGGCACCATCGCCTGGATCACCGTAGTGTACTTTCTCATGCTGGCTGGCCTGCTGATGCTGTTCGCGAGGGTGGCCGACAACGGGGCGATAAGGAAAGTCGCCGTCGCAGGGGTGGCGGTCTTCACCCTCGGCTCCCTGCTGTGCGGGGTCTCGCCGAGCTTCGAGGCGCTCCTTGCGGCCAGAGGGGTCCAGGGAGTCGGGGCGGCGATGATGGGCGCGTCCGCGCCCATGATATGCGTCCGCCATCTGCCGAGGGGCATGCTGGGGCTCGGCATGGGCGTCCTCACGTTGGGATGCTCCGTGGGGTTCGCCGTCGGCCCCGCCATCGGAGGGTTGATAATCGACGCGCTTTCATGGCACTGGATCTTCCTGATCAACGTCCCCGTCGGGTTGCTGATGATACCGATGATGCTCGCGTTGATACCGAAGGACGAGAGATACGAGAAGAAGCCGTTGGATGCGAAGGGAGCGGCCCTTCTTTTCGCCGCCGTCGCCGCAGGTGCGTTCGCCCTCGAGAGGATGCCCCACGGCGCCGAAAGGACGTGGGCGCTCCTTGCGGCGGCGGCCTGCGTCATATGCTTGGCCGCGTTCGTCGCGACAGAGCTCAGGAGCAGGGCGCCGTTGCTGAACGTGCGCGTGTTCAAGCACATGAGGTTCGACTCGCTTTTCCTGGCGTTCATGCTCCTCAACGTGGCCTACATGGGGCTCCTTTACCTGTTCCCGTTCTATCTGGAGGTCTGCATGGGGTTCCGGTCGGCAGAGAGCGGGCTGTACCTGTTCATACCGCCCGCCATCACTCTGGCGATATGCGTCCCGATATCCAGATGGTCCGACCGCGCTGGCCGCAGGGCGTTCGCCGTGGCGGCATGCGCGGCCCTGCTCGCAGGAGCCGTAGCGATGTTCCTGTTCTCGCGGAGCGACTCGACGCTGCTGTTGCTGTTCACGCTGTCCTGCATGGGCCTGACATGGGGGTTCGCTGGCGGCCCCATGGCCAGCCGCATAGTGGAGAACACCTCGGAAGAAAGCCGCGAGATAGGCTCGTCGCTCATGAACGAGTCGATCTACCTCGGAGGCACGATAGGGCTGTCGCTCTTCGCCATGATATTCACCATCGGCGCCGACAGCGGGGCCGTGGACTTCAGGGACCTGACGCAGGAAGTGTTCCTTGACGGGTTCGTCCTTTCCGCCGCAGTCTGCGCGGTCGTCGCCGTCGTCGCCCTGATGCTGTCTGCCGCGGTGAAGGACGTCAAAGCTTGAGGCACTCTGTTATGCGGTAGTCGATGACCTCGTAATCGTCAGGGGCATCCATCGGGGACGCGGTCCCGCACGCCTCGCATCTGAACTTCCGCTCGATCTCTCCGAACTGCCTCACATAGGCCTCGGCGAGCCTCATCCTCCCGCCGCACCCGCGGCATTTATATGCCGGCGTGAACGGCGACCCGTCCCGCCTCCTCAGGAAAAAGAAGAAATGGCTCTGCACCAGCCCGCAGCCCGTGCATACGAAGTCGTCGTGCTTGCAGAAGGACTTCATCGGGAGGTCGTCGCACTCGGTCAGCGCATCGTATGAGGCCTCGGCGACCTCGTCATCTAGGACGAGGAGCCGGACGGCCTCGTCGCAGTCCCGCCTCTCGTATCGGGGAGTCCTCCATCCGTCGGGGACGCGGAACAGCCGCGTCACGTCGTAGTTCAGCGCCGTGCCGTAAAGGAAGTCGTTCTCTGCGCCGCAGGCTCCACATACGTGCCTGGCCCTCAGAACCACGTCATGGCCTCCTTTCCAAGGCTTTCTTCATGAACCTCTCGTCGTCCACGACGAACCTTTCATGGGTCCCGAGCCCGACCTGTCCCGCCCCGTCGGAGACTTCGACGCTGAACACGACCCTCGTCCTGTCTATCTCGACGACCTCCGTCCTGCAGACGACCTCTGCACCCTCGATGGACGGGGCCGAGTGGGATATGTCGAGTCGGACGCCCACGGTGCCCTTCCCGGAGTCCAAGTGTTGCATCAGGGACCTGCATGCGGTCTGCTCTACCAAGAGCGCCATCGCGGGAGTCGCGAACACGGGAAGCGTGCCGCTCCCGACGACAGATGCCAAGACGTCCTTCGTGACCGTGAGCCTTCCCTCTCCTTTGATGCCGACTGACAACATATGGACGTAATCAAATCGGCCATATTTGTCACATGCGGGCGTGGCTTTGATGAAATCATGTTTTACCTCAACTTCGACGCCGTTCCACGTTGTTCGAGGCGATTTTCCGGCACTGGGCCGAGCGTCGGCTGAAGCAACGGCGGAATTCGCCTTTCGACGCCTCGGAACAGGGCCGTCAGCATGATATGCGCCTGGCCGCATGGACGTCCGTGTTCTCTGTGTAGAACAGCATCCTCCAGGCGGCCGTATCATAGGGGATGCACGGCATGACCTGCCAGGCGATGACGGTGTACGTGAACAACTACCTGGGCCGCACGAGACCCCCCCCCCCTCGACGATGCAGGGTGCCACGTCCCACACTTCAGCGTGAGATTCATCCCCCTGCATGCCATGAGGTGGTCGGCCCGTCTAATTCGGTTGGAATAAATACTCTGGTGTCATCGATTCAAAGGAAGTCGCAAAGGATATCACTGTAATCGGGCATAGGGGTGGCGGCGACATCGGACGTACGCCAAGAGTCTGGATCAACTTGATGATGCGATGCATGTTATTGAGCAGGGACCCCGAAGGTAAATGGACGATAGAACATAAACTGGGCGTCTGCCCGCATGGTGTGAGGGAGGATGTGCGCACATGACTGACAAAGCGATGGCTAAGATCCGTGAAGACGAGTTCGCAGAGGTCGTTTCAATAATCGACCGCGCCTGGGAAAACGCGTACAAGGCGGTCAACCACGAATTCATAACCCTGCATTGGAACATAGGAAGACTCGCAACGTGTTGCGAGTTTTTGAGTATCCGAAGCGTTTTTGCAAAACCCGCAATGCGTTGCAAGTTTTGAGGGAGGGTGGGATTTCAAACGGGAGCCGCGGTCCGATTATGACGATTGCCAAGGCTTCTTAATGTCAGACGATTCCCCCAATTGTAAAGCTGGAACGGCACGCATGCGCAAGACCCGTGACAGGTCGTGCAGCCGAGCGATAAATCGGTTACGCCCATGAACGCCGCCGCATGAGACGGCGAGAGGCGCGTCGTCAGCGTGGGCCTTGCAAGTTTTTACATGCTATGCACGTAGGAGTCGAACACGGCCGCTTCGTTAGATGGAATGATTCCATTCTGTCGTCAGCCCCCCCCCCCCGTCCTAGGGGGCCTCCTGCCGCGTGGCGGACGGCCTCTGCCCGTTATGACAGGCGCATCAGGGCAGGCGATCACTCTCCGACGCTCCTTCTGCCCGTGACATGCTCATTTCTCCCTGATGTCCAACCAAATGTCAAACCGGCAAAGACGGCTCGACTATAGCTGAAAAATCGGTTGTGGGGCGCAGGCTCCATTCGAGACCCCTGCATGCCGTGAAGCTGTTCAAAAAAAAAACGGCAATTTGGTCGAAAACCATGATTTCACCGAGCCACAGGTGCATATGATTTAACTATCAACGTCGATTAGGGGACAGGGGAAATAGATGGGATTAGAAGACGACCTCTTTACGGAATTGGCAGAGCTTAGGGAACAGATACGGAGCGACCGCACCCTGTCCAACGGCAGGATGCCCTTGGTGTGTCCGGATGACGCCCTTCGCGAGATGGCGCAACGCGTGCCCACGAAGGCGGAGGACTTCTCCGCCATAGCGGGCGTCGGTCAAAGGTTCGTCGAGCTTTACGGGGAGGAGTTCCTCGCCGTCACGAAGAAGTACGCCACGACCGCGGCCAAAGGGTCCAACATGGACAACGAACTGGCGCAGACCCTCCGCGAGCTCCAGAAGAAGCTGATAAACATAAGCAGGGGCAACCGCCTCCTGTTCCAGGCCAAGATATACAAGAAGAACGCGTTCGACCTGACGGCCATCCCTGGCTTGGACCTGATGGGCCTCCTTTTTGGAAAGAAGTCGTCCCTCAAGCTGTGCGATACCACGAAGAGTCCGGAAGACCTCCGTTTCTACAGGCATCTCAACGAGATCATCAGGGAGGTCAACAGGGACCTCAGGGACAAGGGCCAGTACGACCTGTACATCGCATACCCCTTCGTGGAAGGCAGGCTTCCTGGCAACGAGGACTTCGATGTTCGCGCGCCGCTAGCCCTGTTCCCTGTGACGCTGGAGAAGGACGCGAAAAGCGTGGTGCTGAAATTGGACGACTCCAGAGATGCGGTCTACAACAGCTCCTTGGTCCTCGCGTTCATAAAGTTCGGAGGCAAGAACCGCCCCCTTCCCAACAACGTCATCGACGACTACACCGCAGAGGACTTCGCCGTGAACCTCGTCGCGTTCTACGAGGAGCAGGGATTCCCGCTGGAATGCTCCTACGGCCTCCCGGTGCCGTTCAGGGAATACAAGGCAGGAGAGTTCCCAAAGTACCTTCCCGGCGACCTTCACGTGGTGAACAACGTCATACTCGGGAAGTATCCAACGTACTCTAGCTACATACAGAAGGACTTCGACGAGCTGATCGCGGGAAGGGAGATCAACGCGATCCTCGAAGACCTCGTCAAGGACCTTAACAACGGAGACTTCTACTCCGAGGCGCCCGGCCCGCTGTCCCTCCCGGACCTGAGGAAGAAGGGGATGGAGGCGTCCGAGGTGGACATAACCTACATCAACTCCCTCAACAGCGCGCAGGAGAACGTCATCACGGCGGTCAACAAAAACGACGAGCTGGTCGTCCAAGGGCCCCCTGGGACAGGCAAGTCCCAGGTCATCACAGGGCTTATAACGTCTGCCGTGAACAGCGGGAAGACAGTGCTGATGGTGTCGGAGAAGAAGACGGCGCTGGACGTCGTCTACTCCAGGCTGGGAGGCCTTTCGAAATACTGCCTCATGATAGACGACGTCGGCAACAAGGAAAGCTTCTACCAGCAGCTGGGGCTCATGCTGGAGTCGGGGTCGCCGACCGCAGGCTCGGACTTGACCCCCATATCCGAGAGCATCGACCGCGACGTCTCCGTCCTTTCCAACATAGCGGACACGGTCTACCGCCCTGGCGAGTTCGGAATAGAGCCGTACAAGCTCTACTCCATGGACCGTTGGCTGGACCTCGAGGACAAGGTGCAGCTCGACAGATACCAGCAGATCAAAGCATCCGTCACTTCAAGCGTGCTCTCGCTGAAGTACGACGAGGTCAAGGAGCTGCACCGCAAGTTCGGAGACAAGGTGCTTGTGAGCAACTTCGGCGAGTATTGCGACTGCGTCGACGCGGTGCCTTGGTTCCCCCTCGTGAAGCCCGACCTGTCGGAGTACAGCGTCGGAGAGATGAAGGCCAACCTCGCGAGCATCGAGGCCGAGATGATAGAATGGCGGAGCAAGGGGTTCCTGTCGAAGCTGTTCTCCAAAGGCAAGGTCACGCGCGACGCCACGACGTTCCTCGACAAATATTTCAAATCATACAATGAACGCACGATCCAGACGGTGACGGACGATCCGGGCAGGATGGTCACGGACCTCGACAAGTACGAGACGTACGCGTCGAAGGCAACCGTGTACGACAAGCTCACTGAGAACGAGAAGATATACGGCCGCGACGCCCTGAAGCTCGTCAAAGAGAACCGGTCCAAGTTCGAGGAGAGCAACGACCTGATATTCAGGTTCGTTCTGAACGACCACCTCCAGAGGTTCGACGCGACGAACAAGTCCGTCCTGCAGGAGATACAGGACTTCAACAGCATCGTGTCGGACATGGACCGCAAGATCCAAGAGAAGAAGAAGATCACCCGCGACAGGGTGGAGGAGATCCTACAGGAGAACCTCCGGTACATCACGGAGTCCAAGAGGCGCGGCGACATAGTCAGAATCATTGAGAACAAGAGGAAGTGGAGCCTCAACAAGTTCATAAACCGCTACAGCTACGAGCTGTTCAAAGGCGTGAAGATCTGGCTGCTGACCCCAGAGGTGGTGTCGGAGATAATGCCGCTCGAGATGGGGCTCTTCGACGTGCTGATATTCGACGAGGCGTCGCAGATGTACGTCGAGAAAGGGATACCGTCGATATACCGCGCCAAGAAGGTCGTCGTGGCAGGGGACCACAAGCAGCTCCGCCCGTCCAGCCTGGGGTCCGGGCGCATGGAGTACGGGAGCGACGACGAGGACGACGAAGACTATGAGGACTCGGCCGTCCTCGAGGAGGAGAGCCTCCTCGACCTTGCGAGGTCGCGCTATGACAACATCCTCCTGAACTTCCACTACCGCTCGAAGTACGAGGAGCTCATCGCATTCTCGAACTACGCCTTCTACGGCGGAAAGCTGTACGTGTCGCCGAACGTCCTGCAACCCGAGAGGCCGCCCATAGAGATGTACAACGTCGGGGGCCTCTGGAACAAGCGGTCTAACGACGCGGAGGCGCAAAAGGTCGTCGAGCTTCTGAAGGAGTTCTTCAAAACTCGGAAGGAGAACGAGACGGTGGGCATAATCACCTTCAACGTGTCCCAGAGGGACCTGATCAACGACATGATCGACGAGGAGTCGTTAAAAGACCTGGAGTTCGGGAAGGCCGTCAACAAGGAGATGAAGCGCTTCGACAACGGGGAGGACGTAGGGTTGTTCATAAAGAACATCGAGAGCGTCCAAGGGGACGAGCGCGACGTGATAGTGTTCTCCGTGGGATACGCGAAGAACAGCGAAGGGAAGCTGATGCAGAGGTTCGGATGGCTGAACAACAGAGGGGGCGAGAACCGCCTGAACGTGGCCATCAGCCGTGCCAAGAAGAAGATACACATCGTGTCCTCGTTCGATCCTGAAGAGCTGCAAGTGGAGAGCTCTAAGAACGACGGCCCGAAGATACTGAAGAAGTACCTCCAATACGCGCAGGCGGTCAGCAACGGCCAGAAGGACCGGGCGGCAGGCATACTCCTGTCGTTCACGGACAACAAGCAAAGGTCTGTCCAGCATATAACCGGGGACGCCCCGATCACCGAGAGAGTATACAACGCGCTGCTCCGCAAAGGGTACACCGTGGAGAAGAACGTCGGCATAGGCGGATACCGGATCGACCTGGCCATAAAGCAGGACGGGAAGTTCATCTTGGGGATAGAGTGCGACAGCAACATCTACGAGATGTCCGACTCCACCAGAGAGAGGGACTACCACCGCCTGAAGTATCTGGAATCCAGAGGCTGGCATATTCACCGCGTATGGACTCCTGGCATGTGGAAGGACCCTCAGCGCGAAATCAACAACATAATCAAGGCGATCGAGCGCACCCAGGCCTGAGCCGTGCCTTGGTCACTCTGAGCGTGCAGCTGCTAGATCTAACGTCCCTGACTGACGAGACGATCTCCAGCGGGCGCGAATGCAACGGGGAGTCCAACGTGAGAGACTCGTACTCCCCGCCTTCCCCGATCACGCTTATGCCGTGCTTGGAGCGAAGGGCGCGCAGGCCGTTCCCGGCGTCCCGGCCTATGGGGCGGCCGAGCCACGACTCGTCCAGGCCTTCGGCGTAGCATCCGACAATAACGGCTTGTATTCCCGAGTCTATGATTTCTTCAAGGACTGCGTCTTGGTCCTTCCTCCACAGCGGGGCTATGAGCTTCAGGCCCAGGTCGCCGCATACCGCGTTCATCCTGTCCCACTGGTAGTCTGACCAGACTGCGCCTGCGACGACGCCTTCCACGTCAAGCCCCGACAGGGCGTCCCGGAGGCAGGCCATGTCGCCCTCCTCCGTGCCGGAGCTGGAGGCTCTTACGAGTTCGATCCCCATGGACTCGGCCATGAGCGGCACGACGTCGAGGTTCGGGGTGTGGAATATCCACGATTCCTCATCGTCGGGGACTATGTTGACGAGATACGGCACGTCATGCCCCATCTGCACGGCCAAATACATCGCCAACGTCGAGTCCTTCCCTCCGGAGTACAGTGCGGCGAGACGCATGCTTCGCTATCCCTAGCGGACGATATAATGGTTGACACGACTCGCCCATGCGTAAGCTCTGGGCATGGCGACGACCCATACGTTAACGGATGCGGTGGAATAGACTATGCTTTCCGCGACACGGGGCATCGCAGTCCAAGATGGAATAAAGTGGAGCCAAGCCTAACAAGTGAAACTCGCCCTCTTGCCTCCAAGTGTCACATATGATGCTGATCTTTAAAGCTTTGTCGAACGACACAAAACACACCGCGGTTTGGTCCGAACCCCATATATCAATGTTATGATGGTCTTTGGAGGGAGACAATGGCAACAGACTCGTTCACTGACATGCTTGTGATAGACATGCCCGAGAAGGCGCGCCAGCTTGCGTCGGCGTTCGCCATCACTGAAAAAAGAGGCCACTCAAAACCCGACCCTGCAATCCTTAAGAGGCTGGCAGAGGACGAGGAATACTTCAGAAGTCTGAAGCATGAGCCTAAAGATAAGTAAGCTCCGTAGCATCTCCGAAGTCCAAATCTGCGAAGACGTGGATGTTCTCCTCTCTACGTTTAAATGCGCCAAGAATCTGGACGACGAAAAATTCCTTTAGAGGACGGCAATGCGCCACGAGTCTAAGGACACATCTCGCACATACATATGCAGTATACCGAGAACTCAAAAATAATCTGCTACTTCACGCTTGCCATAAAATGCATTTCTGTGGGCGTTCTGAAGGACATTGACCCAAAAACATTCGAGTCCATGAACGCAGACGGAGGTGTGGCGCAGGCATACCTAATAGGACAACTGGCAAGGGCCGACGACTCTCCAAAGGGATTGGAAGGGATTATGTTCAACATTGCGATGGCAATATTGTCTAACACGAACGAAACCGTCGGATGTCACACCGTGCGTGTGGATTGTGCGGACGAGCTGATAGGACACTGCACTAGAAACGGATTCGTCAACATAGGAAAGAGCCCCAAAAACAACTTGAATCGCATGGTTGCTGTGATTTAATCGTGATTTTCCTGAAATCCCATACGATAAACGATTATATCAGCGAACGGATAACGGGTCGATCGCAATGGTTCCCCCTGAGTCGCCGAACCTCAAGAAAATCGTGGCCGAAGCGGCCGTGAACCATTATGTCAAAGACGGCATGGCCGTCGGTCTTGGAACGGGATCTACCGCCGAATACGCCGTTAGAAGGGTCGGCGAGCTGGTCGCTTCCGGGTACGAGCTGACCTGCGTCGCGACTTCGCTGAGGACCGAGAAGCTGGCAGTGGAGGCTGGCGTGAAGGTGTCCGACCTCTCCGACGTAGACCATTTGGACGTCACGATCGACGGAGCCGACGAGGTGGACCCGGACCTGCAGCTGATAAAGGGGCTGGGAGGGGCGTTGCTAAGGGAGAAGATCGTCGCCGCGGCCACTGTTAGGGAGATAATCATCGTTGACGAGTCCAAACTGGTCCAAAAACTCGGCACTAAGTCTCCTCTGCCGGTCGAAGTGATCCGGTTCGGGCACGCTAGGACGAAGTACGCCGTCGAGAGGCAGGGTTGCAAAGCGACCATCAGGGCCACAGACGGCAAGCCGTTCGTCACCGACGGCGGGAACTACGTCTACGACTGCGCGTTCGAGTCCATAGAGAACCCTTTCTTTCTGGAATCCCGGCTGGACGTCATCCCCGGGGTGGTCGAGAACGGGCTGTTCCTGAACACAGCGTATGCGGTGCTGTCGGCAGACAGAGAAGGCATCGTCACCCGGATAGAGCGTGGCGGAGTCCGAGAAATCCTGAAGCCGTGAACGAATCGTTTTAATAAAGTCTGACGCATCGAGGGTCGATTCAAATGGACCCTGCAGAGCGAATGGCGCTGGTCGTCAGGAACACGGCCGAGGTGGTGGACGAGAAGGAGCTCTTCGAGCTTCTAAGGACCAAAGACCGTCCGAGGGCATACATCGGATTCGAGCCGTCCGGGCTCGTCCATCTGGGATGGGCGCTGGTAGCCAACAAGATCAGGGACCTCTGCGACGCAGGGTTCGAGGTCATAGTGTTCTGGGCGGACTGGCATGCTTACATCAACGACAAGCTGGGCGGCGACTTGGAGAACATCCGCACATGCGCCAGATACATGGAAGACTGCTTCAAGGCGCTTGGAGTGCCGGAAGACAAGGCCAGGTTCGTGTACGCCAGCGAGATACTGGACGACATAGAGTACTGGGGCAAGGTCATCAAAGTGGCCAAGGTCACGTCGCTTCAGAGGGTGAAGAGGGCGATGACCGTCCTGGGAAGGTCTGAGGACGAGGCGGAGGTGGACTCGTCCAAGCTCTTGTACCCGCTTTTGCAGGCCACGGACATATTCTGCATGGACGTGGACCTGGCGTACGCAGGCATGGACCAGAGGCGGGCGCACATGCTCGCCCGCGATGCCGCCGAGAAGCTGAAGTGGAAGAAGCCGATTGCTCTCCACACGCCGCTCATACCCGGGTTGAAGGGCGGGGACAGGATGAACCCTGCGGCGTTCAAGATGTCCAAGAGCGACCCAGGCGGGAGCATCAACATACACGATGACGACGAGGCCGTCCGTTCCAAGATGAAGAAGGCGTTCTGTCCTCCAGAAAAGGAGAAGGAGGAAGAGAACCCCGTCCTGATGTTGTGCAAGTATGTCATATTCCCCCGCATGGGGCGGATGGACATATCGAGGCCCGAGAAGTTTGGAGGGGACGTCTCGTTCGAGAGCTATGAGGAGCTTGTCGAGGCGTACTTCGGCGGGAAGCTCTTCCCTCTGGACCTGAAGAACGGTGCCTCTGAGTCGCTGATAGCGATGCTCGTCCCCGTAAGGGAGTATTTCGACCGTCATCCCGAAAACTATGCGGCGATGAGGCAAGTGTTCGACGGGATGGAGAAGCTGCGCTGATCACTGCCCGGCCTGCGGGCGGACCCTGCGGAACTCCTCCATGGTGCGCATCATGCACATATGCACCATAGCCTCCGCGTCCCCGACGCCCGAGAGCCCTGCGGCGCCGCCGTGCCCGCCGCCTTCCGTGCAAGTCTCCCCGCTTAGCTCCCCCAGCATGTTGCCCAGATGGATTCCTCTTCTGACAGATTCCTGGCTCGCCCTGGCGCTTACTCTGAACTCGCCGTCCCTCTGGGAGCCTACGAACGCGATGTCTGCGCCCGCCTGCATGAGGGCCTTGCATGAGGACGCCTCGAAGCTGCCTCCAGTGGAGCCCGCGACTATCATGTCCCCTATGCGCTCGAACTTCGACTTTCCGACGGCCTTCAGCATCGCGACGCGCTCGGACATGTTCGTCGGCGCCCTGGTGAGATGTATGGCCTCGTCCATGTGTATGCCGGACTTCTCCATCACCGATGCGAACGAGCGAAGCATCCTAGGGTCGCCGTACTGAAAATGGCCGCTGTCCGTGAGCATGCCGCCCAGCAGGGCGAACGCGACGTCCCTCTCAGGCGGGATGCCGCATTCGTTCATCATGTCATAGACGATCTCGCAACAGGACACGCGGGTCTCGTCGCACAGGAGCCACACGTCGCCCCATTTGCCCGTGGGCGCATGGTGGTCTATCACCACGCTGCCGGCAGGGATCTTGGCCACAGCCGGCTTGAACTGCTCCGGGGACGACGTGTCCACGACCACCACAAGGTCGTATGAGTCCACGTCGCATTCCTCGAGCACGCTGATGCCCAGCTTCTCGGCCACCATGCCTGCGACCCTGTCCACTCCGGACGGCGCGAATATGTCGGCCGGAGGAAAGCATCTTGATAGAGCATACGCCGAGCCTACTGCGTCCATGTCTGCGTTGCCGTGGACGAATATGACCTTGTGCTTGTCTTTCAGCCTCTCTGCCGTCTCCTTGTGCTTCATCAGATCTTCTTCCTGGCGAACGCCCTTGCGAGCTTCGTCTGCCCTATGCCTGTCAGAAGGATGTCGGATTTATAGACTTTGACGGTTATGAATATCGTAAGCATCGCGAACAGCGCAAGATAGACGAGCCCGGCCAGGACCACAGACGTGTTGCCGAACATCAGGTTCTGCATGACCATCATCGGATGCGTGAACGGTATTATGAACAATGGGACCTGCACGGCCGTAGGAAGGCTCCCCCAGCTGGCGAACATGTTGATGAGCATCGGGATTATCGCCAGCACGCTTATGGGCACGGTCATGGTCTGGGCCGCTTTGTAGTTCTTTGCGAACGCTCCGAGTATCATGCACATGCCGAGGGCGCAGAAGATAGCAAGGAACACCATCGCCCCTACTATCAGCCAGTCGGCCGGCCCTAGGGCGAGTCCCAGGTCTGCCGGGCTTGATCCTCCGAGTCCTCCGATGTTCGTCATCCCCTTGCTGTAGAACATCATTCCAACCATGTACAATAAGCCGTAAACCAGCCCTACGATGGCCGCTGAAAGGATCTTGCCGGTGACTATGGCCGTTCTTCCGACGGGCATCGTCAGCAAAGTCTCCAGAGTCTTGTTCTCCTTCTCGTTGCCCATGGACGATATGACGATGCTTCCGATCATCATGATGACCATCATTATCACCACAGGCACCATCAGCGTCTGGTTCATGATGCCCATGCTTATGTCCAGAGGCCTCACGCCGGCATGCATCTCGCCGTTCATGTAAGTGTGGGCGTCCGTCCCCTTTATGGGGTTCAGCATGAACGCCGCATCGTCTGGGCCGATGATGTCGAAGACCAGCTCTTTGGATATGCGATTGGATATCTCTCCGATCATGAGCGAGGTCATCGACGAGCCTGCGGAGCCCAGCAGCCCCGGGTTCGTGAATATGTAGTATTCGGAGATGGTGGCCCTGACCTTGTTGTCCAGGTCCGCCGAGTACCCCGGGCCGACTGCTATGGCCGCGTCGATCCCCAAGGACTGCATGCGTTCGACGACGACGGCATTGTCGTCAAGCGCCACCTCTATGACCTTCACGAAGCCGCGCGCCTCCTCTTCGGACAGGCCGTAAGTGTCCATGTAGACGGCGACGAGGATCTCAACGGTGCGATCGGACCATGGGCCCCCGTCCCCGTCTATGAACCCGATCTCCGACGGCGTGGTGATGCTGTCCCCCTGCTCGTTCATCATAGTCCCTGCACCCAAGAAGATGAACACCATGATCAGCACGGAGACGATCGACCCGACGGTCATGAGCTCTCTGAGCTCTTTCCTGATTATGTTCAGGAGGTGGTTCACTTTTTCACCGCCTTCACGAACACTTCCTCCAGGTTGGAGGCCTCGAAACGTCCTTTGAGCTCGCCAGGGGTTCCGCACAGGACCACTTTGCCATCGTTGATCATGGCCACCCTGTCGCAGAGCATCTCCACCTCGAACATGTTGTGCGACGATATCACGACGGTAACTCCGCGAGCGGCTATCTGCCTTATGACGTCTCGGATCTCGAACGCGTTTATTACGTCCAGGCCGGACGTAACCTCGTCCAATATGGCTACTTTCGGGGCCGGCATGATCGCCCTCGCAATGAGGAGGCGGCGCATCATGCCTTTGCTGTACGTGTCCACCTTGGAGTCGATGCGCTCGCCCAGGTCGGCTATCCCTATGCCTGACATGACCATCTTCTCGGCGTCGCCTCCGTCGGCGAAGAACCCTGCCATGAACTTCAGGTACGCCCGCCCAGTGAGGTCTTTGTACGCCCCGGCGTCCTCTGGCAGGTAGCTGATGATCTTCCTGACTGCGTCCGACTCGGTCGCGACGTCGTGCCCGCACACGGTTATGCGCCCGGACGTTATGCGGAGAAGCGTGGAAATCATCCGGAGGGTGGTCGTCTTGCCGGCGCCGTTGGGGCCTATGAGGCCGAATATCTCCCCTTCTTCGACGGAGAAGCTCACGCCGTTGACGGCCGGCCTGCCGCCATACGTCTTATAGACGTCCTCGACAACCAATGCATTCATACAGGCACGGAATGGCTAAAGAATATTATAGAGTTGTCATTCGGTAGGCATCAACGGTCATGCCGCCACAAAAGACGCCCTCATAGAACGAACAGAACGCAGAGAAAACAAATGTGGACGCCCCGGGCCGAAGCCCGAGGGTCACTCGGCGCCGGCCTGGCCGACGGCTTTGTTGATCGTCTCTTGAAGGGAGTCGTACTTCTCGCGGAGGCTCTTCTCCTGCTTTTCGAGGCTTTTCACTCTTATCCCGAGGGTCTCCAGCGACTCTTCGATCTCTGATTTCAGCTGATCTTTGTCCTCGACCTTGATGAGGAGGGACCCAGCGCTGCGGTACACGTCCCCCTTGGCCTTGGCGAGTTCTTCGAAAGTCCTCTCCATCTCCCTCTTCTGGGACTCCATCTGCACCCTCTGGGTGGTGGCAGCCTGCAACTGTTGCTGCGTCTGCTGGTACTGCGCGATCTGGTTCTGTAACTGCGGGCTTATTCCGTTCATGTAATCACCTTGTTATCCTGCCGATGTCCTCTGCTATGCGTATGCATTCCAAGTATGAGTTCAGGGCGGCCCGCAGGGCTGACGTGTCAGCGGCGGATATCTCTACGATTCCGACGTCGCCGGCCATGCGCACGCCGACTGACGTGCGGGGGAGCTCCCTCCCCGCCTCAGGGCTGACGGAGGCGATGACGTTGTTTACGTCGCGCCCATCCACTGTCAGGACCGCTCTGTGCATCTCAGTCAGACTTCAGGGTCTTCTTCACGTTTGGCCTCTCTTTGAAGAAGATCTTGGATCCGCACTTCTCGCACTGCAAGCCTAGGGAGTTCACGTCCCTTCTGGGCTCGTTGCACTTGGCGCATCTGTACATGAGGCCTCACAGCTCGGAGACTTGCGACAGCTCCCCTTTCGCCTTGGGGCTGTACGCCTCCGCGGCGAACTTGAGTCCACAGTGGTTGCAGTTCCAAATGCCTGAGCTGATCCTCTTCACGGACACATGGTGGCAGGAGGGGCACTCATGCTTGGCCTTCTGATGGGCCTCGATGTTCTTCACCCTGTTGCGCACGACGACGCCGTATCTTGCGCCGAACCTTCCGGAAGTGCCTGCCTTGTTAGTTCTTTTCGACATGTTATCACCCTATGATCTTCCTTATCTCTCTTCCCTTCTCGACGGCGCGGTCGAGGCTCAAACTCAGCTCCTCGCGTGTTATGGAGCCTTTCCCGCCCTTCTGCATCGCCCTGAAATTCCCGTTGTCGTCGGTAGTGACCGTGAGACGGGCAGAGGATATGGCCTCTTCGTCGAAATTTGGGTCAAGTATTAAATCATTTCCTATTTTGACGGATGTTACGGACACGGGCACGCATGTGACCGGCAGAGGTATGTTCTTCCCCTTTCCGTACTGCTCGGCGGGCACGACGGCGGTTTTCAGCGCCGCGACAGCGGCTATGTTGGCGGCGTCGAACAGGTTTCCGTCGTGGTCAAGGGCATAGATGTCGATGAAGCACATCCACACGCTCTCTCCCGGGACCATGCAGAGTTTTTTCACGTCCACCATCCCCGATTCGCGTATGCCCCTGTCGACCACGCGCGCCAGCTCGATCGCGCTCTCCCCCGGCGGGCCGGACTCGAACGTGGCATGCGCCATGGGTATGAGCTCCGCGCCGGTGGTCAGGACCCCGCTGTCAGGCGTGTCCGCGAAAGGGGTGCCGGGTATGATCTTGACTCCCGCGATGACCTCGGTCTTCCCGAGCTTCACCCTCGCGGAGCCGTCCGCGCTCTCGATGCATCCCGTGTCTATCTTTATGTCCCTGACGTCGTCAAGGCTGCGCCCGTCCTCCCTCTTGCCGTTGGACAGGAGCTTGAGGATGTGGTCCCTCTTTATTTCTGCGACGATGTAGTTACTCATCTTCGTCGCCTCCCTTCACGGCGGAGTAGCGTTTCTTCAGGGCTTCCTTCTGGATGTCGTAAAGCTCATGGCAGGCGCCGAACGCCAAGTCCACGGCATGGTCGAACTCCTCGCGGGTCATGTCGCCGTCCATCTGCAGGAGGACTATCTCGTCCGTCGACGGGATTATGGCCAGCGGGACGTCCGCTTGGCCGTAGTTGTCCTCTTCCTTGTTGAGGTCGAGCAGCACGTGCCCGTCGGCCTTTCCTGCGGCGATCGCGGGGATTATGTCCCTCATGGGTATGCCTGCGTCGGCGAGGGCGACGGATGCGGCGGTCAGGCCTGCGCACCTGGTGCCGGCGTTAGCCTGCAGGATTTCTATGTACACGTCTATGGACGCGCGCGGGTAGAGCTCGGTGAGGACGACCTTCTCGAGCGCCTCCGCCGTTATTTTGGATATCTCCACGGACCTCCTGTCGGGTCCCGGCCTCTTCCTGTCGCTTACAGAGAACGCCTCCATGTTGTATTTGCACTGGATGATTGCCTTGGTCGGGTCCTGAAGGTGCCTAGGGTGGCACTCCCTTGGTCCGTAGACCGCCGCCAGCACCTTGTTCTTGCCCATCTCTACGTATGCCGACCCGTCCGCGTTGTTGAGGACGCCGGCCTCTATGTGGACGCGCCTGTGCTCGTCGGCCTTCCTGCCGTCGATCCTTATGCCGTCGTCGTCCACCAATACCATGTCTGTGTGTCCGCTCATTATCATTCACTCCCTGTGTCGTTATCCTCGCCGTCGCCTCCGGCCTGCGGGAGAATGCCAGTTATAAGATCTTTGACTCTTTCTGTGAGGTTTTCGGATTGCGTCTCGCGGTCGATGAGCTTTATCGCCGCGACCGCGGCTTCGACGTTCTCGTCGTCGCCGTCGACCCATATCCTTCCGTTCTGACCCACGAATATGCGACAGTCGGTGAGGTTCTTGATCAGCTGTATCATCGAGCCGCTCTTGCCTATGACGCGAGGGACCTTCGAATGCTGGATCTCGACGAGCCTGCCGCCCTCGATCCTCCTAAGCCCCGAGTCCTTCATGGTGACCTGTATCTTCTTGCTCTCGTCGACCATGAGGATCTTCAGCAGGACGACGTTCCCAAGCCCCAGGTATCTGGACGTGTCTCCGAACTCCACTTTCCATGGAACCTCGTTGACATGCAGGGGCGCCGGGTACGGCGCGTTTATGTTCACAAGCCAATTCGACGGGCCTATATCCTCGATGACTCCGATCACAGTGTCTCCGGTTATCGGCATGTAGCGCCCTCCCAGAGGTATGACGCTCACAGTGTCCTGATACGTGTTCTTTACCCCGAGCACTTCGGCATATATCTTGCCGTCCCGTGCGTACGCGTAGCTGCCGGCGCGCATTCCGCTTTTGTCCAGAATGTCTCCCGGGACCACGACCTCTCGGGACCTGGCGTTTCTTTTTTCCATTTTATCACTTCTCGCAAATGTCAGTTAATGAGTTTGACCGAGGCGTTCCCCTTGGTCTTGTGCTTCAGCTTCTCTGTGAGCTCCGGCACCAGCCCCGCAGGTATCTCCATCATGCCTATCCAAGAGCCGTCCTGCGTCCACTCCTCTCTGTCGACGACTCCGTAATGGACCATGTCGTCGAAGCAGCGGCCGTAATCGTCGCCCTTCAGCTTTATGGCTATCCTGCTCTTCTCGAACCTTATCGGTATGAGGGGCCTAAGGAGCTTCATGGCCTCGTCGATCTCCTTTTCCAGAGGTTTGAACATGTCGACGTGGAATTTAACCTCGTCGAGCGCAAGTTCGATACGGGTGTATGGATGCGGGAGCTTCGTCTGCGGGTTGATGGCGTTGGCCGCGATATAGGCGACGACCCGATGGCGTTTTGCGTCGAGCGTCTCCTTGCGCTGCTCTGCGGTCATCTGGACCTCCCCCTTCTCGACGATCTTCTCTGCGATCGCAGAGATGTCGTCCGTGCCGAAGACTTCCCTAACCTTGTCTTCGGCGGGGCGGGTGCCTTTGCCGGCGTTCTTGAACACGTCTTCGACGGCCATGTACTCCAAGAGGTTCACCTTCTTCCCCTGCTTGATGAAATCCATCACCGCAGGGTCCAAAAGTATCTCGAAGGTCTCGCCGTGGCTCTCGAGCCTGGCGATTATGGCGGCATCCAGGTTTACCATGCCAACTCACAGCTTGCCCACGATTTTGGAGATTTCGGCGTCAGAGAGCCTTCTGAACTTCTTGCCTCTCTCGACCACGCCGATCTCCATGGATTCGGAGGACGGGGTGTCCTCTATGGCCGACCCGAGGGCCTTGAGCCCCAGCTTGGCGGCGGCCTCGAAAGTCATCTTGTCCTTGAACTCCTTCTCGAATATGTCCATGACCACCGGCCTTCCGGAACCGATGCACGTCGCCTTGTAGGCTACGAGCGCCCCCGAGGGGTCGGTCTCGAACAGGTGCACTCCGAGCTCGTCCACGCCTGCGACGAGCAACGCCGTCCCAAAGGGACGGGCGCCGCCGTACTGGGTGTAGTTCTGCTTGTGGTCGCAGACCTTCTTGACAAGAAGCTCGACAGTGATGTTCTCGCCGTATGTTATCTTGTGTATCTGCGCGTCCTTCCTCGCCTCGTCTATAAGTATCCTGGCGTCGGCCACGAGGCCGGACGTCGCGCATCCGATGTAATCGTCCACGTCGTAGATCTTTTCGATCGACTCCGGCTCCACGAGCTTGCTGGAGACCCTCTTGTCAACGACGAGTATGACCCCGTCCCTGTACTTGAGCCCGATTGTGGTGGTGCCTTTTTTGACCGCCTCGCGGGCGTATTCGACTTGGAACAGCCTTCCGTCGGGAGAAAATACAGTTATCCCCCTGTCATACGCCATCTGTCCTGGTTGCATGATCGTTACTCCTATGTCCGTCGGCTACAACCACGCAGCACTATTTATGGCTTTACAGTCTTAATAAAGGAGGAGGGCGTGAGCGAGCTCGAATTTTTTTGAACTGCCCCTGACGAGCTTGGAACAGAGGCGTGGGGCGGGAGCCTGACGACCCAGTCGCCTCCGAAGCGTCTTCGCAAGGCGGACCTGCAGGAGAAGAAGGGTTGAAAAGCAGCCGGGCCGTCGCGAAGAGCAGTCGGCGGTGCAAGCTACGAAGAAGCGATGGAATATATTTATAGGCCGCGACCTGATGAAGCATGGCTTAGGGAAGACGGTCGACATCGGCCCGACGACGATTGCGAAACGGGGAAAGGCCGAAAGGTGCGACGGTCGAGGAGAACAGGATGACAGACAAAGTATCAATCCGCTTTTTTGACGACAGGGAGGTGCGAGCCGTCTGGGATGACGAAAATGTCAAATGGCGGTTTTCTGTCCTCGACATCGTCGCCATCCTGCGCGACGAAAGCGACTATGAGAAGAACCGCAACTATTGGAAATACCTCAAAGCAAAGCTGAAACGCAACAGCAGCCAAGTGGGTAGTGTCACTACCCAGTTCAGGTTCACTGCCCCGGACGGGAAAAAGCGTCTTGCCGACGCGCTCGACTACGACGGCATCGTCGAGCTTGCAAAAAACTTCCCGTCAACCAAAGCAAGCCGGTTTATCGAGTGGTTCACCTACAGCGACGAAACTATAGACGGACAGAGCAAAAACAAGGCATATGCGCTTTTCGACAGCTCTTTGCTTGAAATGATAGAGGTCGGAACAGTGAAAGGTCTGCAACAGATACATGCCTATCTGTTCGGCGGCCTGTATGCTTTCACAGGACAGATTAGAACGCTCAACATAGCAAAAGGCGGCTTTCAATTCGCTGTGGCGCAGTTCTTGCCGAACTCGCTGAAAACCGTCGAATCCATGCCCGAAAGAAGTTTTAGCGAGATTGCGGACAAGTACGTGGAGATGAACGTCGCCCATCCGTTCATTGAAGGCAACGGCAGGAGCATGAGGATATGGCTCGACCTCATGCTCAAAAAGACCCTCAAGGCCTGCGTGGACTGGAGCAAGATCGACAAGAAAGACTATCTCGCCGCAACGGAAAGGAGCGTGTCGGACAGCACGCCGTTGAAAGCCTTGTTGCAGGCCGCTCTGACGGACAAGATAAACGACCGTGAAATGTTCATGAAAGGCGTGGATTACTCGTATTATTACGAGCAGGAAGACGAGGTCACGGAATACGGTAAAAAATGACGGCATCCCTGTCGCGTGCCTCGAACGCCCTGTGAAGAACTGCGTCGCCATGCAGAACGCCTCCCGTTCATGTGCGCCGAGTCAAAAAGAACATGCATTTTTGAACCCCAGAGGCTCAAACATCTCACATTGCAGGCCCTTGAAATGGATTCGGCCGCCGAGGTCGGGACATGCTGACGGGAACGTGGTCTAAACACGACTGAAACCTGCGAAATCAAAATAAAAATTAGAAATCAAGGGCCTGTAATGTGAGATTTGAAGGGGGCGCAGTCACGGACGACGGCGATGCGGCATGACCGGGGAGGACGGTCGGCGGAAGCCCTGTCAACGGCAGGCCGCCTAACAAGCATAGCACGCTAAAAACGCTGGCTCAACGGTTGAGTTAGACGGTTCACATGGCCGAGGATGTTCCGAACGCCTTTTTCGTCTTTTCGGCAACGGTCGGCGATCCTTCAAAAATCAACTGTCGGCGGACGGCGATCGTAGAGGTCATGCAGCGAGCAGATCATTTTTTCGGGCGGTCCTTCTTCTCCAGAAATCTATATGTTCGACTAACTTGTTCCATGAAGTCCCGTTCGACTTTTGTGAACTCCTCGCTTGTCTTCGCCCTATACTTTTTATATTCGGCGCCTGCTTTTTCAACCGCCGATTTGTGTGAGACCATGCCAGCGTTTAATAAAACGTCCTCTTCGTTGTTTTGTAAAAAAGCATCAAGTTTCGCAACCCAGTCTTTCATCGTCATCTTTGCATGCTTTTCAGCTTGATTCTCTGCATAGTCCAAATACATGGACGATATGCGGTTCAATTTCTTTATCTCGCCTTCGCTAAGATAGTTTTTGGCGATCACAACTTCGCTTTCAAGAGGTTTATCGCCCTTGAAGCTCGTTAAGCCCATGAAGGGCAATTCGGCGTCTGCCCGTGCGTAGACGATTTCGCTTGCCGTATGCCCGTGCGTCGCATAGTGCATCTTGTTTTGAACCTGCTTAAAAAACATGATCG
This sequence comes from Candidatus Methanoplasma porotermitis, assembly GCA_031290095.1. Taxonomy (GTDB): domain Archaea; phylum Thermoplasmatota; class Thermoplasmata; order Methanomassiliicoccales; family Methanomethylophilaceae; genus Methanoplasma; species Methanoplasma porotermitis. The sequence continues at coordinate 26,288 of JAITOF010000067.1, forward strand.
TCGTTTCGGCTTTGGGGTCGTAATCGATGCTTGTCGCATAAATGTCTAAGATTTGGCGATAAAAAACTTTTTCACTGCTGCGGATGTCCCTTATGCGCTCTAACAATTCCTTCCAATATGCGCCGCCGCCAAGACCTCTGAGCTGCTCGTCGTTCATGGCAAAGCCTTTTTTCATATATTCGGTCAGGATGTTCGACGCCCATTTTCTGAATTGGATGCCGCGCAAAGAGTTCACACGATAGCCGACGGCGAGTATCATTTGCAGGTTGTAGAACTGCGGGGGCCTGTGTGCAAGGCTTCCGTCGGCATTTCCGACAGAAGTGGATATGGCCTTCTCGTCAAGTTCGCCGTCTTTGATTATGTTGTTTATGTGTTCCGTGACGGTGCTACGGCCTTTACCGAACAGCTCGGCGATTTTATCTTGCGTAAGCCACACCGTGTCGCCGTCAAAAACGACTTCGACTTTCGTCTGCCCGTCTTCTGTTTGATAAATTAAAATCTCGTTCTTGCTCTTCTCTTTTTTCATCTCTGCCCAATCCCCCCGACTATTCAATTTCAATAAAAGGTTTGCCTTGGATGTGACCGCGTTTCGCAAATCACAGGAGACACAACACTTTGCACGCGTTGCACCTCTCCTCCCTCGCGTCCAGCTCGTTCTCCAAGGCGTCGCCAGCACTCGCCCTCGGTGCCTCCCCGAAGGGCTTCCTGAAGCTAGAAAACCCAGTTTCCGCCCTCCAACGTATGCTGTGCCAGGCGTGGTCCTGCCTCTTTCGTGTGCGAGGGGGTGTCGGTGTCCTCCGCGGTGCCCCCATGAGTTTCGCGTAGAACGGGATCCTCCGCTCGTCCATACCGTCCCGCAGGTCGTGCTCGTCGCACGCCGAGTCGGCTATGGCCTTGCCGGTGGCGAACCCGTCGGACGCGGCCATGTCGACGAGCTTCGGCAGCTCCCTGCGACCCCTTTTCTTGTCGCTCGCGACCGTGCATGCAAGGGTCATGCCAGCCTCTCGTGACCCCTCACATGGAGTATCTCTGGAGGCCCGCTGTTCACGCGTCCTGATTCATGTCAAAAATCGCCTGGGGCCGATTTGCGAGACGCAGTCCCGCAAAACAGGGGACGTGTCGTGTCGACATTGTTTTCAAGGCGACAGAGGTCGTCAGGACGTCTGGCTCGCTTGATTATTATGTCCGTCCACATCCATACAGCTCACATTGCCGACCCTTGAAATGGATTTGGCAATCTCAGAAAACACGTTTTCGGGGTCGGCCGAACAGTGACACGGGCGACACATGCCAACATCTCGAGGCGCTCCAGTGGCTTGGCGTGACGCCCTGCAATCCTGCGCCCATTATAGGTGTCCGTCGCCTCGCAGGGACTCGCGAGCGAGGGCCGCTGGGCAGTCCTCGAGCAGGGCATGGCACGCGAAAAACGCCGACTCGGCCGCCGAGGTCGGGACATGCTGACGGGAACGTGGTCTAAACACGACTGAAACCCGCGAAATCAAAATAAAAAATCAGAAATCAAGGGTCTGCAACGTGAGAAACATTATACATATTCAAACAAAATCAGACTAATAAAAAAAAATTGGGGGTGCCGAAGGAGCGGTTTTGGCCCGTCCTTCGGTACCCGTGTCAGGATTTAGGTGCCGCTCTTGCGATCACGCCGTCCCCTGCTCGGCCTTGGGCTTCGTCGCGTCGACGGCCTCGAGGTCTTCCACGAAGTGCGTGCTGTGGTCCACGTCCACTGCAGACGAGTCGTACTGGTCGCCCACGATCGTGTTGAACCATTTGTAGCTCTCGTTGGTCTTGGAGTTGAACGGGTTCAGGAGCTCAGGCGTCGTGGGCGAGGTCCACAGGTCGCTGAACTCGGTGGTGAACAGGTCAGAGGCCTTGAACTCGCCCTCGCTTATGAGGCCGAACTCCACCATGGCGTCTATCCAAGGCTGGATGTCTGCGTTGGTGATGACTCCGTTGTAGCTGAACCAGTGGGGGACCGCGCTGCTCAGGCCGATGGTGTCGGCGGTGAGCTTCCCGGCTTCCGTCTGGTGGTCGTCGGACCATCTCTGGGCGCCCTTGTAGGCCTTGATGAACTGCCTCACCGAGTCGGGGTGCTCGCTGATGAACTTCTCCGTGAACACCAGGAGCGACACTCCGGCGTACTGCCCGAGGGTGTCCATGCTGGTGGCTATGACCGTCACGTCGCCGTGCTCCTCCGCCGCCGCGTAGAACGGCGGGTGCAGGACGGCCACGTCGATGGCCCCGCTCTGGAGGGCCGCCTCTTGGTACGGGTCGGAAAGGACCACGATCTCGAACTGGCTCAGGTCGTACCCGTAGCTGGTAAGCCACACTTGGACCTCCAGGTCGGCGCAGACGCCTTCCGCCAGCACCGCGACCTTGGGCTTGTGGCCGAGGGTCAGCAGGTCGGCGATGGAGTTGATGACTTTGCCGTCGTTCCTGGTCTTGTCCACCAGCCAGTGCATGTGCTGCTTGTTGATGTCTCCGTCCAACGGCTCGTATCCGCTCATCACGACGCCCTTTACCTTGACCCCTGCCTTAAGCAGGTTGATGATTGTTATGGGGTGTCCGTCGTATATGTCGTCCTGCCCGCTTATGAGGGCGGCAGGCTGCAGTCCGTAGTCCAAGGCCCCTTGGTCCTGGAAGTCGATGTCGTACGCGTCGAAATATCCTATGTCCGTTCCTACGTAGAACGGTGTCCCTGTACAGTCCTTGTTCACGTTGGCTTTGACGGTGTACAACCCGGTGGACGACTCCTTGTCCGGCGATGCGACCACCACCAGGACGGCCGCGACCACTAGGATGGCCACCACGGCCACCGCGATTATTGCTGTTTTTTTCTCTACCATGCTTCAATCTCCATTTTATCTCTGTTTTGTCTCACTGGATCTCCTTTAGATCACAATTTCTTCCTTCCTGCCGGAGATCTTCCTCTCCAGGTATTGGATGGCCAGGTTCACTGCCACCCCTAGTAGCGCAACGGTCACAATCCCCACCCACATCTTGGGCATCTGGAAGGTGGCCTGCGCCTGCAGTATCATATATCCCAGTCCGGAGCTGGCTCCTATCATCTCGGCGCCGATCAGCATGAAGAACGCGAACACCGCGCCCATCCTGACTCCTGTGAACACCGACGGGAGGGCGCCGCGCAACAGCACTTTGTAGAATATCTGGATCTTGCTCAGCCCAAGGGACCGAGACATTTTGACAAGCGTAGGGTCTACGTTCCTGATCCCGGTGACGGTGCTGAACAGGATCGGCCATTGGCACACCCAGAATATGATGCTGATCTTGGAAAGCTCCCCGATGCCCAGCAGGGTGATGACCACTGGGAACAGGGTGAAGGGGTTGGCCTGGCTGAACACCTGAAGCAGGGGGTTGACGGCCGTCTCTATGGTCTTGAACCACCCTCCCAGCAAAAAGCCCAAGGGCAACGCCACGGCAAGGGCGATGCCGAAGCCGATGGCCACCCTGCGCAAGCTGACGACGACGTTGTCGAGCAGCACGCCGTTCAATATCAGCTCTATGAACTTGTCGAAAATGACGCTTGGCGTCGGTATGATGACGGGGTTGACGAGTCCCAAGCCGGGAGCAAGCTCCCAGAGTATAAGGAACACGATGATGGCTCCGAAGATGTGTACGAACTTCAGGCCGACCTTGGCCAGGAGCCCGATGCCTTTCTTGGCAAGCGGCCCGGCCCTGAACGGGCCCGCCTTCTTGCCTTCCGTGTCTGTAGCGGCTCCCATGTCAACCACTCGCCCCAGCCTTGGCGGCCTCTATGTTCAAAAGCTCCCATAGCCTGTGCCGGGTGCTGATGTAAGCCTCCGACACCTTGAAGTCGCCGGACAGCCGATCGCCTCTGGACAGGGGGACCGGGACGATCTCCTGTATGACTCCAGGGCGTGCGGTCATGACCGACACCCGGTCGGCTAGGAACACCGCCTCGTCGATGCTGTGCGTGATGAACAGCACAGTCTTCCCAGTCTCTTGGGCTATTCGCAACAGGTCGCGTTGCAGGGTCTCCCGGGTCAAGGCGTCCACAGCGGCGAACGGCTCGTCCATGAGCAGCACCTCGGGGCCGACGGCCAAGGCGCGGGCGATGGCCACCCTCTGTTTCATCCCTCCCGACAATTCGAACGGATAGTGCCCGTGGAAGTCGCTGAGACCTACCAGGTCCAGATACTTGGCGGCTGTCTCCTTCCGCTTGGCAGAGTTCTTCTCCAGGTTCTCCAGGGCGAACGTCACGTTGCCCAAGGCAGTCTTCCAAGGGAGAAGGGCGTACTGCTGGAACACCGTCGCCCGGTCCGTACCCGGGCCGGTCACGGGCGCCCCGTCGATCAGGATGGATCCGCCTGTGGCCTTGGTCAGGCCCGCCACCAGGTCCAGGAACGTGGATTTGCCGCATCCGCTGGGTCCGAGGATCACATGGAACTCGCCACGGGAGATGGAGAGGTTCAGCCCCCCCAGGGCCTCCGTGGACGGAGAGTTGTCTTTCTTCCTTCCGTTCCCTCGTGCGGAGAACGTCTTCCTGACGTCGATCGCCTCGATCTTGACGTCATCCCTCCCATACTGCAAACCCAGATTGCGAGCCGGGGCGGCCTCGTCATGTCTTTTCGCCTCGCCGGCAGAACCGTTACTGCTCATTCATATTCCTCGTTATTTGCCGAAGCAACCCTCGTTCCATTCAAATCTCCGCATATAATGATAATTGATATTAATATTCATTATTGAATAATTATTAACAAATATGACGAATAATGATGTTTTTATGGATACATGTGAATAATAACACTATTGCCGCAGCTTATAGGAATAATATACCTAATTTCATAGGTGCATATAGTATAATATTAAAAATCAGGGGAAAAAAACGGTTTGAATCGGCCAGTCAATGAGCCGTCTACGCGTCCGCGCCAGGGACTGCGTACAGGCCTTTGCTGAAGTACCTGTCCCCGCGGTCGGGCAGGATGACGACGACCTCGCCCGCGTCTATGGTCTTTGACAGCTCCGTCGCCGCATACAGCGCGGCTCCGGACGAAGAGCCTGCGAATATGCCCTCCTTCCTCGCAAGCTCCCTCGACCATTTGACGGCATCCTCGTCGTGCACCTTGAACACCAGGTCTATGTACCGCACGTCCATCGTGTCGGCTATGAAGTCGTTGCCGATCCCTTCGATGCAGTACGACCCCTTCTCTCCGCCGCCGATTATGGACCCGACAGGGTCTGCGAGGACTCCCCTCACGTCGCCGTTCCTCTCCCTGAGGTATCTCATGATCCCGGTGAACGTGCCTCCGCTCCCGGCTCCCGCCACGAGATGGGTGACGCCCTCGAGGTCTCGGTATATCTCGGGGCCGGTCGTCTCGTAATGCGCACGGGGGTTGCTCGGGTTCCTGAACTGCCTGAGGCTCACGGAGTCAGGGATCGAATCCAGGAGCTCTTCGGCCTTCTCTTCGGCGCCCAGCATCCCCAGCTCGTAGGGCGTGCTCACTATCTCCGCGCCAAGGGCGTGCATCAGCGTCAGCTTCTCCACGGAGAACTTCGTCGGGACGACGAAGATCGTCCTGTATCCTCTGCTCAGGGCGGCAAACGCGATGCCCAGGCCGGTGTTGCCCGCAGTGGCTTCGACGATCACGGAGCCCGGATGCAATATGCCAGACCTCTCTGCGTCGGCCACCATGTACTCTCCGACGCGGTCCTTCACGCTTCCAGAGGGGTTGGAGAGCTCCAGCTTGGCGTAGACGTTCACGCCGCTTTTTATCCCTAAGTTCCCAAGCCTCACGAGCGGGGTGTTGCCTACGAGGCCTTGCATGGAGTCGTACAGCATGTTCACGCCCGCCTTGACGCTTTGAACGCGCGTTCCAAGTCTTCTATTATGTCGTCCTCGTTCTCTATGCCCACTGACAGGCGTATCAGCCCTTCCGTGATGCCGACCCTGTCGCGGATGTCCTTCGGTATGGAGGCGTGGGTCATGCTTGCGGGGTGGCAGAGCAGGGACTCCACGCCGCCCAGGCTCTCGGCGAGGGCGATCATCTTCGTCGACGATAGGAACACGCGGTGGTCATATCCCTCTTTCAGTTCGAACGATATCATGGCGCCGCCGTTGGGCGCCTGCCTCCTGTTGACCTCGTACCCTGGGTCGCTCTTCAGCCCGGGGTAGTAGACGCGCGATACCGCCGGATGCTTCGACAGGTGCTCCGCGACCGCCTCGGCGTTGCGCACATGGCGGTCCATCCTGACCCCAAGGGTTTTGATCCCCCTTATCAGAAGGAAGGAGTCGAACGGCTGCAGTATGCCGCCGGTGGCGTTCTGTATGAAATGAAGCCTCTCCGCAAGCTCCTTGTCGTTGACCACTGCGAGACCGGCGACGAGGTCGCTGTGGCCTCCGAGGTATTTAGTCGCGCTGTGGACGACGACGTCCGCGCCGAGCGCGACGGGCCTCTGGAGGTACGGTGTCATGAAGGTGTTGTCGACTATGGTGTGGATTCCATGCTTTTTTGTCAAGGCGGCGACAGCCGCGATGTCGGTGACGCTCATAAGAGGGTTGGCGGGACTCTCTATGAGGATCGCCTTCACGTCGGGGGTTATCGACCTCTCCACCTCGGAAAGGTCGGTCGTGTCGATTATCCCGTAGCCGATGCCGAAGTTCTTGAACACTTTGTCAAGAATCCGGAACGTCCCGCCGTAGACGTTGCTGGAGATCAAGATTCTGTCTCCCGACTTGTAAAGGCTGAGCACTGCGCCGATGGCGGCCATGCCCGAAGCGAACGCGAAGCCCGCGACTCCCTCTTCGAGCTCGGCGATCAGCTTCTCAAGCGCCTCCCTGGTGGGGTTCCCCGTCCTTGAATATTCGTAGCCGAGGTTGTGGCCGAGCCTTGGCTGCCTGTAAGTCGAGGTCTGATAAATCGGCACGTTGACGGCGCCCGTCCTCGGGTCCCCGTCCACGCCGCCGTGAATGAGTCTGGTATCGATTCTCTCTGTCATGGGGACCAAGTCCTGCGCCCGTGATGCAACGTGTCATTCGCGAAAGCGACAAAATACAGCGGACGCGCCGGGACTGTTCCGATTCGGTTCAAGCTCTCCCTGCATGCCCTGTCTCTCCGCGCCGGAGCGCAACCACACAAGGCAGCGAATGTATTTTAATTTAACTATATCGGAATAGTATGAAATATGTCAAAAACAACGGAATTATTTCATATTAATATGGTATGAAATAAATTTAAGGAAAAAAAGGGCCGTCAAAAATATTCTTCAAACACCATAAAAATCAGCTATATGAATCAAAAATAAACTAATATTATTCCCATGATACAATAAAAAGTAATCCAGTAATTTCATAGTAAACAGGTTATAAATACCACCTTCAACACTGTTTACTTTAAGGATGTGAGCCCCATGGCCAATCTGAAAATAATAGCAATTGTCGTGGTGATCGTGCTGGTCATCGCGGGAGTGGGTGTGGTCCTGCTCAGCAACAGCACTGAAAAACGCACCGAGGAGATAAACCTCGTCACGGGTCTCGAAGCCGTCGGCTCCGGGATATACTATGATAAAAGCAAAATAGACCCTTCCAACCTGTTCGTCACAGACGCCCACGGGGATGTCGAGCTCGACTCCAGCGGCAACGTGAAATACCGTGCGGCCGGCTGGAACCAGCTCATAGTCGGCTCGCCTGGTATAATCTCGATTCAACACATCCAGCTGAAGACGATCGTAGAGATATATCTGAGCGACGCATCCAAGGTCGACGGACCCACTAAGAGCTACAAGCTAGTGGCTTGGACCCAGGGACAGGATCTGAAAGACGGCGAGGTAGGTTACGTCGTCACCGGAGGCGGCGCTACAGGGATCATCGGGACCAACGTCAGCGGGCAGAGCCTTGCCATCGGCCTTACCTGGCAGCCTCAGCTCGTCAAAGTGGATGCAGACCCGAAATACGACGTCCTCGTGAGGACGAACGAGCTGTTCCCCAACCAGACATGCTGCGTCACCATAGCGAACCAGTCGTTCATCCAGAGCCACCCTGACGTGGCTGAGAGAGTCATCTGGGCGATCGTCCAGGGCGCGGAGTGGCTCAACCAGGCCAAAGAGAAGGGAAAGACCAATCCTAACGACGCAGACTATCAGAAACTGCTCCAAATTGGCGCAACCATAGCCGGCCAGAACTTCACGACCGATGACCTGAAGGTTGCCATCGAGGACGTAGAATATGACTGGGGGGACGTCAATGCCAATGTCAACAGCCCTCTGACCAAGCTCAAATCGGACGTGGCCATCCAGGCAGAAGACCTCTACAGGACCAAGGACGCGCGCTACAGCGCCAGCGAGCTCGGATTCAGCTCCTACTTGGATTACGCCAACGGACTTGTGGACGACTCAATCCTGAAGAAGGTCCTGAGCAACGGCATCAGCAACAAGCCCACCTTTGATTCGAGGTACAAGGTCAGGTTCGTGTTCATCGAAGGCGACATACACCAGCTGCCGTTGCACATCGCGAACAACGTGCTCCCCGGACAGACGCAGAGCTACTTCGACCAGGTCGGCATCGACTTCGAGAGGATCGGCGTCTCGATAGGAAGCGCAGTGGTCGCGGCGTTGAAGGCCAACGAGGCGGACTTCGGTGTCTCCGGACAGCCCTCCATCATCGTGGACAACATCAACAACAAGCTGACCACGGCCGACACGCTCAAGTCAAGGACGAGCGCAAACGTCATCGATCCGTTCAACTTCGGGACAGAGGCAGCCAAGGCATGATAACATGAGTTCCCTCAAAAGCTCCCTGGGATACGATCGCGACAACAAGGTCCACAGGATGCTGTGGATGCTGTTCGTCGTCGTCGTGTCCCTGACGGCGCTGGTGCTCATATGGTGGTTCATATCCATCGTAATCGACAGGCCTATGGTGCCCACGCCTGCGGAGACATGGGGTGCGCTGACCGAGCTCGCCCGCGACGGCGACCCGATGACCGGACGCACCCTGTGGACCTATATAAGGTCCAGTTTCGGAACCTTTATGAAAGGTTTTGCGCTGGCCTTTGTTGTGGCATTCCCTCTGGGGCTGTTGCTCGGGTACTCCGGCGTGATCCGCGAGTTCGCCACACCCGCGATAGAGGTCCTGAGGCCCATAGCCCCTGTGGCATGGGCCCCGGTCTTCGTGGTGCTGTTCGGATATCAGATAGGGCCGATGGTGGTCGTGTTCGTGGGAATATTCTTCCCCCTGCTCACGAGCGTCATCTTTGGCGTCAGGAAGATCGACCCCAATTGGATAGATGCGGCGAAGACGCTCGGAGCGTCGCAGCTGCAGATATTCGCCAAGGTCGTTATCCCTGCGTCCATACCATATCTGATGAACGGCGTCAAGGTAGGGCTCGGGATAGGATGGATGTGCATAGTCTCTGCGGAGCTGTACGCGTCGCCGATAGGCGGCGTCGGGTTCTACATAAGCAACCAGGCTTTCGTAGGGTACTGGCCGGGCGTGTTCGCAGGCATCTTCATAGTGGGGGTCCTTGGGATAATAACCGTCGGCACGGCAGACTACCTGCACAGAACGCTATCCAAGAGAATGGGAGTTGAAGTCTCATGACAGGAGACACATCGGACGAAACGCAGATACGCATAGAGGGGCTTGGCAAGACGTACCGTCGCGAACAGAAGGAGACCGTGGTGATCGAGGACCTTAACCTTGAGATAAGGAAAGGAGAGCTCATCACCTTCGTCGGGCCTTCAGGCTGCGGCAAGACGACTCTCCTGAAGCTGATTGCCGGTCTGATTCCTCCGACGTACGGGACGGTCATGATAGACGGTCGCACGTGCACGGAGCCGGGAGCGGACCGCGGCATGGTGTTCCAGGACTTCGCTCTGTTCCCTTGGAGGTCCGTGAGGAAGAACGTGGAGTTCGGCCTCGAGGTCGCCGGCGTCCCAAAGGCGGAGCGCAGGGAGCGTGCGGACAAGTACATCAAGCTGGTCGGCCTCGACAAGTTCGCAGACTCGAGAGTCTACGAGCTGTCGGGAGGCATGAAGCAGAGGGTGGGCATCGCAAGGGCGCTAGTGGTGAAGCCTGATGTAATACTGATGGACGAGCCGTTCGGCGCGCTGGACGCGCAGACCCGCAACATCATGCAAGCCCAGCTTATAGACATCCTGAGCTCCACAGACCAGACGGTGATATTCATCACCCACTCTGTGGACGAGGCGGTGTACCTCTCCGATAGAATCGTGGTGCAGACGAAACGCCCCACGACGATCAAGGAGATCGTGGACGTCCCTTGGCCAAGGCCCAGGGACCGCTCGACCCCCGAGTTCGTCGCGCTTAGGAAGAGGATACTCGAGGAGCTGGAGAAAGAGAACGTCATGGAAGACTGATCAAACGGGGCCTCGGCCCCAACTTTACTTATTTTTAACTCTCTTAACGGCAGTCCGTCATAACCGTGGCTCGGCATATGCGAGTGTATGTTCAGCCTGTGTATTCCTGTCGAATCCGACCAGGTTCGCATAGACCTCACAGCCCTCTGGTTTGAATTGGGACACTCGAGTCCCCCAGGTACCTATGCGACAGCCGTGTCCAAACCCTTTTGTAATCTCCAGTCTGTATTTTGACGTTCCAGAAACGCGTTTTTAGGGTCAGCCGAACAGCGACCCGAGCAACACGCCAGCATCTCTATGCGCTCCAGCGGCTTGGTGCGGCGTCCCTGATCCTGCGCTCGCTGTAGATGCCTGTCGCCCCGAGGGACTAGTGAACGAGGGCCGTCCTGCGGCCCTCGAGCAGGCTTGGCATGCGAAAACGCCGACTCGGTCGCCGAGGTCAGGACATGCTGACGAGGATATGGTCAAACACGACCGAAAACCATAAAATCAAAATTCAGAAATCAAGGTCTGCAATGTGAGGCCTGTGTGAAGCTGGAACGCCACGAACAGATCGTCGCGTACCTCTCCTCGTTCTTCATGTACATAAGATATGCCTTGGTGTTGTTCTTCCCTGTATTGAACCCCTGCTTCGCCACCTCGACCTTTGTATGTCGGATATGGCCCATTCAGGCTGGCTAACAATAGGATGTCGTCGGTGCAATCGTCGGGGGGCGCCCCCGGGGGGGGGGGGGGGGGGGGGGGGGCGGGGGGGGGGGGCGGGGGGGGGGGCGGTGGG
>JAITOF010000008.1 GCA_031290095.1 Candidatus Methanoplasma porotermitis
CCCGACCTTAAAGGTTAAATCGAACCTGGCGATAGCCCGTGCGATGCGAATAGCTGTTGTACTGCAGGACAGATGCCAGAACAGGAAGTGCAACAAGGAGTGCGTGAACTTCTGCCCGCTCATGAGGACGGGCGTAGAATGCATCACGTTCGGCGACAGGGGAAAGCCGATAATATCCGAGGCCCTCTGCCAGGGATGCGGCATATGCATAAACAAGTGCCAGTTCGGATCCATAAAGATCATCGGGCTCGCAGACGAGCTCAAGACCGAGATAATACACCAATATGGCGAGAACGCCTTCCGCCTCTACCGCCTGCCGGTCCCGAAGAAAGGCATGATAACCGGGATACTGGGGCCGAACGGCATTGGCAAGACCACGGCCATAAAAATCCTGTCAGGCATCGAGATCCCCAACTTGGGCAAGTTCGACGACCCCCCGTCCAAGGAAGAGGTTCTCAGGCACTTTGCGGGCACCGAGCTACATGACCATATGGACGCCCTTTATTCCGGCAGGATCAAGTTCGCCCTGAAACCGCAGTATGTCGACAAGCTCCCTCAGAGCGTCAACGGAGTCGTCCGCGACCTTCTCGGCAAGGTTCAGGAAAGGATGACCGTCGACGAGGCCGCCAAAATGTTCGACCTCGTCGAAGTGCTGGACCGCGAGCTGTCCAAGCTATCCGGGGGAGAGCTGCAGCGCTTGGCCATGGCGGCCACCATAATGAGGGATGCAGACGTCTATTTCTTCGACGAGCCGACGTCGTATCTCGACATACATCAGAGGGTGAAGATGGCCCGCATCATCAAAGGGCTGGCCACAGACAGGCAGGTGATAGTCATAGAGCACGACCTGGCCATCTTGGACTATCTCGCAGACAGCGTGAGCGTCGTCTACGGGTCTGAAGGCGCGTACGGCGTGTTCACCCTCGCAAGGCAGGTCAGGACAGCCATCAACGTCTATCTTGACGGTTATCTCCCCGAGGAGAACATAAGGTTCAGGGACCGCCCCATAGAGTTCGACTCGTCGCCTCCGCGGTCCGAGTGGAACACGCCAGACCTGATAGAGTTCGACTCCCTCGAGAAGGACTTCGGGGAGTTCAAGCTCGAGATAGGGAGGGGGGCCGTCAAGACCGGAGAGTCCGTAGGCATCGTAGGGCCTAACGCCACTGGGAAGACTACGTTCGTCAAGATGCTGGCGGGGGCGATCGTGCCTGACAAGGGCGCCTTGACCGCATCCGTCAAGGTCGCATACAAGCCGCAATACCTCGACGGGGCGGCCGAAGGCACGGTCATGGACGTCCTGTATGCAAGAGCGTATGAAACGGTGACGTCAGGATTCTTCGAGGGCGAAGTAATGGGCCCTCTGGGCATCAAGCACCTCATGGACAAGGAAGTGAAGAACCTGTCAGGAGGGGAGCTGCAGAGGCTGGCGATAACGCTATGCCTTGCGACTGAAGCCGACATGTACCTCTTCGACGAGCCGTCGGCGTATCTGGACTCCAATCAGAGGATGAACGCCGCCAAGACCATCCGCAGGATGATGGAGAAGACCGGGCGCAGCGGGATGATCGTGGACCACGACATCTACTTCTTGGACATGGTGTCGGACTCGATGATGGTGTTCGGGGGAGAGCCCGGGCGCCACGGGGTGGGAGAGGGGCCGTTCGACATGAGGGAAGGGATGAACCGGTTCTTGGCGGCCGTCGACATAACGTTCAGAAGAGACGCCGACACAAACCGTCCGAGGATAAACAAGCCCGATTCTCGCCTGGACAGGGAGCAGAAGTCCGTCGGCGAGTACTACTATTCCAAGTCATGAGGCGCCCCAGGTAAGCTCGGGGAACGTGACCGTCAGGCAGACATACGTTATGTATGCGGCCGCAAGCGCGGCGCCTCCGACACGGCCCACCCGGTTTCCCAGGCGTATCATGGCGGCGAGAGCGATTGCCATGAGGATCATCACAGGCATGTGGAACACGAGCATATAATGATTTATCGGCACCGTGAAGAACACAGTCCCTATGCCCAGGGCGAAAAGGCTGTTGAACACGATGCTTCCCACGACGTTGCTCACCACAAGCTCGTTCTCGTGCCTACGTGTGGCCACCAGCGATATGCACAGCTCTGGCAGGCCTGTTCCGACGGCCACGATCACAAGCCCGATAAGGAGGTCGGACACGCCGAGCATGCCTGCCAGCTCCACCGCGCCTCCCACGAACCCTCTGGCTCCGATATACAGCACGCATATCCCGATTGCAACGAAAACAACGCATTTGGCCGTGGACATCCCCAATGCCGGGGCCTCGCCGGGTGCCGTGCTCTCGCCCGAATCCTTCTTCAGAAGATATACGAGCGCCAGGAACATCGAGAATGTAACGATGAGGATCGCGCCCTGCAATGTTCCGAGGGAGCCGTTGAGAGACAGAACGCTGATGGCCGTCACCGCTACCAGCATGGCGACGATCTCGAACCTTACCATCTTGTAAACGCAGGCTATGGGCGCCAAGACTGCCATCAGGCCCACGGCGAGGCCGATGTTGAGTATGTTGCTCCCCACGATGTTCCCAATGATTATCTCCGGGTTGTCCCCGCTGACCAGAGCTGTCACCGTCTCCGGGGAGGACGAGCCGAACGCGACGACGGTGAGGCCGACCACGAAAGGCGTCACGCCGAGGCGGAGCGCAAGGTCCTTCGCCCCGCTCACCGTCCACTCCGCCCCGAGATAGAGGAGGACCACGCCTATCGGGATTCCAAGAAGGAGCAGAGACATGCTCACCCGACATGCGCAAAGGATATAATTGTTGGTTGCGGGCCTGCCGTCGAACGCGTCAGAATAAGAGTCGAATCGCTAAAGCGCAAGCATGCCGTCAAGGTTGGATCTTCCGTGAATCTCTCAAAAGTCGTGCTATTCTCATTACATCAACTGCCAAAAGTCGTGCTAAATTTATTATATGCATATGGGTGCGACATCTTAGGGACGAAAATGAAAAGGAAGATACAGGATTACCTTCGGGCGTGGAAAGACTCTTCCGGAAGAAAATCGCTGATCATACTCGGTGCAAGGCAGACAGGCAAGACGTATGCTGTGAACGAGTTCTCCAAGGGGTATGAGAACTATCTTTACATAAACTTCGAGCTTTCGGAAGACGCGAAGACGCTGTTCAACGGTGACCTCAATGCGGACAACGTCATAATGAGAGGCTTTGGGGAAATTATATGATCACCCGCATATCCTCGAACAGAATCACGATGTTGTGAGCGATCGCAGTCAGCTTCATCCCCTCGGCCGCGGCGCCCCGGCCCTTGCCGCACTCCGCCTCCCCCGTCTTGCGCTTCAACATCGCATTCACCGTCTCCGCGACCGCCCTCATGGCGTAGGCGGCCTCGTCTATGCCCCTCCACGTCCTGTTCCTGCGGAGCCCCTTCGGGCCCGGCTTGGACGCGGCCCTCAGGGGCTTCGCCTCGTGCTTCCTGGCCGGCATCCGGGCCTCCGCGTCTTGGCCCGGCGCCTCCAGGGCCCCGGCGTGGGCGTGCTCCGCGCCGCAGCCCTTGCCCGCCACGACCGTCGAGACGCCTATGCCGGTCCTCTGGACCTCCTCCATGACCGGCTGGAGCCGCTTTACGTCAGCCGTCCTGGACGACGCGACGCCGCAGGCGAGCACGGCCTTTGTCCTCGCGTCCGCGGCCGAGGCCGTCTCGGCGCAGCGCCCCGGCGCCGTCGACGTGGAGAACCCCGTGGAATCCACGGCCACCGTCACGTCGGGGCCGCATACGAGCCGGGCGGGCTCGCGGATCGCGGCGCCGGACAGGCCGGCCGGAAGGCGCTTCGCGAGCTTGCGGAGGGCGGAGG
>JAITOF010000024.1 GCA_031290095.1 Candidatus Methanoplasma porotermitis
GGCTCCTCGCGACCGTGCGGACGGAGATAGCGTGCAGGGTCGTCGCCCACAACTTGGAGCGCGTGGACAAGCTCGGGCTAGGCCGCCTGTTCGGGGCGTGATATGGTTTCATCGAAGCCCAGGCGATGGAAAAGGTCATTACCTCTCGCGTGCATAAGGCGGCATGCTGGGTGCAAACGCGGATGTGTCCGTTCAGAAAGGCGGCAATCTAGGGGAGCGCGAAAAGGCCTCGTTCAATCTGGGATTGGCGCTTATAAAGACCGGTGCGACCGCACAGGGGTATAGGATTTTCAAGAATCTGTCGCTGGCTGTCCAGCACCCTGCTGTGTTCTTCAACCTCGCACTGTGTCAGGTGGATGCCGAGGCATATCAAGTTGCGGCCGCATCGCTGGAGAATGCCCTCTCCCTTATCGGACAGGGAGCGGGGACGCCGCCGGCCGATTCCGTATACGACGATCTCAGATTGTCAGAAAAAACAGGAGACGGATACAGGTCCCCGTTCCGTCTGGAACTGCCGTCCCTGCTCCCCATGTATGCCAAAGAATGCATCAGGAGGTGTTTGGTCGACGTCTACTCGGAACTGGGGCTTGTCGATAAAGCGCGTGCGACAGCCGCATCGTTGGAACCAGGGTTTGCCAACGTGAGTTGCGCCCTCGAGCCAAAAGTTTAACGACAGAAATAAATCAGTTAACGGCCATGCGACGCTCGTTCCAAATAAAATAGTGTTTTGGTCGGGGAGATTCGGATGGACAATATATTTCTTAACGCTTGTAAGAACGGTCAAAAAGGAGTCGTAGAGGCTTTCTTGAAAAAAGGCGGCTTGGACGTCAACAAACGCGACGGCATAGGTTGCACCCCCCTCGCATATTCGTGCCAAAAAGGTGCACGCGACATCGTGGGGATTCTTCTAGCGTCTGGAGCGGACGTGTCCCTTGCCGACAACAACAGCACCACCCCGCTTCATTATGCGGCGAGAGCCGGCAACCGGGACGTCCTGAAGCTCTTGGCGGACGCCAGCGCAGAAGTCAACCCCACAGATAAGTTCGGTCAGAGCCCGCTTATCTATGCGGTGGTCGCGGCCAAGACAGAAGCTGCAAAATTCATTATCAGCTTGGGCGCAGACATATCCATACGAGACTCCAACGGACACACGGCGCTTGACCACGCCACCGCAAAAGGCCTCCGCGACCTCGTCAGCATGCTGAGCGGATCTGGAGATGCAGACGACTATGGGAACACTGCCCTTCACCAGGCCTGTCATGGCGGGCATACCGAGGTCGTGGAATCGCTTGTCAAGACCGGCAAGTATGACGTGAACGCCACCAACGACAACGGCGAGACGCCGCTTCTCTTGGCATGTGCCGCAGACAACATCCACATGACGGAGGTATTGTTGAAGAGCGGGGCTGACGCCAATAACAAGCTCCTTGACGGCAGCTCCCCCTTGCATTACGCCGCCAGCCGTGGGAACAAATTCATCGGGAAGGCACTCATTGCCGCGGGGGCGGAGATTGACTCCAAAGACGGCGAGAGCAGGACTCCGCTAATCGTCGCCGCAAAGAACGGACACAACGACTTCACCGCGATTCTGATCGGCATCGGCGCAGACGTGAATGCCGTGGACAACGGCACGCACAGCGCCCTGTACTATGCCAGCGAAGCCGGGTTCACAGAAATCGTCGAGCAGCTGATAGTCGCGGGCGCAGAAAACTGAAAACGAGGCGGCGGCCTTGCGCCGCCTCGCTCTTTAATTTGTTTTCGGTTAGAACGAATTTATAGGGTGATTGTCCAGAAAGTCACGGCTATCGATCAGGAGGTCGTGCGCTACGGCGTAAGGCTCCTCGTCGATCCCCATGGCGAACCCTCTTCCCAGAAGGACTGACACGTAATAGTCTTCCCACGTCCGGAAGTTCTTCTTGATCTCGGCTGCGGCCTTCTTGATCCAGTCCCATGCCTCGTCAGCAGTTATGTACCCCACGTTGAGGAACAGCCTTGCGAGGTACCCGACGCGCTCCAGGTCCCATGCGACGAGCGTCACGCATCCGCGGACCTGCGCCTCAGGGATTTCCAGATAGTCTCTGAGCGCCTCGACTCCGCCCTCGTAGCAACCGACCTCTTCAGGGTCGATGCCTGAGGTCTTGCCGGCTTTGACGGCCTCGAACGTCTTTCCGAACTTCTTGGCGTGCCTTCCGCCCAACAGGGACTCCAGCATCTTCAGGCCTTCCTTCCTGTCTTCTATGCCCCATCCCTCTTCAAGTATGGCTGATGTGTATTCGTCATCCTGAGTCACTGCTATCGTGCCATACGGCTCGTCGTGAGTCCCTATCAGCAACGCGCCTATCGGGACGTACTTCTCAAACTGCGCCGGAGGCGGGTTCTCCGCCGTGAACTTGTCAAGATCGACGTCGTCCCCGTCCAGCAATCCTCCGAAAGCCTCTTGGGCAGCGGACATCTGCTGTTGAAGGCCTCCCATCATCTGTGCGGGGTCTATGCCCAGCCCCTTCATCATCTGCGCCTGCGCCTCCATTGCCTGTTGGGCCTGTGCCAGCAATGCCTCTATCTGCTTCTCGTCCATTCCTGCCGCCTTTAAGGCCTGCCTCTGCGCATCAATCATCTGCTTCGCATATTCGTCGCTCATTTCATTCCCCATCATATCTTCGTTAAGATGTATTTCACGAACTCTTCGTTGTTTTTTTCCGTGGCTATGTCCAAGGCGCCCTTCCTGTCGTTGCCCACTGCCAAGACGTCCGGGTCTCCGAACTCGAAGAGCATCTCTGCCATGTTCCTGCCTGTGATTCTGTCGTAGTTGCTCGCGGCGTACATGAGCGGAGTCCTTCCTTTGTCGTCCGCCGCTGAAACGTTTGCTCCTTTCTCGAGGAGCGCCAGTTGCGCATCCTCTCCGTATCTTCCTCTTACGGCGCAGGCGGCCATCAGCGAAGTGACGCGGTTGTGGTCGGCAGAATTTGAGTCCGCCCCTGACCGCAACAACGCCGTCAGAAGCCTTCCCGGAAGCGTGGAGCCGCCATACCCTCTTGCGGTGTCGATCATCTTGGCGGCCTTGGTCAGAAGCGTGTTGCCTTCGTTGTCCACGGGAGCGTCGAGGCTCAGTCCTTTTTCTGTTTGGTCTTTCACCAAAGATTCGACGACGGAGTTCTTGAACACACTGTCGTTTGCACGTACAGCGGCGTTCACTGACGTCGCGTACGCCAGCGGCGTGTTGCCTTGGGAGTCTTTCAGATTAGGGTCCGCACCGGCGTCGAGGAGCATCTTTGCCGCCTTGTTGTCCAGCAACTCACAGGCGATGGCAAGCGGGAGCTTCCCTCCCAGGCTGATTCCGCCTGCGCTTTCCTCTACCCCATGGGCCGCATTAGGGTCTGCTCCGGCCTCGATGATTGCGGCAAGGGCCTCGTAATCCGAACGACCTACGGCCTGTGCGAGATTCATGCCCTTGGTGTTCAGGCCCTCGGTCGCGTTCGAATCATATGTCCCGTTCAGCACAGCGGCTATTCTTGAGTCCTTGCAGTCGAACGCCAGCTCCTTGGCGCTTTTTCCATACCTGTCCTTCCTGTCTGGGTCCACGCCGGCCTCCACCAATATTCTGACGACTTCGAAATATCTGTCGACGCTCGCCTTCTCTCCGTCGTACTGTTCGGCTCTAAACTTCAGAGTGCTTTCGCTGGATGCGGGATCTGCCATAGCTTTTTCATAATCAGGCAGGGCGTAGTTGAAGAACGACCTGGCAACGAGCTTGGCATATTCACAGGCGCCATGAAGCGGGGTCCCCCCTTCGGGACCGGTGATATCAAGCTTCTTCTTTCTTTCGGCAAGGACGGCGATTATCTCTGACGCCCCCTTCTCTGCGGCCGTGAAGACGCAGGTTCGGTCGTCGGAGTTTCGTTTCAGCGTGCTGACGCCGGCGTCGGCAAGCAACACGGCGCTTTCGCGGATGTCTTCTCTGGACCCCGCGCTACTATTGGAGTCATATGCCAAGGCGTGCAACGCATTGGCGCCCAGACTGTCCTCTCCGGCCGGGTCTGCGCCTTTGAGAAGGAGTTCGCGTATGCCGTTAGGGTCGGCTTTAGAGGCCGCAAAGTGCAGAATGGGCGCGCCATACAACTGCAAGTTAGGATTGGTGATCGCACGGTACAGCTCAGTGGTGTCCGTGTTGCCTTCGGCGCGCCGTGTATAAATTTCTCCGAGCTTAACAATTATTTCATCATCAGTCATCAGACGCCTTCGAGCATTTCGTCAGTCGGATAATATACTTTGCATCTTCACGGATTCATCTGCGTCTTCGTGCATGCAACCTTCCTGTCTGTAATGTTTTGAGAACGACGCTCAGGCCCAAGAGACTGCGCGAAGGACGACGTGCGCTTTACAATCAAACCTTAGGCCGTTGAATGATTGACGGCATGCATCGTCAAACTGCTTCGACTGCACATGGTTTGGGTTCTGAATGCTAATTAAACATATTTTAAACATATTTAACTAAACACTAAAAATAGTACCTCTGTGATACAATCACCGGATGCGCTCGGACGATGATGCTAAAACTGCCCCGCAGGGCAAAGACACGGCGACGGCATACAAGCTCGCCGCCAAACAGCAGGAGATCTCAGTAACGGAGTTCTTCGAGAAGAACAAGCAGATACTTGGTTTCGACTCTCGCTCCAAATCCCTGCTTATGGGCATAAAAGAGGCAGTAGACAACTCCTTGGACGCTTGTGAGGAGGCGGGTTTCCTGCCCGACGTCACCGTGAAGATAGAACGTCTCAGCGACGAGGACTACAAGATATACGAGGAGGACAACGGTCCAGGCATCGTGCATAAGATGATGCCGAACGTCTTCGGGCGCCTTCTGTACGGGTCGAGGTTTCATGCCCTCAGGCAATCAAGAGGTCAACAAGGCATCGGCATCTCGGCGACCGTCATGTACGGCAACATCACCACCGGCAAGCCCGCTCACATATGCTCGAAAATCGAGGGGCAGGACGAGGTCGCATGGCAGATGGACATAGTGATCGACACGAAGATCAACCGTCCGATAGTCTCGAACGACAAAGCCTTCGTGTGGGAAGGGAAGGAGCACGGCACCAGCGTGGAATACACCACGAAAGGACGTTACATCACAGGCAAGCAATCGATATTCGAGTATCTTCGCGACACGGCTATCGTGAACCCTCATGCACGCATCGAGTTCCACGACCCCGAAGGAAAGAAGTACATCTTCGAGAGGGCGACGGAGCAGATGCCCCCTAAATCCAAAGAGATCAAGCCGCATCCCGACGGCATGGAGATAGGCGACCTGCTGAAATATTCACAGAACACCCAGCAGAAGACGGTGAAAGCGTTCCTGAAAAACGACTTCTCTAGAGTCACTGACCGTATAGCCGATGAGATCCTCGAGAAGGCGGGCATGGACCAGTCTGTGAAGCCCGAGAAGATCACAAGGGAGCAATGCATCGCGATGATCGACGCCATAACGAAGGTGAAGATCATGGCCCCCCCTACGGACTGCCTCTCGCCGATCGGCGACACGTTGATCAAGAAGGGGCTCATGCATATTCTGGAAGGTTTGCGTCCTGATTACTATGCCACCCCGATAACCCGTCCGCCGAAGTCTGTCAACGGCAACCCGTTCGTCGTCGAGGCGGGCATAGTCTACGGAGGAGAGATCCCCGCCGACGGCCAGGTGACTATTCTAAGGTTCGCAAACCGCGTCCCCCTGCTGTACCAGCAGGGCGCCTGCGCAATCACCAAATCCATCGCGGACATCGATTGGAGGAGATATGGCCTGGAGCAAAGGGGCGGAAAAGGGATACCTTTCGGCCCAGCGATAATACTTGTTCACGTGGCATCCACCAAAGTGCCATTCACATCCGAGGGGAAGGAGGCGGTCGCATCGTACTCTGAAATTCAGACGGAGGTCTCGCAGGCCCTGAAGCTCTGTGCAAGGAACCTCAAAAGCCATCTTAACAAGATGGAGAGGAAAAGCAAGACGCACGCGAAGTTCGAAATCGTCCAAGACCTCCTTCCGGACCTTGCCAACAAGTCCGCAGAGATGCTCGGCCGCCCGGTGCCTGACCTGAACCGCACCATCACCAAAATTATGAACGTGGTCTGGATCGAGCCGCAGTCGAAGAAGGTCGACAAGGCCACTCGCGCGATCGTATACAATGTTTACAATTACACCAACACCGAACGCACGCTCATGTTGCATATGCAGCTTCCGAAGGAGTGCGTCAACCTCACGTTGTTCTCCAATCCAATGTTCAAGGACATGAACGACGAAGGGAAGACCAACTGGATAGTTGAAGGGCTTGCTCCTTCGCATTCTGTCCAGGTCTCCTTTGAATTAAAGGGGGAGCTGGCGGACACTTTCGATGCAGACGATGTGTATATATCGGGAATCAACCCAGTACATGTGATGGGCGCGGATGCCCTTCCTGGAGACTGGGGCATAAAGGGATTGGAAATCACGGAAGCCGACGACAATGATCTCGTTGATGACGAGGAGGAAGCTGTGGAGGTAGAGGATCTTGGCGATGAATGAGAGACAGAAGGCCGCAATGGAGAACCTTACCTCCGTGGTTGGAAAAATATACGACCAGTTGAACGAGGGGGACATCCCTCTGATGCACCTGCC
>JAITOF010000081.1 GCA_031290095.1 Candidatus Methanoplasma porotermitis
GACGCAAGCGGCGGCGAGGGCGGCGGCGTGTCCGTCGCATGGATCCTGGTCGTCATCGTCGTAGCCATAGCCCTCGGCTCCCTCGTCCTGTGGCTCGTGCTCGGGCGCAGGCGCCGCGACCGCGAGGACGAGCGCAACTGACCTGCCGGCCGAGGCGCGGTTCCAAACCTCTTCCAAACACTTTTCCCAATTCTTTCCTGTCGTCTTCTAAACGTCGGCGAACTACGGTCACGACGGCTTCCCTTCATGTCGGGAGGCCCTTCCAACTATCGTGACATCAAGCACGAAGCGGTCGTCAGGACGCACCTCCGCCTCTATGTCGAACACCTCTTTCAGATTGTTCGGAGTTATGACGTCAGGACCCGTTCCCGCCGCTACGACGACCCCTTCTTTCATCATGATCACACGGTCGCAGTATCTGGATGCCAGCACCACGTCGTGCGTCACTATGACGGCGAGCATGCCTTTGTCCCGGGAGAGGCGCCGGACAAGCTCCATGAGGTCGAACTGATGGCTCAGATCCAGATGTAACGTGGGCTCGTCGAGGAGCAGGATGTCCGGCTCCTGCGCCAGCGCCCTCGCGATCATAACCCTCCTGCGCTCGCCGCCGCTCATCTCGCTGATGACGCGGTCTTTGAACTCCAGCACGCCGGCATAGCTCATGGCGTCGTGGACGGCGTCCACGTCCCCTGCATTCTCTGCGCCGAAAGCCTCGATTCTGGAATAGCGCCCCATCATCACAGTCTCGTACACGGTGAAAGGAAATGTAACATACGTTGACTGGGTTACGAAGCCCATCTTTTTGGCAACGTCTCTTTTGGACATGCCGGTCATTTCCTCCTCGTCCACAGTCACACACCCATTGGCCGGTGTCAGCGTGGCGTTGATGCACTTCAGCAACGTCGTCTTTCCGCACCCGTTGCAACCCAGTATTCCGACCACTTCTCCGGCACCCGCCTCTAACGTCACGTCCCGAAGGACGTCGCGAGACGCGTAGAAGAAGCTCACGCCGCATACTTCGAGCCTCATTCCCACATCTCCCTCCTTCTCGTCTTCATAACATAGATGAAAAACGGCGCGCCCAGCAGGCATGTCAAGATCCCCACGGGTATCGGTATCGCGAAGGCGGCTTTAGAAACGGCGTCGACGGCAGCCATGAACGACGCGCCGCCCAAGATGCAAAGCGGCATCAACAGCTTATGGTCCGGCCCCACGAGCATGCGGAACACATGCGGCACTATCAGGCCTACGAAGCCGATCGTGCCTGATATCGCAACGGATCCGCCGATGCATAAGGACGTGCCGAGAAACAGGAGCGTCCTCGTGCTCTTGATATCGACGCCCATGTTGGACGCCTGCTCTTCCCCGGCGGAGATCAGGTTCAACTCTCTGGAACGCGATGCAATCAGCAACGCTCCTGCGACGATCGGGACGACCGCCATGCCGAAGGCGCTCCATCCGCATTTGTTGAAGCTGCCCATCGTCCAATATACGATGGAGGCGAGCACGTCTTCGTTGGCCACATACTGCATGAGCGACACGAGGCCTCCGAAGAACGCGCCCACGGCGATGCCGGAAAGCAGTAGCGTCAGCGAGGCGACCCCGTATCTGGTCCTTGCAAGCAGATAAACCGCGCCTATTGTGACAAAGCAGAAGAGGAACGCCATGGCAGGCACGGCATAGTATCCGAGTGCTGCGCCGCCTATGCCGAACGATATGGCCAGCGACGCGCCGAACGCCGCTCCTGACGAAATGCCGAGGACCGACGGCGATGCCATCGGGTTCTTGAAAAGGCTTTGCATCGCAAGGCCGGACGCCGAAAGCGCCGCGCCGACCAAGAAAGAGCACAGGACCCTTGGCAGGCGTATGTCGACCACCACTTGACGGTCCCCAGCGGAACCCCCGCCCATGAATAGTATATCTAATACGCCGCTCGGGCTGATGTGAAAATTCCCGACGATCATTGTCAAAAAGAACGTTGCCGTCAAGACCGTGACTACAATCGCTATCGCAGCGGCGGCCCTGCGCCTGCGAGACCTGTGGTACGACCGGGTGTCCGCCGAATCGGCATGCTCCAAAGGAAAATACCTCGATCTGAACCAGGTCATGCGGCCCTCATCTTCTCGTCCATCGGCCTCTTGTCCGCATTGTAAAAGATGAGCACGTCCGGCTTCTCGCGGAGTATGGCCTCCGTGTCGACCTGTCCCTGCGTGAGCAGCGTCGTGTCCCATCCGAAGAACGTCATTATGTCCTTGGACACGCCTGACGACCCCAGCGTGTTCCTCTGAGACGACTCCCAATAGACCTTGTGCGTCTCTCCCGCATGGTCTTCGAGAGACTTGTACACAGAGTACAGCTTGACCTGCAGCCTCTCCAGGAGGGAGGAGGTATGGCCCCCATAGCCTAAGACGGATCCCAGCGCCTCAATGCATGCGAACGACCCCTTTATGTCTGAAGCCGTCACGAACAGGACGCCGATTCCGCCTTGGCCTTTGACGATCGAATCGTACGCATCGTAACTTTCCTTGTCCATGGTCCTTCCCGTGCCCACTAGCATGACTGCCGACCCGTCCGCCGACAGCGCAGACACGTCGTCCGCAAGCCTTTCGCGGTCGTAGTTGCCGATGGTGTGTTGGCCTGCGTCGCGGTATGTGCCCCGATCGATGTATTCCAGCAACTCCGTCTCCTGCTCTACGTATGCTAGGTCGGTCCCTCCGGCAACGACATTGCGGAACTCGACTAGCAACGCCTCGTTGTCTCTTGCTCCGCTAGAGTATGGGGAGACGCCATGTTTCTCGCATATCAGATAGTAGGCCACGGTCATGTACATGGTGCCCATGGACAGCATCCGGTCTGTCCGGGGAAGGGTGACGTCTTTCGCCCCATATCCCTGAGACTGCGTGCGCACAGTGAAAGTGTCGTCTTCGTTGACTGTAACGATAGAATCGTATCCGCAATACCTTTCCCAGAACGCGGCGTCCGCTCTGGCGTCGTCGACGGTGTATCCCTTGTGGGGCGGCTCGCCGTACACCTGTTCATAAAGTGCCTCTATGGTGTCCACGACCTTCGGTGTGGCGCTGGTCCCTCCCGCGTCCACGTAGGCTATCGCGGCATCGAGCGCATATAGTCCCTTGGCGTTATTTCCCCTATCCTGGCTGTAAAACACTGTAGCCACGGTCGCGCCGAGCAACAAGACAACTGCCAGAACCACTATTGCGACATTCTTCTTCACGTATGTTCCTCCGTTGGATATATCCCCTTGTAAAAGTTTAGTAATATTAATAATCATTCAAGTAGCATAATATGTAATATTTTTAATACATATTCGTAATACTGTAACAATATGAACTGTGGATGCGGAAGCTCGGCCGCCGTGCAAAACGACGGCATAAGGAGGGTAGCGTTCTACGGCAAGGGAGGAATCGGAAAATCTACGACGGCTTCCAACGTGTCCGCCGCCCTAGCCGATCT
>JAITOF010000039.1 GCA_031290095.1 Candidatus Methanoplasma porotermitis
TGACGTGGCAGGGGGAGAAAGAACATCCCATGCCTGTCAGGATTCTCTCTAACGGCAAAGACAAGCCCGCTGTGCAGATTCCATGCATTTCTCAAATCCACACGAAGTGCGATAGAACCATCCTGAATCACGTCCCCTTCTGGTCAGGTTTATATATTTAATTTAGGTACGGAGGGACACGGAACGTATTCCGCGGAAATGTGCCTTCACAGGTGAATCCGAAAAGGTGATTATGATGAGCAACGAGACTCAACAGCAAGAAGTCCGCCCCGTCAATGGGAAGAGCATGTACAGCTACATCGCGGACGCATGGAAGAACCCTTCGAAAAGCTACCTCAAGGAACTCAACCATGAGAGAAGGATACTGTGGAGGAGAGAAGAGAACTTCCTCCGCATCGATAAACCCACCCGCCTTGACAGGGCAAGGGCGCTCGGCTTCAAGGCGAAGCAGGGATACGTCATCATCAGGGCCAAGGTAAGAAAGGGCAACTTCAGAAAGAGGGCGATCACTGCAGGAAGGAGAGCCAAGAGAAAGGGTATCAACCAGATGACGGTCGGAAAGAGCCTCCAGAGGATGGCTGAAGAGAGGACCGCCAAGAGATACCAGAACCTCGAGGTGCTCAACTCCTACTGGGTCGGGGCCGACGGCCAGCACGAGTGGTACGAGGTGATACTCGTAGACCCCGCTCACCCGGTCATAAAGGCGGACCCCAAGATCAACTGGATCTGCAAGACCAACAACAAGAACCGCGTATACCGCGGCCTGACGTCCGCCGGAGCGGCCGGACGCGGCCTCAGGAACAAGGGCAAGGGCGCAGAGAACGCCAGGCCCTCCGTGCGGGTCAACAAGCAGGCCCGCGGCAGGCACAACTGAAAACACTAACCCCCATCCTTAGACGGACGGGGGAACATTTTTTCCACATTATGCTGTTTGTTTGAACGGGCGTGCCGGGCAATCGACCGGCGCGGCGTTCTCGTCGCACAGACAAACAATCAAGCTTCGTCTTTCATCACGTCTATGACGTGTCGGACCTCTTCGTCGGTCATGCCGACGGTCGGGAAGTACACCGGGACCTCATACTCGGTCACGTCCACCTCTTCGACGTCCCGAACGGACGACCCTCTCACAAGCCCCAGTATCTTCTTCGTGGGCTCCTCGCCCTCAGCAAGGACCTTCAGCCCCGGGTCGTATCTTCTGAGAAGGGAGACGTCCGCCTTTCCGCGCATGTACACCCTGCACCCGCGCTTCATCATCAGCCAAGCGGACACGAGGCCGCGGTCGTCGTCTGCGTCCGATATTACTCTTCCCTGAGTCCCCACGGGAAGCCCTGCGTGGCAACGGACGTAGGAGCCGAATATGTACGCGGCGTTGTTCCTGACTTCGATATAGAACACATGGTCCGGATTCGTGAGGTCCACCCTCACTCCAGGGTTGGCCTCGAAAATGGCCGATCCCGCCTCCCTGCCCACATCCATGCTCGAATAGCCGTGCTTGGACCCTTCCCTGCGTGCTTTGACGGCGAAGGACTGCCCCTCGGGGATCTTCCCGCGAGAATATTCGGCCGCAGTGCGTTTTATGTCCTCCATGTCCGACGTGCATGTTTCTGCGACAGAGACCGACGCAATGCCGAACACCCTCTTCAGGGATGCGACCGCCCCCTCGACATCCTCAGTCTCGATGAAATACCGTGCGTCCTTCTTGGTGACGGCCGCCTCGATCCTGTCCGTCGCGAACATTGACAGGATGTTGTCCCTGAGCCTGTTCTCGAACCTTATTCTGACAGGCGTGCTCTTGAGGCCTATCTCCGAGTATCTCGCCAGTATTATTGCCACGCTGACAGCATATCCTACCTTTGATAAAATCCTTCACATGTGATATATACTCTGAAATCGGTCATAGCGGCATGGACCCCGTGCTCATCGCGGAACTCGTCGTAGTCGGAATGGGGTCAGGCATCCTCGGGGCGCTTTTTGGGATCGGCGGAGGCATAGTGTTCGTTCCGGTGCTTACGGTCATCTTCGGGCTTCTGGCCGGAGAGGCTGTGGCGGTGAGCCTCGTGGGCATAATCGCGTCATCCGCCGGAGCTGCGTCGTATTACGTCGGAAAAGGTGTTGCGAACATACGTCTGGGTCTCTTGCTAGAAATCACAACTGCAGTCGGCGCGATGGTCGGGGCGGCCGTTGCAGCGTATATAGAGAACTGGATCTTGCTGGTGATATTTGCGATCGTCGAGATATACAGCGCGGCATCTATGATCTTCGTTCCCGAACGCGTGTCGGAGGATGTCGGCACGGACGACGCGCTCACGTTCTCGTACAAGGACGAGAAGGACGGGGCTGTGCGCAGATACCGGCTGGGGAACTTGTGGCCCGGCACTGCGTTGTGCGCCGCCGCCGGGGCGATGTCTTCCATGACGGGGGTGGGGGGCGGCACCGTCAAGGTGCCTCTGATGAACATCCTCATGCATGTGCCCATAAGGGCCGCGAGCAACACCAGCAACTACATGATAGGCATAACCGCCGCGTCCGGCGCAATAATCTATCTTGCCCACGGAACGTTGCTTCCCGATTATGCGGCGGCGATTGCCATCGGCGCGCTCGTTGGCTCGTACATCGGAACCAGGATCTCGGCTAAATTGAATGCGTCGTCAATGAGGAGATATTTCTCGGTGCTTCTGCTTGTTGTCGCAGGAATAATACTCCTGGAAGCGGGGGGATATATCTGAACTCCAGTCGGCTGACCTCCGCGGTGCTCAAATTGGGAGTCGTGTCGGGAGCCGCCCTCTGTGCGCTCGGACTTTTGGTTCCGTCTGCAGAGGTCGTACTGTGGGCGGGCATCGTGATGGTGATGGTCACTCCTTTGGCAGGCGTGGTCGCATCGACGGCTTCGCTCGTCCACGAGAGGGACCTCTGGGCCAAGGCGGGAATCGTGTTGATTGCCGTGATTGCAATCGGGCTTGTTCTGTCGCTCGCATGAACGGCCGATTTGCAAAAAAAAAGATACCCGGCCTTTCAGCCGGTAAGGGAAGATCACTTCTTGTCGTTCTTGCAACACTCGTTGCAACCCGGGCATCCGCCGCTCTTGTGGTCCCTGTACACGGAGTACGCCGCGACTACCAGTATGACCACGATCACGAGCCCCACCGCGATGGTGGCAACGTTACTCATCGGCAGGCCTCCTTAGCAGGCCGCGGCCTATCGCCTTGAACGGATCCTTTGCCGCGAGCAGGTACACCAAGCCGACGAGCGCCGCCGCCGCCAGCAGGAGCCATATCTGGAACCCGCCTCCCAGTAGGATGCTTCCGAACTGGAAGATGATCAGCGCGATCACGTATGCAAGGGCACACTGGTACAGCACGGCCTTGCCGGTGTCCTTCCACGACCCGAGCTCTCCCCTCAGGGCGCCTATCGCGGCGAAGCAGGGCGCGCATATAAGGTTGAACGCTAGGAACGAGTAGCCTGCCAGCTGCCCGAGCGACCCGGGTCCGAACCGTGCCGCCACTATATCCCAGAACTCCTCGCCGACCTCAGACGGCTCCGCATAGCCGAACAGCACGCCGAACGTGCCCACGACGTTCTCTTTCGCCACGAGCCCGGTTATGGTGCCGATGGTGAACTCCCAGTCGTCTCCCCATCCGAGAGGCACGAAGACCCACTTAAGCGACATCCCAATGTCCGAAAGCATAGAGTTCTGAATGTCATCGACCATGTTCAGCCCCCAGTCAAAGGCGGAAAGGAACCATACGATGGCGCAAGCCAGCATTATGAACGTCCCTGCCTTTTTGCAGAACGCCCATCCTCTCTCGAGGGTGGACCTTATAACAGTGAATAGCCCAGGCGCGTGGTAAGGAGGAAGCTCCATTATGAATGGCGCGGGAGCCCCCGTCATGGAGTGCCACTTCTTGAGTATAACTCCAGACATCAGGATGCACAGGATCCCTAGGAAATAGGTGGACAGCGCCACCCATGCAGACTGGAAGAACAGCGCGCCCGCGATCATGGCTATGATAGGGAGCTTTGCGGAACAGGGGATGAACGTCGTGGTCATCGCCGTGATCCTCCTCTCCTTCTTTCCTTCAATCGCTCTTGTCGCCATGATTCCAGGGACGCCGCATCCGGTGCCCACGAGTATAGGTATGAACGACTTTCCGGAGAGGCCGAACCTTCTGAACACGCGGTCCATGACGAAGGCCACCCTTGCCATGTATCCGCATTCTTCCAATATCACCAAGAGGATGAACAGGACCAGCATCTGCGGCAGGAAGCCGATGACGGCTCCCACGCCTGCGACTATTCCTTCGACTATCAGCCCTGAGAGGACGCCGTTGACGTCGTTGCTGGAGAGCCACTCGTCCACTCCGGGGATGAGGGTCTCTCCGAACAGCGTGTCGTTGACCCAATCTGACCCCAGCGTGCCGATGGTTGTTATCGATATGTAGTATATGGTGAACATCACTGCGGCGAAAATGGGAAGGCCTAGCCAGCGGTTTGTGACAATCTTGTCTATCTTGTCCGAGGTCGTCTCCTTGCCCCTGCGGTCGTCGCGTTTCACGGCGGCGGATATGATCCCGCCTATGTGGTCATACCTCGCTCCCGCGACTATGCTGTCCGCTTCGTCGTCGAACTCCTTCTCCATGGCGGCGGCGACCTTCTCCACTTCCTCGGCCACTTCCGCCGGGACGGCTTCCAGCGCCATCGAGTCCCTTTCCAGGAACTTCGTGGCATACCATCTCACAGACTCGTCCGGCACGTGGCCCTTTATAAGTTCTGAGACCTTGGAGATGTGAGCTTCCAAGCCGTCGGAATAGCGCGGATAGCTTCCTGCGCCTCTTGCCGGGGCTGCCATGACCTCTTTGATCAGTTCTTCGAGACCGTCTCCTTTAAGGGCGGACGTCTCGACCACCGGGCATCCGAGCCTCTTAGACAGCTCGGCCTTGTCAATCTCGACGCCTTCCTTGCGGATGACATCGATCATGTTCAGCGCGATGACTGTAGGTATCCCGACCTCCAATATCTGGGTCGTGAGATACAGGTTCCTTTCCAAGTTGGTTGCGTCGACTATGTTCACCACGGCGTCGGGCCGGTCGTTGAGAAGGAAGTCCCTTGAAACGACCTCTTCCGGGGAATAGGGAGACAGGGAATATATCCCCGGCAGATCGACCACCGTGACCCCTTCTTGTCCTTTCAGCCTTCCTTCTTTTCGATCAATGGTCACTCCCGGCCAGTTGCCCACACGTTGCGAGCTACCGGTGAGCCGGTTGAACATCGTGGTCTTTCCGCAATTGGGGTTTCCCGCAAGCGCAATTCTGATACTCATTGTCACACCTTTATTCTCCTATTCGCTGCATAGCCCACGCTGACAGAATGCGTCATGCCCGAGCAGTTCACTCCACTTCTATGGACTCGGCTTCCTGCCTGCGTATCGAAAGGTCGTATCCTCTCAATGTAATCTCCACAGGGTCTCCAAGGGGCGCCACTTTTATGACCGCCACCTCGCAGCCTTTGGTTATGCCCATGTCCATTATCCTCTTCCTGAGATGGCCTTCGCCCTTGACTTTGACGACGATGGCCTTCTCGCCTACTTTGACATCCCTAAGGGTCCGCATATGATCACTCTGGCGCAAAGAACAGTTTGGATGCCAACGACCTGTCGATCGCGATCCTGGAGCCTTTTATGTCCAGTATCACGTTGCCGGAGTTTTGACTGATCACCCTGACGCTGTCGCCGATGATGAACCCCAGCTCCGAAAGGAACCTGCGGGTTTCAGTCTTCCCGGAGATCCTCACGAGCTTCCCCGACTCGCCAGGCCTTGCCGCTACGATGGGCACGCCGCCACATAGGGGGAGCGCATCGGCGCCGATGACCGGGACGCTCTTCGAGTCGCATCTCCCGTCGCATCTGCATGCCGCCTCGTAACTGCACCTGCAACTGCTCTCCATGTTTTTAGGAATGCCTAAAGGGTATATAAAGTTAGGTGTACCTAAATATTGGTTGAGGCCTCTCATAGAAGTGGTGCATATACCGCGCCATGCTTTTCACTTGGTCCACGTGGATTTGGAAAGGTCGAAATGGTTTTTCGAGAACCGTCAGAAATCGTTCAGCAATCCTGCGAGGACCTCTCTTCGTTTTTCCGAGACTTCTACTTTCTTTCCGACAAATTCCCATCTTTCAACAAGGCTCTTAAGTTGATCGTACAGAACGATTGTGGCTTGGTACGTCAGTATTAGTTCTCCATATGATACTGCCACCTCTGCATTGTCGTCTGTGTTGACGACCTCGTTGAATCCGTACAAACCCAAACCTACCGCCAAGATGTGCCAAGTCGATCCGAACGCTTATACTGATGCCATAGAGGTGTTCTCGGAACTTGTCCGGAAGAACAGAGACCTCCATAGTGCGCTCGTGTCTGACAACGTTGAATTCAATAAAACGTCGTGTGTCCTCGCAAAGATTCTGGAAGACGAATATTCCAAACGAAGAGTTTCGTTTGATTTGCAAGCATCCGATAAATCTGCGTTAGACGGC
Organism: Candidatus Methanoplasma porotermitis; assembly: GCA_031290095.1. Taxonomy (GTDB): domain Archaea; phylum Thermoplasmatota; class Thermoplasmata; order Methanomassiliicoccales; family Methanomethylophilaceae; genus Methanoplasma; species Methanoplasma porotermitis. Next base: position 6,527 of record JAITOF010000039.1, read on the forward strand.
GATTTGGGCGTCCTCGTGCATGTGACCTTCAAATGTCCCAACACTGCCTATGCGAAGACAATGACGTTTGAGATACTAGATCCAAGGGAACTATACCGGGCATACAAACATTGGGATTGCGAATGCGGATACATGCACACATGCACGGCGCTTGGGAAGATTGCCTAAACGGTGACACGACTGACGCCGATTCCAAAAACACTCGCCGCCAGGCGAGCCGGGAGTAGTGCAGGGGAAGGGATTTGAACCCTCGGACCACTAAGGACTAGGCCCTGAACCTAGCGTCGTTGGCCAGACTTGACTACCCCTGCGCCAGACCGCTTAATCACGTTTTCATATAAAAGACGTGCGTGCACGCCCTCCACAGGGCGTGCACATTGACATGAAATGCGTCCGTTAAACCTTGTCCTTCATGATCTTCATCCAGCCGCCGCTCTCGAAGACGGCCAGCTTCCTGCTTTTGAGGATGGGTTCGAACTCGTCCCATGTTATGACGACGAGCCTGTCGTTCTTTCCCTTGGTGAACTGAACTCCGTTCGTTCCTTTGACCTTGCCCGGCTTGAGGCCCTTGTTCTGGGCTATTAGCTTCGCTTTGCCGAGGTCTATCTTTTCCATGACCATGATTTTTCACTCCCTCTGCCATGCTGGCATAGTGCGAAAGAACATCTAAGTCCTCAATATTTAAAGGTTTTTGAGAAAATCGCCGAAATATGCCGCTGGAGCATCGAAAAATCGTAAACTGGCATTGTCTGACGCACGATAAACAATGATGTCCGATGACAACAAATATCAAGATGGTCGGCCTCTAAGGGGCATGGCCTCTAACACCGCTCCCGGCACGACGGGGACCGACTTCACACCGAGCAGGGCCCTGGAAATGGGCAAGAGCATGGGCAGAGAACACAAGACGGTCGTCGTGGCTTCCAGCGCAGGCAACGATTGCGCAACGATCAAGGATGCGATGACATCGGGCCTGCTGTCGACTGGGTGTGCCGTGCTCGACGCAGGCGTCGTGCCGATGCCTGCCGCGACCTTCGCGTCGGACGCGTCAGAGTGCACCATATACATTTCAGGCACGCCGGGAGACCCCGTGTCCGTCCTTGGGAGGGACGGCTCCCTGTTGCGTGTCGCCGATGACCGACAAGACAGAAAGAAGGAGGGGCCTCTGCCCGACTACAAGGGAGTGGGGCAGGTGCGCCTCGTCGACGACGCCGTGAGGCGTTACGTCGCTAAGGCCGCCCGGACGCATCCTGACAAAATAGACGCCCCGGTGATACTCGACTGCGGGTGCGGGTGCACCTCGGCATGCGGGCCAGCCCTGCTTTCGGAGATAGGCGCAGACGTGACGACCGTGAACGCCCACGGCGGCGTGCCACGCGTGTCGTCAGAGGTCGGCAAGGAAGACGTGACGGTCCTCAAAAGCATGATCGGCAGGGATGCCGGGAGCATAGGGGTGGCGTTCAACGGCGACGGCACCAAGCTCGCCCTCGTGGACGAGGGGGGAGGGTTCGTCGACCCCGAGCACGTCCTGGCTCTGATAATGCTCTACCTGAGGCCGTCCAAGGTCGTGGTCCCGGTGAACGCGTCTGCGGTCGTGGACGATGCGTTTCACGGGCTGATCGGAGAGGGCGTGAGCTCGCATCCGATGTTCAACGGCGAGGGGCGCAAGATAATCAGGTCGAGGGATGCCTTGGCCTCAGTCACGGAAGCGCTCCTGGAGAGCGGCGCGGACCTCGGGATGCTCAGGGACGGCACGCTGATACTTCCTAGAGTGTCCATGTGTCCCGATGCCGTGAACGAGGCGGCGATCCTGACGAGGATGTCTGCCGAGAACAGCATCAGGAACCTCCTTGCCTCGTTCCCTCGCTACGCAGTGCTCAGCGACCGGATGCATTACGCTGGAAACCGCGAGATGTTCTCCCGGAAGTTCGCCGAGAAGCTCTCCGCCATCGAAGGCGCGGACGTCAGCAGCATAGACGGATGGAGGGTGGACATGGAAAGCGGATGGTTCTCGGTGGCGTGGAACAAGAACGACCGCGAATGCATCGACATGTCCGCGGAGTCTCGAGACAAGGCGTATGCGGTCGGCATGATGGAGCTGGCGAAGAGCATCGTGCGCGACTCCCTGTGATCAGAAGACTACTTCCAGGTCGACGTTGCCCCCGGAGGAGTCGTACGCCCTCCAGCTTTTCCTGTCGTAAGGCCGGCACGTTATGAAATGCACCCCGCCGTAATGGCTGAAGAAGTCCAGGTCGGCGTCGGAGGGCCTGTTGGAGTATCCAGGATGGGAGTGCGCCGTACCAGACTTGTGAAAATCGACGGGCGTCATCCAGTCGTTGATGAAGCTGTGGCTCTCCCCGTATACCGATCCGGGGACGAGTATCATCTCGCCGATCACCCCGTCGCACTCCCGGTGGAAGCATATGAACTCGTCGGGGTAGGCCGACCTAGAGGATTCGTTGAACCCGTCGATGAAGTCGATGCTGACCCCGTATATCCTCCTCATATGGCGTTCACCAGCTTCGCCCGGACCTTGGAGTAGAAGTTCTTGTCGAACCTGATGAACTTCGCCGTGTGGGGGGATTTCGCGAAGTCTATCTTCGTCCCCCCCTCTATGGCATACTCCTCCTGCCCGTCTACCACCAGCAGGCATCCCTTGTCCATCACCGCCTCCACGGTCACCTTGGCGTCCGCAGGGACGACGAACGGCCTCGAGGAGAACTTGTACGCCGCGATCGGCACGATGACCAGCGCGTTGACGCAGGGGTCGACGATCGGGGCACCCAGGCTCATGGCGTATCCCGTGGATCCTGCAGGAGTGGAGACGATTATGCCGTCGGCGCGCACTTCGGTTATCAGGCGGTCGTTGACGTACACCTTGTACTGCCTGATCTTGGCGACGGAGTCCGTGTACACCACGGCTTCGTTTACCGCGTCGGCGAGATACTCGCCTTTGTATCTGGAGCTGAGCTTGAAGACGTCCTCGACGACGTAGTCGCCGGCGCGTGCCCTCTTCATGCCGCCCTCTATGTCGCGCACGTCGATCTCCGCCAGGAACCCTACGCCTCCCGCGTTGATCCCTATTAGCGGGGCCTTGTTTTTTTTCAGCGCACGCAAGATGGTCCCGTCCCCGCCTACCGTCACCATGACGTCCACGTTCATGTCCTCCAGGGGCGCCCCTTTCGTCCCTAGCGCGGCCGCCGCCGCGTCGTCCAGAACGTACTCGCATCCCTCCAGGGCCTTCATCACCCTCCCAGCATGGCTCAGGGCGTCCGGCACGCCAAGGTTCACGTTGATCCCGAACGTCGGGCGTTCGGACGAGCCGTTGCCCCTTCTCATTATGAAGTCGTACACCCTCCTGTCGCCGAAAGCCACGAAGTTGGCGCGGCATTCCAGGTCGAACTTCATGTCTAGGACGTTGCCGTCCATGTCGTAAGCCTCTCCTCCTGCCTCTCTCAGTATCAATATGCTTGCAGCTATGTCCACCACGCGGATCGAGCGGGAGTATTTCTCTGAATACATCATGAAGGCGTCCGCCTGGCCTTCTGCCACGAGCTCCATCTCTATGGACGCGCAACCGTAGGCGCGCGACGACCTGACCCTCTTGGCGAGGTTGAACGCCGCTGGATGGGCGCCGTTGCCCAGATAGATCATCGCAAAAAGGTCGTCTAGGTCGGACTTCTTCTTCGCATGGATCTGGCACCCGTTCTTGAACGCGCCTTTGCCCTTCTCTGCAGTCGTCACGTCCCCGGTCACGAGGTTGCGAAGGTATGCGGTGTGCACGTCCGCGAGCGAGCTCTTCCCCACCGCCATGGATATCGTGTACAGCGGCACGCCCGCCACGGCGTTGGAGGTCCCGTCGACGGGGTCGAGGACAAGCGTCTCGTCCGCGCCGTTGTCTACGAACCCTATCTCCTCGCTCAGGACGTTGAGGTGGACGTTGTTCCTTTGGATGTAATCGAGGACCGTGTTCTCGGCGATCTTGTCTATCTGCGAGGTGGACGTCCCGTCCGCCCCCATCCCCATGCATATACCCTTCGAGGAGCATGGCATGAGGTCGATTGCCCGCTTCACGGCTTCGGCTATGTCGTCGAGGACCTTCATCATGCGCAATGCCAGCGTCCACAGGGTATATTGCTCTTTTGTCGACGGGCGCAGACTCTTCCTTTCGACCGTTTCCGAATGTCACCGGCGCCCGATAGAAATGCCGCCGGACAGAGGGTATTATTAAGGTACAGGCCGATTACTTAAGGATGAATCCGCTGGAGGGCACTGGAGGCACTGTATTCACAGAAAACAGCCGCCTGTACACCATGTCTCTCAGCCCGGGCGCCAAAGTGTACGGCGAGCGTCTTGTCCGATCGGAAGGCTCCGAGTACAGGGAATGGAACCCCAACCGAAGCAAGCTCGCAGCATATCTCAAATCCGGCGGCAGGGCGTTCCCGTTCAAGAGGGACAGCCTCGTGCTTTACCTCGGGGCGTCCAGCGGGACCACCGCGTCTCACGTCTCCGACATCGTCACGGAGGGGAGGGTGTATTGCGTGGAGTTCGCCCCCAGGATGTTCAGGGATCTGGTGTGCACGTGCTCCTCGCGGCCCAACATGATCCCCATATTGGGAGACGCCATGAACCCGTCCGAATACGGGTTTGCAATCGGAAAAGTGGACGTGATATACTCCGACGTGGCGCAGAAGATGCATGCTGGCATCGTGTCGGACAACGCCGACGCCTTCGGAGTGAACAAGGGAATGATGGCGGTGAAGGCGCGTTCCGAAGACATAACGGCAGAGCCGAAAGACGTGTACGCGGCGACGGAGGAGAGGCTCAGGGGAAGAGGGTTCGCAATCGCGGAAACAAAGGACTTGGAACCATACGAAAACGCACACGAGATGATTGTATTTGAACGCTGACAGGACGATATACACGGTCGCCTTCAGGGACGGGATGTTCCTGATGGTCTATAACCCTAAGAGGGACGGATGGGAGATGCCTGGGGGCAAGATCGAGCCGGGAGAGAGCCCCGAACACGCCGCCAAGAGGGAGTACGAGGAAGAGTCCGGGCACTCCGTGGAGATAACGGACATGAAGGGCCTTGACGATTGCATAGTGTGCGCGGGGAAGGTCGTGGGCAAGACGGGGGACGGTTGCGAGATGGAGTCGAAGTTCTTCTCAGAGCTCCCAGACAGGCTGGCGTTCGGCAGGGACGAGTACGGGATAGTCATCCCTTGGGCTAAGTCGAAGGTCTACGGCGACTAGTGATCGATCGTCTCATTGACATCGGCAGCCGCTTTTCGCATATTTGTACCCATGGTGCGCGATGCCTAGGATTTTTACGATTAATAGAATATTATATACGAATAACGTAACTATTCAAAATAAAAAACATATAAATAGTATTAAACCCATCTATATTCGGAGGCAAGCGACAATCGGGAAACTTAATACGTCAAGACCCTGCGGCGAGAACTACACTGACAATGGAACAGACGCAAGAACGAAAGACTGGTCGATTGACGCTTTCTGCCGGGCGTGAGGACTCCGTCGTCATAGTGGTTCGCAAGACTCAACGGATGACCGCGACAATCCCGGATTTTCCGGGCTTTTATCCCTTTTGGGAGCATTTTTCGTCGTTTCCGATGCTCTTGGGCTTGAACGACCTGAGTCTCAGCGCGTTCGAAACCACCGACACTGATGACAGCGACATAGCCGCCGCCGCAATCACAGGCATCTCGGGGACGTCTATCCCCAGAAGGTGCGGAAGGCCGGCGGCTATCGGTATGCATACGACGTTGTATGCGAACGCGAGGAACAGGTTCTGCCGTATGTTTCCGAGGGACGCACGCCCGATCTCCACCGCCGCTGGCACGGACCGCACGTCGTCGTTCATCAGTATCGCGTCGGCCGAGCCGATGGCGATGTCGGTGCCAGAGCCCACGGCGACGCCGAGGTCTGCCTGCATGAGCGCCGGGGAGTCGTTGATGCCGTCCCCCGCCATGAGGACGTTCTCCCCCTTAGTCTGAAGCGATATCAGGATGTCTAGCTTGTCGCGGGGGAGGGCATGCGCACGGACCTCGTCTATCCCAACTTGCGAGGCTATCGCATTGGCCGTCCCTTCGGAGTCGCCGGTGACCATCATAGCCCTTATCCCCATCCGTTTGAGGGATGCGACCGCCGACGCCGCCGACGGGCGCACGGGGTCGGATATGGACAGCATGCCGACATACCTGCCTGACACGGCGGCGAATACCTGCGTCCTTCCGTCGTCCTCCGTGGGTGGAGCCTCGACCCCTGACGCGCTCAGGAACTTCCGGCTCCCCACTATGACGCTGTCAGGCCCGACGGAGCAACGGACGCCGCCTCCGGCCTCGGACACGAAATCAGAGGATTCTCTCAGAGCCACGCCGCGCTCTTCAGCGTATGCCAACACCGCTTTCGCCAACGGGTGCTCCGAGCCGTGCTCGGCGGAAGCGACGAGCGACAGCACGTCGTCCGTGACCTCGGCGGACGCGGCCGTGACTCCGGGCTTCCCTTCCGTGACGGTGCCGGTCTTGTCCAAGATGACGGACGTTATGCGCCCTGCCCGCTCCAACGCGGCGGCGTTCTTGAAAAGTATTCCATGCTCGGCGGCCTTTCCAGTCCCCACGGTTACTGCCAACGGGGTAGCGAGGCCGAGCGCGCAGGGGCAGGAGATCACCAAGACGGAGATCGCCGTGACTATCGAGAACCGGGCGTCTCCCTCGATAAGATACCAGATCGCGCCCGCCGCGACGGCGATGACCATCACCAGAGGCACGAACACCGCCGCCGTCCTGTCTGCGGCGCGAGCCACAGGGGCTTTCGTGCCCTGCGCGTCACGGACCATGCGGATTATCTGGAACAGCACCGTGTCGCCACCCACCCTCTCGACGGCCACTTTCAGAAGCCCGTTTATGTTGGCCGTCCCGCCGTAAACCTCGTCGCCGACCGCTCTGGACACGGGCATGCTCTCGCCGGTCAGCATGCTCTCGTCCACCGACGACGAGCCGTCCGCGATGCGCCCGTCGGCCGCGATGCTCTCCCCTGGCCTGACGACCATCACGTCTCCGACGACAAGGTCGTCGATGGGGATTACGGACTCGCGGCCGTCCCTGACGACGCATGCCGTCTTAGGGGCCAAGCCCACAAGGGCGCGGACGGCGTCGTTGGTCCTCACCTTGGAGCGAGACTCCAGAAGCTTGCCGGTGGAGACCAGAGTCAATATTATGGCTGCCGAGTCGTAGTACAGGGAGTGGACAGCGTGATGGTCGCCGCCGAATATAAGGAACGTGCTGTAGAGGCTGTATGCCACCGCTGCGGTGGTGCCGAGGGCGATGAGCGTGTCCATGGTGGGGCTTCCGGCGGCCAGGGCGGGATATCCTCTGACGTAGAACCTCCTCCCTGCCACGAGTACGGGGATGCACAGGGCCAGTTGCGCCAGCGCGTAAGCAAAGGGGTCTCCGCGCAGCGGGACGTCAAGGCCGGCCATAGGCCCCATGGCGAGTATCGCGAGAGGCACGGAGAATATGACGGAGACGATTAGGGACTGCGATAGAGACCTCGATGACTTCCTTTCCCTTTCTGCTATGACGTCGGGGTCGTCCTCTATGACCTCATATCCTGCGCTCTTGATCGCAGAGGCGATCTGCTCCTTCCCAGTGACGGACGGGTCGTAGAGCACGGAGACGATGCTGTTGGAGAAGTTGGCGTTCGCCTCGGAGACGCCTTGGACCTTTGACAGCGCCTTCTCTATCCTGGCAGAGCACGCGGCGCAGGACATGCCGTCCGTCTTGAGGTTTATCCGCTCGAGTCCTGCGCTCATCCGAACAGACCGCGTTTGACCTTTGCTTTGAACCCGGCTTCAACGACAGCCTTGACGAGGTCCTCTTCCTTTGCGCTCCCGTCGTGCGTGATCGTCGCAACGCCCTTCTTGAGGTCGACGGCCGCGTCCGCCACGCCCGGTACTTTGGAGAGAGCGTCCGCCACGCCATCGGCGCAGACGTTGCAGGCCATGCCTTCCACTTTCAAAACGACTTTTGTCATACATGCGCATAGCTCAATAGAGTAATAATGATTTCGGAATGCCTAAAACTATCGGGCCGCATCAGAAATAAGTATCACAGCCTGATTTGCGTCTCATGATATATACCGACATGACGAGAAAGGCCGTCCGCTTGGCATACGACGCCCACCACGGACGGCTCGACGACTCTGGGGTGCCGTACATCTTCCACCCCTTCTCGGTGGCCGAGAGCATGGAGACCGAGGAAGAGGCCGCAGTCGCGATAATGCACGATGTCGTAGAAGACACGGCGGTGACGCTGGACGATGTCGTCTCTGCCGGGTTCCCTGCGACGGTCACCGACGCCCTGCGCCTGCTCACCCGCGACCCGGAGATGCCTTATTTCGACTATGTGGCCAGAATACGCGGGAACCCGATAGCGGTCAAGGTCAAGCTGTCCGACATAGCCGACAACTCGAGGGCGGACAGGCTGAGCAGCCTGCCTGAGGAAAGGCGACGGCGCCTGACCGACAAGTACGGCAAAGCCGTCGAGATGCTGACTAACCCCATAAATACACCGAACGGCATTGCACGCTGATGACGAAGAGACTTGAGGACTACGTGACCTCCATACCGGACTTTCCGCAGAAAGGCGTGCTGTTCAGAGACATAACGACGGTCATCCAGGACCCTGAAGGGTTCAGGGCCGCCGTCGACGGCCTCGTAGGATCGCTTAAGGGCGTCGAGTTCGACCTAGTGCTCGGATCGGAGTCCAGAGGGTTCGTGTTCGGGGCCCCCGTCGCATACGCGTTGGGAAAGGGTCTTGTGCTAGTGCGCAAGAAAGGGAAGCTTCCCCGCGAGACGGTCAGCGAGACCTACGACCTAGAATACGGCTCCGCCGTGCTGGAGATGCACAAGGACAGCGTGAAGAAAGGGCAGAGGATCGTGATAGTGGACGACCTTGTGGCGACCGGAGGCACGACCGAGGCGATAATTGCGATGGTGAAGAAGCTGGGCGGAGAGGTCGTCAAGATATGCTTCGTGATGGAGCTGGCCGGCTTCGAGGGAAAGAAGAGGTTCGGCGACATACCAACCGAGTCGCTTATCGTCTACGAGGGCAAATAACTGGATTCCCCCTTCTATAAAACACGACTGGGGAATTTTTCAGAAGAGCGGACTCGCCGGGATTCGAACCCGGGTGTTCGGCTCCGAAGGCCGAAGGGATATCCGCTACCTCACGAGTCCAATCGACGCATACAAGGCGACCGTTATTAACCTTGTCCCTCGCATAGTGGTGTTTGGAAAATCTTGCTTGCCGTTAGCCCGTTGCATGTGTGCGAAGAAGTCGTCGGCACGAGATTTGTCCGATCAGAATAAACAGGTTAAAGGGTTTGGAATGGACTCTGGGCCTGCCTGGCTTTACTAATCATCGCCGCGACGCCCCTGACATACAAAAAGAACGGGGACCGAAGGGAACACGCAAGACTGTTCGGAGATTCGTCGATGGTACGCATGAACCGATGGCATGGTAGTTTCCGCAAACTGTATATCACTTTCATCGCAAAATGTATATCACTTTCATCGCAACTGTTATATTTTCAGTTCGACATGGCTTGCTGATGACGAACAAAGAGAACCTCTCTGACGAAGAGATCAGGGGCCTGTACCGTCCGCGCACGGTCGACAGTCGCATAGAGAATGCGCTCTCGGTCTCGGGCGGGGTTCTGATAACGGGACCCAAATGGTGTGGCAAGACATGGACGGGGACGTACCATTCCAAGTCGTCGTTCGGCATCTACGGGATGAACGAGAGGACGATAGCCATGACCTCGCCCGAAGCGGCCCTCGCCGGAGGCCGCCCGCACCTCGTCGACGAATGGCAGGAGGCACCCGTCCTCTGGGACGCGGCTAGGAACAGCATCGACCGGAGTACCCGGCCTGGGATGTATATCTTCACTGGCTCGTCCGTCCCGCCGGAGGGATCGATGATGCACAGCGGCGCCGGCAGGTTCGCTCGCGTGCGGATGCGCACCATGTCCCTGTTCGAGTCGGGAGACAGCAGCGGGGCGGTGTCGTTGAGAAGCCTGTTCGAAACAGGTGGCACAGAGCCGACAGGCTCGTCGATAGACTACCTCAAAGCCGTGGCGCTTATATGCAGAGGCGGATGGCCGGGAGCCTTGCAGACCGGTGCCGCAAGCATGCCGGAATCGTACATCGACACGGTGGCAGAGCACGATGTCTCCCACACGGATGGGAAGAAGAGGAGCCCGGAGACCGCAAGAGCAGTCATCCGGTCGCTGGCAAGGAACGTTTCCACGCAGGCGAACATGTCCGTCGTTGCTGCGGACATGTCGGCCGAAGGCAGGGACGTCTCCGTGCAGACCGCTAGGGATTACGTCGATGCCTTGAAGAGGATATACCTCGTAGATGAGCAGGAGGCGTGGACGCCGTCGCTCCGTTCAAGAGTGCGTGTGCGCACGTCCCCAAAACGCCACCTGGCAGACCCGTCTCTCGCCGCCGCCGCTTTGGGGGCTGGGCCGGAGATGCTTGCTAAAGACGTCAAAACTGCGGGATTCTTGTTCGAATCCATGTGTTACAGGGACATGAGCGTGTACGCCGCCTCCCTCGGAGGGAAGGTGCTGCACTTCAGAGACGAGACGGGAGGCGAGGTGGACCAGATAATCGAGCTGCCTGACGGCCGGTGGGGCGCGGCAGAGGTCAAGCTGGGCGCATTCGAGGCCGACAAGGCGGCCAAACAGCTTCTTCGCCTGAAAGGCATGGCGGCGGAAGGCTCCAGGGACCCGTCGTTCCTCATGGTGATCACTGCATCCGGAGGGATGGCGTACACCCGGTCAGACGGGGTGGCCGTCGTGCCGCTGGACTGCCTCGGCCCCTGACCTGAGCCTGCTGCACGCTAGAAAGCCCTCGGCTGGAGAGCCGCCAATGCGTCTTTGGAGCCGCGTCAAGGACGTATGCGCGGTTTGGAGACGGCATTCCTGCGAGGCTCGGAGCGGAGAACGAGACGCAATGCCGATTTCCGAGCGCGGCGCAGCCCATGAAAATCCTTTAATCTTCGGAGCCGTTCCCAATCTTGATGTCCAAGGTAGTCATGAACCACGGCGCGGGGGGAGAGATGATGCAGGAGTTCCTCGCCGAGCATATCGTGAGCCGCTTTCCAAAGATGAAGGGCGACGTGACCCTCGACGCGATGGACGACTCCGCCGTCGTGGACGGCATCGTGTTCACAATAGACGGCCACACCGTGAAGCCGCTGTTCTTCCCTGGAGGCGACATCGGCAGGATAGCCGTGTCGGGGACCGTGAACGACATATCGGTCATGGGCGCGGAGCCCCTCGCCATAGGCTGCTCCATGATATTGGAGGAGGGCCTCGACATCGATGTCGTCGACCGCGTGGCCGAGAGCATCGGCCGCACGTCCGCGGAATGCGGCGTCCCAGTCGCCACCGGGGACACGAAAGTCATGGAGTCGGGCGCGTTGGACAAGATGGTCGTCACGACCTCTGCCGTCGGCCGGAGGTCTCCTCTTCTTGACGAGAACTTGGAGGCGGCGTCCGCTTACAGGAAAGTCGACCACAGATGGTGCACCGACTCGAACCTCAGGGCGGGGGACGTCATCATCGTATCGGGATACGTGGGCGACCACGGCGTCGCCCTTCTGTCGTTCAGGGAGGGGTACGGCTTCGACAGCGAGATCAAGAGCGATGTCGCGCCTTTGAACAGGATGATTGCCGAGGGCCTCAGGGCGGGGGGCGTCGTCGCTATGAAGGACCCCACCCGCGGCGGCCTCGCAAACACCCTCAACGAATGGTGTTCCAAGTCGCACGTCGGCATGGATGTCGAACAGACCGCCATACCTATAAGGGAAGGCGTCGCGAGCGCCTGCGACCTCCTAGGCATCGACCCGCTCAGCATAGGCAACGAAGGCAAAGCGGTCATAGGGTGCGTCCCCGAGCTCGCAGACGCTGTCTTGGAGGCCATACGTCGCACGCCTGAAGGAAGGGACGCCGCCGTGATCGGCAGGGCGACGGACGCTCCCGAGAGGGTGATACTGAGGACGGAGGTCGGCGGCCGCAGGATACTGGAGGCGCCGTCCGGAGACCCTGTCCCTCGGATATGTTGACACGGCATTCGTTCAATTGATATACGGCCGTTCATATTGCGGTGCATGGTAACATTCCTTCCGTTCTCCGGGTATCGTCCTTCGCTCAAGGCCGGCGAGCAGATAGGCGACAGGATATCGCCGCCTTACGACGTCATAGGGGACGACTACCTCAAAGAGCTCCAGTCGCATCCGGACAACGTGACCGTCCTCACCCTCCGCCCCGACGCGGACAAGAGGTACTGCGGGTCCAGAAAAGAGCTGGACAGGATGATCTCCTCTGGCAGCCTGAAGCAGGACGGGGATTCGTTCTATCTTTACGAGCAGGCGTTCAGCGACTGTGGCGTCGAGAGGCGGAGGCGCGGCCTCGTGGGGATACTGAAGGTCGAAAGCTACGACGAAGGAAACGTCGTCCCTCATGAGGAGACGTTCTCCAAGGTTAAGGAGGACCGCCTCAACCTCCTTCGCGACATGGAATCCCACTTGGAATCCATATTCGGCATATTCGAAGGGCTGACGGACCAGCTCAACAGGAAGATAGACTCCACCGCCCAGCTTCTCTACAGATATGTAGACAAACAAGGCGTGGAGCACAAGTTCTACAGGATCGGAGACGCACGCGTGCAGGAGCAGATATCATCCCAGCTCAGCAGCCAGAAGATGCTCATCGCCGACGGTCACCACAGGTACGAGACGGCTCTGAGCTATTCGCTTGAGAACCCCGGCAACGCGAAAAAAGGGTTCGTGCTCGCCACCATCGTCTCGGCGAACGATGCAGGGCTCGTGATATGGCCGACGCACAGGCTGGTGAAGTCAGGCGAGATATCCGAGAAGAACGCCATAGCTGCTCTGTCCAGCACGCTCGACCTCAAAGAATCGTCCCGAGAAGAGGTGGAGGCGCGGCTGAAGGACCACCTTTTCGCACTCGAGTTCAAATCTGGAAGACGCTTCCTTGCCGACTACGGCAAAGGAGACGGCCCGATATGGAAGCTGGACACCTATGTCGCGCAGGAGCTTGTTCTTAAAGGCGTTTACAAATACGACGAGGGCAAAGCGGAGGTCGCATACGACGCGGAGCTCCCATCGGTGGAGAAGAAGATGTACGAGAAGCAGTACGACCTCGCAATCATACTGAACCCTCCGAGCCTGCAGACAATATGGGACCTGTCCTTGGCAGGCAGGCGCATGCCCAAGAAGACCACGTTCTTCTTCCCGAAGGTCTGGTCCGGGTTCGTCGTCTACAAGATGTCCTGAACGTCCGCACGAGTCTCGTGCGGCTCAGGCCCGGTACAGATCATCCAAGCCGATCAGCGTGACCTCCGGGGCATCGCCGCGCCGCTCGGCAAGGTCTGTCAGGTCTTCGTCGAACCCGAACGCCGAGAACATCACAAACCTGCGGTTGTTCAGGCCCCTCACATGCTCGGAAGTGTCTTTCAGCCGAGCAAACGCGCCTATGCCGACAGGCCTGCGTCGAAACTTGCACTCGCAGAACAGGGCCACTTCGTGGCTCTCTTCGTAAACCGTCGCGACTATGTCCACGTCCCTGTCTTCGTCGCCTGCACGCCCCCACCATTTGCCGATTTCCTTGCAAAGCATGTTGCGCTAGATGTAGTCCGAACATACGTCTTCGAACGCGAGCCCCAGGCACGTGTCGATGTCGTGCTCCAGCATCTTGTACGCAGTGCGGGGGTCGCTTGTTTCCAAGATGGACGAGCGCCGCTCTATGGCCCCATGGTAGAAATGCACCAGGTTGTCTCTTATCCGGAACAAGGGGCGCTTGGGCGCGTCGGCCATGGGGTTGATCCTCTCCACGATCCCTATCGATTCCATGTCTTTGAGATATCTGCCGCATGCCTGTTCCGATATCTTCACCTTCTCCGACAGATCCTTTATGCGGTTGGTCCCTTTCGCAAGGAACGACACTATCGAAGAGTACGTGGACGCGGGGGACAGCTCCCTGTCTATCATCGCGACGGCTTCGTCCAACAGCGGCGCCGGAAACGCCACGAAGTTTTTTATGATGCCGTCCTCGAAGGAGTCGCAGTTCATCATCTCGTGATAATAGGGTATCCCTCCGACGGCCATGTACACTCTCATGGCATCGATGTCGGACATACGGGGGTGAAACGCCCTGCATTCCACAGGAGTCATAGGCTCCAGCCTTATGCGTGCCGGGAATCTTCCGTACAGGGGCCGCTTGGGGTCTTCCGTCTCATCCCTCATCGAACGTATAGAAGAGCCGCAGACGATCAGAAATGTCTCGGTCTCCCTCATCTCGACGTCTATGAAGCGCTGAAGAGCTGATGAGGCATGCTTTGCGCCCGTCATCAGGAACGGGAACTCGTCGAACACCAAGACAGTCTTCTCTGTCTCACAAATCTTTGCAAGATGGCGAAGGGCCCGGAACAGGTTCTCGAACTCTCCGGGGTCATTGCCCACTATGTCGGTGACTGCAGACCTTATTATGTCCAAGTTCACTTCTTCAGAATTTTCCACGAACTGTATGTGTATTGTGCGTTTGCCCTTGCAAAATTCTCTGATGAGCGAGCTTTTTCCTATGCGACGGCGACCGTACACTGCGCATGCGTGAAACCCCTGCTTGGAATACGTGTCCTCCAGATACAGGAGTTCTTTGGTTCTGCCTATGAAACGAGCCATAAGGGATATGATGGTCCCACCGGTATAATAATGCACTGTTATGAAACTAATCAGTTTCAAATTAATTTTATGAAACCAATCAGTTTCAAATATTATTGTTCAAACTGTCGCGCCCGAACATGTGCGTAGAGATAGCAGAGTTCGATCTGCATCTTAATCGTGTCACATGCCTTCGGATTGCACGGTCATGTCACGAGGGACAGGGGATCATAGGGCGCGTCGAGTGCGACACCGCAAAAAGAACAGATGTCTGGAAAACCATGCTGGATATGATGAAATGGAGCCGCTGATGGGAATCGAACCCACGACCTACGCCTTACCAAGGCGTCGCTATACCCCTTAGCCACAGCGGCCTGTGTATCCGGACAATCAAAGCATTGTTGATAAACCTTTCCGCAGTCCGCTCTAAGAACCTTTATTTTTCCATCGCCCTTAACCCCCTCCATGAAGAAAGAAATGAGCTCCTTTGACGTGCGCTCGATAGTCTCCGAGATGTCGACGCTCGAAGGTTCCCATATGGACAAGATATTTCACTGGGGCGCCGGTAACGTCCTGTTCCGCGTCAACGCCACAGGCGGTGGGAAGAGGGAGCTGTTCTTCAAAGACAAAAAATGGCTGTATATCGCGCCGTCCAAGCCGAACACCCCCGACACGCCGACGTCGTTCGCGTCGTTCCTGCGAAAATACATCGACAACGCCCGTATAGGCAAGACGGTCCAAGTCGGGTTCGACCGCGTAGTAGTGACCGAGCTGTTCAAGTCTGACGCCGAGTACAAGCTGGTCTTCGAGATGTTCGGAGGCGGCAACGTCCTCTTGGTGTCCGAGGGGAAGATCGTGAACTGCCTTATCCACAGGACTTGGAGGGACCGCACGACCCGGCCCGGCGAGGAATATTCCATGCCCAAGGCCCGCTTCGACCCGATGACTTCTTCGATAGAGGAGTTCAGGGAGACTTTCGGATCGTCTGCGTCAGACACCGTGAGGACTCTGGCCACCGTCGCGAACCTGGGAGGCCAGTACGCAGAAGAGGTCTGCGTGAGAGCGGGAGCGGACAAGACCGTGCCTGCGAAGGACATCGGGCCGGAGGCCGTGGATTCGCTTTATGGGGCGATCCGCGACATCGCAACGCAGGCGGCAGGCGGCAACGACCCCACCGTCTTCGTCAAAGACGGGAAGATAGAGGACATGTCCCCTGTGGACCTGGAGATTCATTCCAGCCTTGAAAAAATAAAATACCCCACCATGTCGGCGGCCATAGACGCCTTCATAAAGGAGGCCTGCGAGGAAGAGGAGGCCGCATACGTCGACCCGGAGGCCGAAAAGCTCAGGAAGAGGGTGGAGAAGCAGAAGGAGACCATCGACGAGTACGAGATGGAGGCGGAAGACCTGAAGCTCCGCGCAGACGCGATATACGCCAACTACCAGACGGTGTCAGACCTTCTGAAAGTGCTCGGCGAGCAGTCCCAGAAGCTGACGTGGGAGAAGCTCAAAGAAGGCGCGATGAAGATTCCTTTCGTGACGGGCATCGACCCTTCCAAGTCCCGTGTGACCGGGAAGTTCTCGGAACTCGGCGTCACGCTCGACTACACGAAGGGGCTGGATGCCAACGCTTCGGAGATCTACCAGCGCAGCAAGGACATCGCCGAGAAGGCCAAGCGCGCCGGGGATGCCATGAAGGAAAGCATCGTCGCGCTGGAAACAAGGCAGAAGGGGCTGGACAAAGCAAAGGCGCTGGCGCAATCCAGGGTGCAACCCACGAAGCAGTTCTGGTTCGAGAGGTATAAATGGTTCTTCACGTCGTCCGGGAAGTTGGTCGTCGCGGGAAGGGACGCCCACAGCAACGACAACGTTGTGAAGAAGCATCTCAAGGAGAAGGACATATTCGCCCATGCCGAGGTGCACGGGGCCCCGTCGGTCGTCCTCAAGGAAGGCGCGGGGGCCGCTGAGCAGGACCTCAGGGAGGCATGCATGTTCGCGCTCGCCCAGTCCAAGGCATGGGTGGCCGCGATGACGGAAGGCTCCGCGTTCTGGGCCTATCCCGACCAAGTGAGCAAGACCCCGAACGCCGGGGAGTTCGTTCCAAGGGGGGCGTTCATAGTGCGCGGGAAAAGGAACTACGAACACCACATCCCGATGGAGCTGGGGGTCGGGGAGATAGAATACCAAGGGTCCCGCAAGGTGATGTGCGGCCCCGTCGGGCTTTTCAGCGACTGCCCCAAGCACATGGTAATACGCCCGGGGCGCGGCAAGATCGGAAGGAAGGCTGGAGACATCGCGAAGGAGTTCCAAGTCCCTGAAGAAGAGATATCTAGAATACTTCCCCCCGGCGACGTGGAGATAACGGAGAAAGTCTGGCCTGCGACAGACGGACAATGATGGCGCCCGTGCTGGAATTCGAATCCAGGTCAAGAGGTCCGCAACCTCTCAGGATATCCAGGCTACCCCACACGGGCATCAATGTGCGGAAAAATGCTGGTTTCAGTTAAAGCGTTTTCAGACTTCCGGACGGGAAAGATAGCGGGTGATGTAGCCTGCGATCCTGTTCCTCATCTTTACAGAAGAGACGTCTGTGAGGGCGTTTACCATCGTCTTGTTGCCCTCGAAGTCCCTGTTGAAGGCCTGAGGATACTTGTTGACGAGCTCGATGGCAACCCTTTTTATGTAGGTGGGTCTTATTCTTCCCATATCGTTCACCGATTTAACCCGATTAAGGACAGCCCTTATATAAGGTTTATTAGAACGGGACTGTGGGAAGATTGAACGGGTTCAAAGTTTTACAACAACTCTGAACAAGCTCGGGGATGTGCGGAGCGAGCTGATGTGCGTGCAAGGGCAAGAAAGCGGCCGTGACGGGTTGCTTCGTGGAAGGCCCCTTGACCTCTACGACTTGCAATCGAAAACAACGATGCGGTAGCAGACCATTTTCCCGAGGTCTGGAAAATGGTCAGGGCGTTGCCGCGCCCGGCTGAAAGCCTTAGCGAGCAGCGGCCGCCTATTTTTGAAGATGCGCCACTGATGCGTGTGCATCCACAGCTTTTGTGTTTGTCCTTGCGTCCGCGCTCAGTCCTCGGGCCTCCTGTCAAGCCAGCGCTCGCCACGACGAGCAGGGCGACCGTCAGCAGGGTCCATTTGTCGAACACGCCGATGTTCGAGAACACGTACCTCCTGGATGAGATGTCTATCGGCCCCCGTCCACGAATACCCTCGACATCACGTAGCCGGGCTCGACGCTAAAAAAAATCGTCCCTAACAAACGGGGAGTGTGCCGAATACGAGGTTCCGTCGCACACGCGTCAAACATTAATATAGGTGCGAATTGTTCAGACGGAACGAGCATCACATGATCATCGATGTCAAATACGGAAAGGACGGAGTCCAGAAGGTCGAGATACCTGACAGGAACTACATAGGCGCGTTCTATCCTAAGGATGTGCGTTGCGGCGATTCCGACGAGGCTATCAACGAATCCATAGACAATCCTTTGGGTTGCAAATCTTTGGACGACTTCCTGGCCGGCGGAGAGGATATTGTGTTTATTGTCAACGACGGCACCCGTCCCACCCCGACCGCGAAGGTCCTTCACGCTTTGTCTAAGCGGATGGACCTGAGGCGGGCGAGATACGTCGTCGCCACCGGGACCCACAGGGACATGACCCCTGAAGAGTACGACTTCGTATTCGGCGAACACTACTCCGAGCTGAAGGGCCGCATCATATGCCATGACGCCAAAACCTCCGAATGCGTCAACCTCGGCACGTCCAAGAACGGGACTCCGATGGAGGTCAACAGGGTCGCCGTCGAAGCCGACCGCCTTGTGATCATAACAAGCGTGGAGCCGCACTATTTCGCAGGATACACCGGAGGCCGCAAGTCGTTCCTTCCTGGAGTCGCGTCGTACCGGACTGTGGAGGCGAACCACAAGCTGGCCATGAGCAAGGATGCCCAGTCGCTGGCGCTCGCCGGGAACCCGGTGCACGAGGATATGATGGATGCTTTGGAAGTGGTCAAGGGGAAGAAGATATTCTCGATACAGATGGTCTTGGACCGGCATCAGAGCATATACAGGGTCGCGTCCGGCGACCTGAACTCTGCTTTCGCCAAGGCGGTTGAGTGGGCCGACGAGGTCTTCTCCGTGCCGATACCCCGGAAAGCGGACGTCGTCATATCCGTCGCCCCATACCCCATGGACGTGGACCTCTATCAGTCGCAGAAGGCGTTGGACAACGGAAAATGGGCCCTGAAGGAGGGCGGCAAGATCATCATGGTGTCCAAATGCAGGGAAGGCCTCGGCCACTCGGCGTTCCTGACGCAGCTTTCGTCGTCGAAGGACCCGAAGCAGGTGCTCGAGAACCTCAAAGCCGAGTACAGGCTGGGGTACCATAAGGCGGCCAAGATGGCCGAGATAGCGACATGGGCGGAGATATGGGCGGTCACAGACCTGGACCCAGATATCCTCCGCTCTGCGAACATCACTCCGTTCCCATCGGTCGCGGACGCCGTCCGCACGGCGCTGGAGCAGAAGCCTGACGCGGAGTTCCTCGTGCTGATGGACGGAAGCGTCACGATACCAAGGGTGGTCGGATGAGCAGGTTCAAGGCAGACAAGATAGAAAGGGTGAAGGCCGCGCTGAACACCTGCACCATGTGCGGGTTCTGCAAGAGCGTGTGCCCTTCGTTCAAAGCCATAGGCTGGGACTCCGCCCTCTCCAGAGGGCGCATCGCGCTGACATACGGGCTTCTGAACGGAGACATCGAGGCAGACGATTCCGTGGTGGAGAACATGTACACCTGCACCACGTGCGCAGACTGCGTGAGGAGATGCCCTTCGAAGGTCGACATCGTGGACATCATCGAGACGTGCCGCGCAGACCTCGTGGAGAACGGCCTCATGCTTCCCAAGCACAGGTCCATGGCGGAAAGCGTGAAGAAGAACGGAAACCCCTACGGCGAGAAGGGGCCTGCCGTCGAAGCCCTCGGCATCAAGCCGCACAGCGCGGAGACAGGGTATTTCGTGGGATGCACCGCCTCGTACCGCAACAAGAAGACCGCGGCCGCCGCCATGTCCATACTTGGAAAGCTCGGAACGGACTTTACCACGGTGGACGAGGTGTGTTGCGGCTCGGTGCTCCAAAGAATCGGAGTCGACGAAGGCGAGGTCGTGGCCCTGATGAAAAAGAACGTCGATGCCATAATGAGCCTCGGGGTGAAGACCCTCGTACTGTCCTGCGCCGGATGCTACAGGATGTTCAAGATGGAGTATCCAAAATTCGTGGATGTTTCTTTCAACGTCCTCCACATAAGCGAGTTCCTTGCAAAGCAGGACCTCAATCTCACGCCGCTCGAGGGGACAATAACATACCACGACCCCTGCCATCTCGGAAGGCACTGCGACGTCTACGACGCTCCCAGAGACGTCATTAACAAGTTCCCTGGCGTGAACTACAAGGAGATGGCGTACAACCGCGCCTCCAGCCACTGTTGCGGCGGAGGCGGAGGAGTCAGGTCCGCATACCCCGAAGAGGCCGCGAGGATCGCTTCCGCGAGGCTTGACGAGGCGTCGTTCGCCGACACGATTGTAACGGCCTGCCCCTTCTGCGTCACGAACCTCGGTTCGTCCAAAGGAGACAGGAACATAGAGGTCGTCGATCTGGTCGAGCTGGTTGACAGCCACCTGATAGCATGAGCCGCTGGAACAGGCCTGCAGGCGCACGCCCCTTCCTGATGGGGGTTCTCAACGTCACGCCCGACTCGTTCTCGGACGGAGGCATGTTCCTCAACACGGGGGATGCCGTCAGGCACGCCTTCGAGCTTGTCGGCGCCGGCGCAGACATAATCGACGTCGGGGGGGAGTCCACCCGCCCTGGCTCCTGCCCCGTGACGGCAAAAACGGAGTTGGAACGAATAATCCCCGTCATCCGCGACGTCGCCCCCTCGTTGAGCATCCCCCTGTCCGTGGACACCTGCAAACCGGAGGTCGCGGAGGCTGCATTGGATGCCGGCGCAGAGACTATCAACGACGTCTGCGGGCTGACGGACGCCCGCATGATGTCGTTGGTCTCGTCGTCCGGGGCCGAGGTCGTCATCATGCATATGCACGGGTCTCCAAGGACCCTCGCCTCGGACATTATGGCGGACCCGGCGCTTCCCGAGATCAAAAGGTTCTTCGACCGTCAGACTTCGGCCGCCATAGAGGCCGGCGTGAAGCCGAACAAGATTATAATCGACCCGGGAGTCGGCTTCGGCAAGACTCACGAGCAGAACATGCAGATAATCAGGAACCCACGTTGCTTCTCAGACGGATTCCCTGTCCTCATTGGGCCGTCGAGGAAGAGGTTCCTAGCCCATGGGTTCCCCGGAATGGGCAGGGACGAGGCGACCGTCGAGGCCGCTATGATTTCTTGGGAGAGCGGAGCGGACGTCATACGCTTGCACGACGTGTCCCGCGTCCGCTCCGCGTCGGAATGAATCAGTGCCTCGAATGCACCGTTGGCCGCACGTCGTCGCCACGGTGTTTTTCCAGATACTCCTCGCGACGGTCCTTGTACTCTCCTGCGGGGATCAGGCAGCCGATCAGTATTATCGCAGACACGATCGCGTCGAACCACAGCAGGCCGACGCGGACGTTGACGGACCAGCCTTCCATGTCGTCGGATATGGATTTGACCATGCCGCTCATGTCGATGTCGATGCTCCCTCCCGACGTGACTATCCATAACGCCGCTACCGCTGTCGCTTGCGTGACAAGTCTCAGGATGAGCCTCGGCTTGCTACCAGGAGGATAGAGCGACGCAGAGAAGCCGACGGCGGCTATCGCTATGCTGACGCACAGCCAGCGGATCAGCAGGGACATCAGGCCGAACTCAGGAATTTCGACGCCCTCCCCGACTCTCATGAACAATAACACGGCCAACAGCGCAGGAAGCGCCACGACGGCCGCCCATATCGCCGCCTTGATTATCCCGCCTGCCTCGTTTCTTATACAGAGCTCGTCGCTGAATGCAAGGTTCATGGGTTGCTACCCCTTCTGACGGCGTCGATGATTCCGCCAACCTCCGATTCGCCGAGGGTGATGCCGCCTCCGACGATGTCTATCGTCAGGCCTCCGTCTGCATCGCGCGCGCCTTCGAGGCTCCAGGCCAGGTCTCCGGACGGAGAGGCTATCTCGAAGACCACGCTTCCAGACGTCTTTGTAATGCTGACCGTCACGTCGGAATCTCTGACGGTGCCGCTGAACGAGTCGATGGCGCCCATTACAGTCCCTCCGATGCCAGAGGCTGTGACGGTCACGCGGTCGCTTCTCCAATCGGCATCGATTGTTCCCGTGTCAGACAGGCTCACAAGAGCTTTGATTTCGATGTCCAGCTTGAACAGGGAGAACGGATAGCTTCCATGGATTCTGAATTCCATAGGCAGGTACACCCCGCTTCCAGATTCGCCGCTCGTGGCCAGCATCAGCGCTGTGATGGACGACACCTCTCCATTCAGGTCGAATTGCGTGCTTCCCTTCCCGATATCGCTGGCGGTCTCGGCAATCACGACGCTGTGTTCGCCGCCGATCTTTACAGACATGCCTGCGTCGTTTATCCTGTACGGGAGAGAGGACTCGATCGTGGTCCCCCATTCCACCTTGACCTTTTTGCCCTCTGTGCTTATGGAGTACTCGTCCGTGTTCCCAATCGAAACCCCCCCTGCCAGCGGCGTGAACGCCGAAGCCAAGAACGCCACGAACATGAGAATCGCCGCGAGATAGATTGCGATTGCGATGGTCTTGCGTTTCATGATTGGCCACTGTATGCAATTGCAAAAGATAAAAGCATACCCGCATTTTCAACATTCTAGATTCTGGCAGGTCATCTCAACATGACTCCGACAGCCGCCGTCACGGCCACGCTCGCTACGGTGAAGACGGCGAAAAGGACGTTGTTCTTCTTTTTCGCCCGTAACCCGGCCTGGTCTTCCCAATAGCACTTCTCGGAACAGTATGCCTGGTCGAACGGCACCGCGTCGCCGCAGAACTTGCAATGGTCGTGCTCCGGAAGGACTGCCATGGCACGCCGATGCATCGCACGGATAATATTATTTCTATACTCGGAACATCATTCGAATCCGTGAAGGCAAGAGGATACGACACCGACCGCTTCGACCGCATGAAACGCATAAACTGGCTGGACGTGGACCGCATCCGCGACTCCAGATGTCTCGTCGCCGGCGCGGGGGCGCTGGGGAACGAAGCCGTTAAATGTATGGTCCTTGCAGGATTTCGGGACATAGTCGTCGTGGACATGGACACTGTTGCGATTTCCAACCTAAGCAGGTGCGTCCTATTCAGGGACGGGGACGGCGGCAGGAACAAAGCCGAGGTCATCGCAGATCGTGCATTGGATATCTGCCCTGATGCGAACGTCGTCGCGTCCGTATCAAGGATACAGGACCAAAATAATTGGGACTACGACATCGTGTTCGGATGCTTGGACAACATATCCGCACGGCTCCATGCGAACTCGCATGCATGTTGTCGCGGCGTCCCCTACATCGACGGGGCCACGGACGGGTTCAGAGGGAAGGTCCAGGTCGTCCTCCCAGGCGGGCCGTGCCTAGAGTGCGCAGTCAACAGGAGCCATATGAAGCTGCTTGACGCCAGGTTCTCCTGCACAGGAGGAGGGACGATGTTCGTCCCGAAAGCCGCCGCCGAGATAACGACCACCTCCGTCATAGCCGCGATGCAGGTCAGGGAGGCGATGAAAATATTATC
>JAITOF010000016.1 GCA_031290095.1 Candidatus Methanoplasma porotermitis
CGACGGTGCGGGGAAGGAGAGCGCATGCTCGTGCAAGGCGGGATGCCGGTGCAAAGCATGCATGGAAAGGATGGAGGGGGATTCCGCTGGCTGACCTCGCATCCGCCCTCGGCATAGGGCTGATTCAAAACATGTTCCTGGCCACGGCGCTGGCCGGGATCCTGTGCGGCGTGATTGGGTCGTACGTTGTCGTCAAGCGCATAGTGTTCATAAGCGGTGGAATAGCCCACGCCACCTTCGGCGGGGTCGGGCTCGCATATTACATCCAGTCCGTCCTTCTCGTAGGATGGTTCTCGCCGATGATCGGGGCCGCGCTGGTCGGGGTGACGGTCGCGCTGGTCATGGTGTTCCCCTCCGTGTCCCAAAGGCTGAGGGAGGACTCCGTCATAGGCGTCCTTTGGGCGGTTGGCATGGCGATGGGCGTAATCTTCATAGCCATGAGCGACCCGTCCGCGGTGTTCATGAAAAGCTATGAGGCCATATTGTTCGGCAACGTGCTTCTGGTGTCCACCGGCACGGTAGCGACCATGGCGGTCGCGGCTTTCCTCATACTCGTGCCGGTGACGTACTTCTACCGCGACCTGCAGATATTGACCTTCGACGAGTCCCATGCGAGGATAAGCGGCATCAACGTGACGCTGATGAACGCCTTTCTGTACTCCGCAGTCGCGGTGACGTGCGTGCTTGTGATGAACGTGGTGGGGGTGATCATGGTCATGGCTCTGATCACGTTGCCGGCATCGACTGCCGCCCTGTTCTCCAACGGTATGAAGGAGACGATGATCATGTCCGTGGTCCTCTCGCTGACACTGTCCGCCGCAGGCCTTGTCTTGGCCGTGCATTGGGACTGGATACCGCCGGGGGCGATGGTAGTCTTGGTGCTGGCAGTCGCCTTCGCGGCGGCGATAGCCGTCAGGAAGGTGCGCGACAGGGCGGCGGGCGCGTGACGATACGGCCCGGCTCCATCCGAGGGTTCGCGGGGGGCCGTCCGGCTACTCAGAGGTCCAAGCCCGAAAGGTCGAATTTCCTTATGCCTCTGTTGCCTTTGCCGAGCACGGTTATGTTGAGCGTGTCAGCGTGCATCAGCTCGCCCGCCGCCTTCATCACGTCTTCGTCCCTGACGGCGTCTATCGCCTCCAGACGTTCAGCGAGCGTCCTCGGCCTCCCATCCAGCATATAATCCCTGGCAAGCATGTACATCCTCCTCTCGGTGGATTCCGCCGCCCTCACCAATGCGCCTTTTATGAGGCGTTTGGTCCTCTCCAGCTCTCCTTTCTCCAGCCCCTCCTTCCTGAAGACGGAGAACGTCTTTGCAACGGTCTCGACAGATTCCAGGGTGTTCTCGTCCGTGGACGACAGGAAAGTGCAGAGCGCGCCTGCGTCCGAACTCTGGTCGAGCATCGTGTGTACCGAGTACACCAGGGCCCTCTTCTCCCTGACCTCCTGGAACAGCCTGGAGCTCGTCCCTGACCCCAAGACTCCGCCCAGCAACACGGATGCCGTCCTCAGAGCATGGCCCGGGGCGTAGGCTGGGAACCCTATGGCCACATGGCAGTGCTCCGACCTGTTCTTCTTGAAGAAGTATCCCGCCTTCGGCACAGGCGGCGCGCTCCGTTCCCTGCGTAGCTTGCCGACCATGCCGTCGAAGCTCTCTGACGCCCATGCGACCGCCTCCTCCGGGTCCATGCTGCCGACGGCGAACACCGACAGGTTTGGGGCCCCGTACCTCTCCTCGTAATATCCCTTCAAGTCCTTGTCGTCCAGCCTGCCCACTATGTCAGGGCTGCCCCCCTCGTCCTGCGACAGGGGGTGCCCCCTCCAGAGATTGTTGGCGAAGAGGTCGTGAATGTACGAATCAGGCTCGCTCTCTATCATGCTCAGCTCCTGCAGGACGATTTTCTTCTCGAGCTCTACGTCGTTCTTCTCTATCAGGGGGTTGGCGACTATGTCTGCCACCATCTCCCTCGCGACGTCTGCCGTCTCCCTGATTGTTATGCCGTAGAAAGCGGTCGTCTCTCTGCCTGTGAACGCGTTGAGCTCCCCCCCGGCGCCTTCCATCTCCTTCGCCATCTGGTACGAGGAGTATTTCTTCGTCGCCCTGAACACCACATGCTCCAAAAGGTGCGATATCCCGCCGACCGCAGGGTCCTCGTCTCTGGATCCCGTCCTGACGGCCACCATGTAGCCTGCGCTCCTGCTGTTCCTGTCCTGACCTGTGAGAACGGGTATTCCCGCAGGCGTCTTCGACTCTGATATTTCCTCGCTCATGCATCCCCGTATTGTTGTTAATAATTAATATGTTCAATGCTATCTCGGTGCGATGGAAATTAAGGTCATGCGTTACGATGACGCGACATATGAGAATCCGACCGCGCTCGTGGGGCTTCCCAGCATAGGGCTTGTAGGGTCCATACTGTCAAGCTTCATAGTCAGAGAGATGAGCATGTCCGTGATTGCAGGCATAACCTCCCCCGACCTGCCGCCATATTGCATGATACAGGGCGGCACGCCCTACCCTCCGATACGCATATACGGCTGCACGAGGGACAAAACAGACGAAACAGGCGGAGATCTCGTCATCGTGACTTCCGAAATCGCCCCGAAGCCCGAACAGTGCTATGCTCTGGCGGTTGCGATAATGGGCGTGCTCAGGGACCTCGGCGTGTCTATGGCTATATGCCTGGAAGGCGTCCCCTCGTACGAGGGCGGCGATTCGATGGTCGCATGCGGCTCCTCGAAAAGAATGCACGACGAGATAGACCGCCTGGGCCTGCGCAACCTGGGCGAGGGGCTCGTGCGCGGCACAACCGGGATCATGCTCTACGAGGGGGCGCATTCCGGTATGGACGTCATGTCGATACTGTGTCCGGCGAACCCGGCGCTCCCGGACCCCAGGGCGGCGGCGAGGCTTTTGGAGCCGCTGTCGAAGATCCTTCCCGAGCTGAAGATGGATGTGAACCCCCTGTACAAAGAGGCAGAGGACATCGACCTCAGGATGAAGTCGCAGGAGGCGTACGCCAACCGCGAGAACACCGACCTCAGACAACTTTACGGATGATAAGATGCACCTCACGCCTTCGGGCTTCTTCGTCGCCTCGGGGAAGGCGACCAGCAGGACTTCCGACCTCAACGCGTTCGACGGCGCCCTTTACGATGCAGGGATAAGCGAACAGAACCTGGTCGCCGTGTCGTCGGTGATACCTGTCGGCGTCAAAGAGTCGGAGAAGAAAGAACTTCCCATGGGCGCCGTCACCCACTGCGTACTGTCTCAGATACGCGGTTGTGGCGGAGATGTGATATCATCCGGGATCGCCTATGCGTATCGCAGGGACGGGCGTGGGGGATATGTCGCCGAAGGAAGGCTGCACGGCTGCGAGGCGGACCTCAGGCACGAGTTGGAATCCAAGATGAGGGAGATGTCGGAGATGCGGGGAGTCGAGCTCGAAGAGGTCCGCCTTGTGACAGTAGGACACAGGATACCTCCGGGAGAGTACGGATGCTGCGTCGCCGCACTGGTCTTCACAGGGTATCGCTGATGTATGCCGTAGTCTCATGTCTGAAATGCAGAAGACAAAGGATCATAGATCGTTCCTCCGAGTCGTCGGCATGTCCGTATTGCGGCACATCTAACGCACACAAGGACATGAGGGCAATATTCCAGAGCGAGAGCCAAAACGAAGCCAGAGAGGCACTCTCGGAGCTGTCAGGATTCGTACCCTCCAGGGGGCCGAAGCAACAGACGCTGGATTCGGACCCCCTCTCCACCCTTGTGTACAGGTATGAGCGCTGTCGCGACCCCCATGAGAGGCTGGAACTATTGGCCAAAGGCCTCACAGGGATATTCGGCACGTTCGATGAGGCGGACATAGCCCAGGTCGATCCCAAAGGCCCCGAGAAGCTTCTCAAGGCCATGCTGGATCTCTGCATGGCCTATGAGGTAAAATACGGCAGATACAGGGCATGATCACTTCGGGACGTCCTTTCGGGGCTTCCCCTCCATCTTAAGCACGTCTCTGATCACTTTTGAAAGGCGTACGTGCATGGTCAGATAGAAGTACGCCGCAGAGACGACTAATGCGACGAGGAGCGAGGCGTAGAACACGATCCCGTTCTCGGTTGCGTTGTATGCCGCTGCGAGAACGAAGGCGAAGACGACATTGACTATCACCGCCTGGAGGGCATACTCCATTGGCCTCAGTCTTGCTATGCCCTCTCCGACGGTCGTCCCGATCGACGACAGCATGAGGATGTGCGACAACGAGATTACGAACAGCCAAACATAACCGGCGACATCCACGTTTCCAGTGTCGTCGATGCCGACTATCGCCGTTCCAAGGTAGAACACAGTCCCCAACGCAAAAGCGCATCCGACGCCGAGGCCCAAGCCGTAGCCGTAGAACACCGTGTCGGATTTGCCATGGAACCTCTTGAGGTTGAGGACTGTGACGATGGCAAGGCATTCGATAGCCGCGAACAACGCCATGTAGATCATGTTGGACCAGTTGAACCATGTGTATGCGGCGAACAACAACGTGCCTGCGACGAGGCCCACGGCGAACAGCCCGAACAGCGCCGGGTCGCTGAAGAACGGCTGCTGGACCTTGGGGTATGTGTAGTTCATCAACACCGCATACATCAGAAGGAGCGTGGGGGCGAACGCCATTATCGCCGCCACGTACATCATGTC
>JAITOF010000021.1 GCA_031290095.1 Candidatus Methanoplasma porotermitis
CCGCGCCGCCCTGGCAGGCCCACGTATGCGACGGCAAAATGCGTATGGTGTAAATATCGCCAGCGTAAAGGCGCACGGCTGGCCGCACTGTCCACGGGGGGGGGGGGGGGTGGAAGAGCATGTCCAACGCTTCGACATGCGGGGGATTTCACAACGGCCTCCTATCGCTCCCGAAGGCTGGCGGCGCAAGATCCGCCATGCGCCGTCCAGTTTCCAGAAAACCCGTCAGGCCTTTGCGTCGAGTATAAATAATACCTCCATAATCGGTCTGCCAGAGGAATAAAAGATGGCGCGTTTTAAAGAGGCTGAGGCCAGGTTGCTTGAGAAGTCCGTCTGCATGAGCTGCTCTGCCACGAACCCCAAGAAGGCCAGCAGATGCCGCAAGTGCGGATACGGCAACCTCAGGCCGAAGGCTAAAGAGAGCAGGAAGCAGTGAGCTGTTCCTGCGTTCGTCGTCGCAAGGCGCGTGTCCTCACGCGACTCTATGTGACGCCCTGCCGTTCGTTATATAGTTCCACGGCAGTTAAGGGGACAGCGTCCTGTTCGGAGTGATTGGAATGAAAGTCCTGATAATAGACGACAATCTGGCCATCAGAGACGTCTTGGCGGAGATTCTCGCCGATGCTGGACACGAGACGGACTCTGCCGTCTCGGCGGACGAAGTCGTCGTGAAGATCCGTTCCGAGCCGGACGTCGTGCTTCTTGACATGGACATGGCCGGCGGGGGCGGCCTCAGGCTGATCGACGACATGCACGACGAGAGCCTCAAAAGGTTGAAGATCATCCTCCTGAGAAGCTGGAACGAGCAGGTTCCTCGGGACAGCGCCCTCGTCCGGGGCTACGTGCAGAAGCCGTTCAGGTCGTCCGAGATACTGGACAAGATATCCGAGGTCGTTCGTGGAGAGCAGGACGACAGGAAGGCGAAGGCCCCGGAGCCTAAGCGTCGGCCTGATGAGGAGAGGGTGGAGTTCGGAAGGTCGTACATGCTCTTCGACGATGCCCCTCGCGCCGTCTACGCGGTCGCCGAGGCCGTGTGCAAAGAGGGCTGCGACGCGCTGATCATATCCGTCTCAAGGGAGAAGGCAGTCAAAGAAAGGGTCGACAACATGGACGCAGAGGTCTTTCGCCTCTCGTTCAAGAGGTTGAGCAATTATTTCGACGTTTACAAACTGGGAACGGTCATCGACCGCGTGAGGACGTTCGTCGAGTCCAGAGATCGCCCGGTGGTGGTGTTCGACAACCTCGACCCCCTGATCGAACGCAACGGGATGAACTCGGTGCTCATGATGATGCACCGGATACTCACTTCAAGCTACGGCAAGAAGACATCCATATTGGCGTCCGCCAATCCGAAGATGTTCACCGACAAAGACGCAGAGATACTGCTCAACCACATGACAGATTACTATGAACCGGAAGAAGAATGAAATCGGCGGGATCGCATGAACATAGAGAAAATATGGGCTAGAGAGGTGTTGGACTCCAGAGGGAACCCCGCTGTAGAGGCCGAAGTCACAGTCGGAGGGCAGAGGATTTCCGCAATAGCGCCTTCGGGCGCGTCCACCGGGTCGTGGGAGGCCCACGAGATGCGCGACGGCGGGAAGCGGTACGGCGGGAAGGGCGTCCTGAAGGCTGTGGAGAACATACGCGGCGAGATCGCCAAGACGATCGTTGGGATGGACCCGGCCGACCAGAGGTCCGTCGACTACGCCCTGATAGACCTAGACGGGACCGATAACAAGACCAGGCTCGGGGGGAACGCCACCACGGCCGTGTCCCTGGCCGTAGCGAAGGCAGGAGCCTTCGCCCTCGGCATCCAGGTCTACGAGCACATGGGCTCCAACCACGTCACCCTGCCGGTGCCCATGTTCAACGTGATCAACGGAGGAAAGCACGCCGGAGGGAACCTCAAGATACAGGAGTGCATGCTCATCCCTGCCGGCATGAGGAGCTTCTCCGAGTGTCTGAGGGCGTCGTCGGAGATCTACATGGAGCTGAAGTCCATTCTTAAGAAGAAGTACGGCCCGTTGGCCGTGAACATAGGGGACGAGGGAGGGTTCGCACCTCCCGTGAACACTGTGAGCGAGGCTTTGGAGACGATATCCGAAGCCGCTGAGCTGGCAGGATACTTTCCCGGCAAGGACGTGTTCCTTGCGATCGACGCCGCATCGTCAGAGTTCTGCACGAACGGAACCTACGAGGTTGACGGCCTGACGCTCTCCGCAGGAGAGCTGGCCGACCACTATGCGCGCCTGGCCAAGACGTTCCCGCTCGTCAGCATAGAGGACCCTTTCTTCGAGGACGACTTCGACACCACCGCGGAACTGACCAAGTCGATAGGGGACAAGGTGCAGATCGTCGGCGACGACATCTTCGTCACGAACACCAAACGCCTGTGCAAGGGCATAGAGATGGGCGCGGCCAACGCCCTTCTGCTCAAAGTGAACCAGATCGGCACCGTCAGCGAGTCGGGCGACGCCGCCCGCATGAGCTTTGACAGCGGATACAGCGTCGTAGTGTCTCACCGCTCCGGCGAGACCGAGGACACCACCATAGCCGACCTTTCTGTAGGATGGGGGACTGGGGAGATCAAGGCTGGCGCGCCCGCACGCGGGGAGAGGACCGCCAAATACAACCGCCTCCTCCGCATAGAGGAAGAACTCGGCTCGAAGGCTGTGTTCCCGGGAAAGAAGGCGTTCAGGCTGTGATCGCATGGAGCGACTGTTCATAGCCGATGAGAAAGCGGTGCGCGGCGGCGACACCATGGACATCTATTTCGAAAGGACCAAGCGCATCTTGGATGCTAGCGGCCTGTCGTCTGTCAAGGTGTGCGCCGAGTTCACAGGCAGCTCGCTCCCGAAGGGATGGGGGTGGGCGGTGTTCTGCGGCCTGGAAGAGGTCGTCCGCTTGACCGAAGGGATGCCCATAACGATCGACGCGATCCCCGAGGGGACCATATTCAAGCCGAGAACGAAAGAAAGCGTGAGGGTCCCCCTCATGAACGTGTTCGGGTCATACACCGACTTCGGAGTGATGGAGACGGCGATATTAGGCATGCTTTGCCAGCCCTCGGGCATCGCGACCGCCGCCGCAAGGGTCAAGTCCGCCGCCAAGGGCAAGACTGTGCTGGCGTTCGGCAACAGGAGGATGCACCCTGCCATATCCGGAGTCTTGGACCGCTCATGCTACATAGGGGGGTGCGACGCCGTGTCCTCCAAAATCGGGGCGGACATCATAGGGGGCGTCCCCGTAGGAACAGTCCCGCATGCGCTGATGTTGCTGATGGGCAGCAACGAGGCCGCGTTCAGGGCGTTCGACGCCGTGATCGAGCCGGACGTCCCCCGCATAATGCTCATAGACACCTTTTCGGACGAGCGTGCCGCCGCATTGGAGGCCTGCAGGACCGTGAAGGACCTCAAAGGCGTGAGGCTTGACACGCCCGGCTCCAGAAGGGGGAACTTCAAGGAGCTGATCGACGAGGTCCGCTGGGAGCTTGACATGAACGGGTTCGGAGACGTCGAGATCATAGTCTCCGGAGGCCTTGACGAGTCGTCTATCTCAAAGATCGTCCACACGAGCGTCTCCGGCTTCGGCGTCGGAACGTCGATAAGCAACGCTCCCACATTGGACCTTTCAATGGACATTGCCGAGAAGAACGGGACGCCTGTGTCCAAGAGGGGCAAGTTCGGCGGGCGCAAGTATGCGTACCGTTGCCCCTGCTGCTTCGAGATGGGCGTGTCGCTGTCGCCCGACGACAGGATATCGTGCGCCTGCGGCAACGACATGGAGATGATCGAGACAGAGGTCCTGCGCGACGGCAAGAGGGTCGGCGCGGAGAGGACTGCGTCGGAGATCCGTAAAAGCGTCCTCAAACAGCTGGAGCAGGTTGAAAGATTATGAACGCTCGGACGGAACGCCAAAAAAACCGCTTAATCATAATATTTAATATTATCGCCCATGCCATCCAACGGCAACATGTTTTTCAGGGGCTTTATAAACCTGATTTTTCCATCTGAACAGAAAGCTTATATCCCTGCCGTCGGTTAGAAGGTATGACGCTCGTACGTCGCTCATTAGATGGGGATCGGTGACGAATACAGCCGCCACGGGAGTAGGGACTGACTTGAAAACTACTAATGAACAGGGGTACCTTTCGATTCCGTCGGGCACGTGCATGCGGACGCTGGATTCGGTGGACATGCGCGGCCTGATAAAGATATACTGCATATGCGGGCGCATAGTGGACCTCGACAAGAAGGAGATGGCCGTCAAGCTCAGCCTCAGGAAAGACATCGAATGCCCCGTATGCAGGAACATGCGCATCTCACGCGACATAGATTGCCTTGACCAGCATTTTGAACGTCAGGACGAGGAAGAATCGGGATTTTGACTACATTTGGTAAAATGTAAATTAGTAACACTAAAACTGTTTTATTTATGTCATATAACAAGACCGCTCGAATGCCAGATGAAGAATGACGGATTACTCCGGCTCGACTTCGTTTTTAGGGCTTTTTTTCGACGTGCGCTTCTTCACTGCGACCGTCTTCGCGGCAGACCCGCTCTTTTTGGCTGCGGGCTTCGAACGCTTCTTCTTCGTGCCGCAGTCGGGGTTGATGCATTCCCTAGAGCCGTTGAACAGAACCGCAGGCGCCCCGCAAATCTCGCACTTCTCGCCGATGGGCGCGATCGACCCCCTGGGCCTGAGCGGGTAAGTCTGCGTGCATGCCGGCCATTCCGAGCATCCTGCGAAACGCTTGCCGGCTTTGGAGAACATCATTCTTATGGTGCCTTTGCCGCACGTCGGGCACAGGCCGAGGTGCGTCCTGTCGGTGTTGCTCTTGCACTTGGGGTCGATGCATTGGAACGACGGAGGCATGCCCTTGCGCACGATTTTAAGCTGCGCCAGGCCGCATGCTTCGCAGACGGAGTCTGTAGGCTGCACGAGGGCCCCTCTCGGGAGAGGGTACGCACGCTTGCATTCAGGATAGCCGTCGCATCCGATGAAGTTCCCGTTCTTGGACTTCCTGATCGTCATGTTGTTGCCGCAGTCCGGGCAGATCCCGACGTGCTGCTGCGTCATGAGGGCGCTCTTGATCTCGTCGCCGATCTGGTCCTTCTCGGAGGTTATCTTCAATGCCACGTCGTGCAGCATCTTCTGAGACTCGCGCACCACCCCTTCCAGCGTGCTCTCGCCCTCGCTTATCTTCAGCATGTCCTCTTCGAGCCTTGCCGTCATCGCCGGCTCTGTTATGCCGCCGCCGTGCTTCTCCAGGGACTTGGTGAGGGCCGTGCCGCTGGGCGTAGGCGTCATGTAGTTCCCTTGGACGTAGTTCCTTGAGAAGAGCTTGCCTATGATCTCATGCCTCGTGCTCTTCGTGCCGAGCTGCAGCCTGTCCATCTCTTGGATGAGAGAACCCTGGTTGTACCTGTACGGAGGTTTCGTGGCAGACTCGTCCATGCTTATCGAGCGCACCTCTATCTCCTCGCCTGCCGCAAGCTTAGGTATGTGCGTGTCCGCGACCTTGATGTACTTCTTGTAGTACTTCTTCCATCCGAGCTCTTTTTGAACGTAGCCGCGTGCATTGAACGTCTCGCCGTTGACGTCCACCTTGCATTCTGTAATCTCCGCCATGGCGTTGGGCCCTACGGTGGCCATGAACCTCCTCGCTATGAGTTCGTAGAGCTTCCATTTGTCGCCCTTCATCTTGTCGGAGCCCGCGCCAGCGGTCGGATATATCGGAGGGTGGTCTGTGGTCCGTCTCTTGCCTCTTGATGGGGATATCTTGTCTTGCGCAAGTATCTCTTCGGCCTCGGCTTTGAAATCCGGGGAGTCCCTGAGCTTTTCCAGCACGGACTTCATGCCAAGGCTCTTGGGATACTCTGTGTTCTCCGTGCGGGGATATGATATGTATCCTCCGGTGTACAGGTCTTCTGCGAGCTTCATCGCCACCGTCGGAGGTATGCCTATCTTGTTGGCTTCAACTTGCATCGCGGTGGTGTCGAACGGGGCAGGACGGTATTCCTCCTTCTCTGCCGTCTCGTAAGACGTCACTTTCCCTTTGGAGGCGCCGGACGCCTTTGCCGTCACGGCCTCTGCGTCCTCTTTCTTCCAGAACGGGTCCCTGTCATGCTCTCCTTTGAATGCGAGCATGCCGAACTTCCCCACTACGTTCCAAAACGGGACGGGCACGAAGCTCTCTATCTCTTCGTGACGGTCGACGAGAAGCTTCAGCGTCGGGCTCTGCACCCTTCCGACGGACATGAAGTTCTTTCCAACCTGTCCTGACGAAAGGGATATCAGCCTTGTGAGCACCGCTCCCCAAGCAAGGTCCACGATCTGCCTGGCCTCTGCGGCGTCGGCTAGCTTCTCGTCCGGGAGTGCGAGCTCCGCGAACGCTTTCTCGACCTCGCCTTTGGTCAAGGCGCTGAACTTAGCCCTCTTGACCTTGCTCATGTCCGCCCCGATGGCGGTGACGGTCTCCATCCCAATGAGCTCCCCCTCCCTGTCGAAGTCGGTAGCGATTATAATCTCGTCGGCGGTCTTTGCAATGTCGCCGATCTTGTTTAGGATTGACTTTATGCGCACGGTCTTGACCTGCGACGCATAGACGAGGTCGATAGGAGACGTGCTCCCCCAGTCGTTGAACTCTTCCGGGTAGTCTAGCTCTATGATGTGTCCCCTGAGGCTGACGACGCTGTATTCGTCCCCTCCGCTCTCAAAGGTCATGGCGGTGACTCCGCCCCCGGAATCCGAGCGTGACTTGCCGTCGGAGAGTATCGTGGATATCCTTCTGGCGGCGTTCGCCTTCTCTGTGATTATCAGTTTCCTCATGGTCGGCGGTCACATCCTGATTATTTTATTTATACCCGATGGGAGCCGCCAGGACCAGCATCGCGGGCGTCTGCGCACGCGGGCGAGTCAACGCCTGACACCCAGGTGGTGCATGTGGCCGGTCGCCTGCGAAGCCATGGTGAGCTTGCATCTGAGGACGCCCTTTATCGAGGAGATGTCATTGGTCAGAAGCTTGAGCTGGCCCAGCTCGCCCTCGACGATCAGGACCTCCATGCATCTGTCGTGGTCGAGGTGGACGTGTATTGTCGTGCCGATGCTCTGCATCTTCCCGTGCTGCATGGCCGTCAGCTTCTCTCCGATGCCCGTCACGCTGTGGTCGTAGATCATCACGATCACGCCGGACATGAACTCTTTGTCGTTCTTCCACTCGTTCTCCGCGAGGGAGTCGCGCACGAGGTCGCGAATCGCCTCCGACCTGCTGACATACCCTTTTTTCGATATCGTCTTGTCAAACTCTTTGAGAAGCTCGGGGTCCAATGATACTCCGATGCGCGTCACTCCGTCCATAGACGATAAACATGCTGCTTGTTAATAAACGTTTAAACCGTAACTCTGCACTTATTGGTATAAGTTCAGAGTTACGGTTAAAAATGCAAGAGGTTGGAAAGGTCGAAATCGTATTCAATACCAAAGCTCGCACTTCTTCTTCCATTCCTCGAAGTACTCGAACCAGGCCGCCCCCTTCGGAGCCTCGACCTTGTTTCCGTTTTTATCGTGTATTACGAACCCAGACGGATCCGTGAGACGCTCCGCGAACTTGGAGTGGTCGTCCTCCTCCTTGACGTGGAAGTCTGGCAGGATTATCTCTTCGAACTCGATCTCTTTGGCAGCCGTAGTCTCACCTCCGAATACACCTGATAAGGTTCTCCCTCAACTAATGTCGTAGGGGAGCGCAACAGGTCAGACAGCTCGTTCCTTTTTGTCGTAAGGTATGGGGATACCATAGAACCCTTTGGGAGGTGTGTGCATCATGTCATAGCGCTCCTTGGTTATCAGGCCGAGGTCAAGCGCCTCTTCCCAGCCCACGGCCCTGCTTTCCTTCTCGTACCACACGCCGACGGCGGCGGCATAGCTTGGATCGTCGTTCATGGCACCACTTCAAACACGTACCTGTTATTTATCTCCGACGGCCTGGACACAAGCCTCATGTTGCTTCCGCGCTTCAACAGGAATTCAAACTCCTTTTCGTATTGGGTGCTGCCCGTCGTGAACGTCCCTCCTCCCTTTCCGCCCGGATAAAGTATCTCGATCGTGGACGACTCGGGCTTGACCGCGGAGCCTACGAATTCAGAGGCGGCCTTGCCGGACACGCTGGTCGAGGTGTACCCTTTCAGGCTGAACATGTCTCCGAGATCGGATTTGCCAATGTCTCCGAACTCCGCGTTTATGTCGCACTTCCTGTACAGCGTCATTGCGGGCGTCTCCGTCTTTGCTATCGCCGAGTCGATTGCCTTTATGCTTTCGGCAGCCCTGGTCGATTCTATCGCCAGCTTTCCCGATTCCTCGCCTTGGCGCAATAACGGGTTGATGGTCTTGTATCCGTTTTTGGAATAGTCGAGGATCTCTTCCCTCTCTTCATTCGTGAGCGGAGGGTCCGTCTTGGTGTATTTCAGCGCCGTCTCCTGCACCATGTGCCCTTCGGAGTCCTTTGCAAGCACATGATTGGTCGCTTCTGCCTCCCTCCGAACCCTGCCATAGTCAGGTTTTGACTGAGGGCTGTTGTATTGCGCCAGAGGCGGATGGCCTCCCAGCCCGTAGGGCTTGCCGTAATCTATATTCTTTATCGATTCAGAAGGCGACATAGGGACGGTTTCGACTGCTTGTGCATCCCTCTCTGCCTTCTCGGCGGCCCTCGCCTCCTTCGCAGGCAGGACGTGCTCCCCCTCCTGACGGCGCTTCATGCCTGGCTGGACTTCGGGGAGGGATATAAAACGAAAATACTACACTTAATCACGTGCTTGGAACCATCGCCGGCGAGGATGCCGAAGGCAATCATGTGCATGACAGTGGCCACACGCCTGTTCGTCAGGTTGCGGGTGCGCTTCGAGCGAACACGCGACAAACCACCACGTCTGCCGTCGATCGCATCGGTCAAAGAGGTGATATCTATGAAATCAATACAACTAATATTATGAAAAATAGATATCATATTTTATGCAAAACGTATAATAAGCACAGTTTGAATTACAGTCCATGAATGAATATGAGAAAAATGAGGACGTCAGAACGCTATACCGCCCAAGAGTCGTGGACGCCCGCGTCGAAGAGTACCTGTCGTCGTTCGGAGGGGTGCAGATCACAGGGCCCAAATGGTGCGGAAAGACTTGGACCGGCCTATGCCATTCCAAGTCGGCCGTCTTCATATCCGATGAGCGCAGCAGGAAGAAAGCCATCCTGTCCCCTGAAGAAGTGCTGAGAGGAGAGC
Source organism: Candidatus Methanoplasma porotermitis (assembly GCA_031290095.1). GTDB lineage: Archaea > Thermoplasmatota > Thermoplasmata > Methanomassiliicoccales > Methanomethylophilaceae > Methanoplasma > Methanoplasma porotermitis. Next base: position 9,282 of record JAITOF010000021.1, read on the forward strand.
GCCCCCGCCTGATAGACGAGTGGCAGGACGTGCCGAACCTTTGGGACGTCGCCCGAAACGACATCGACCGCGAGGGCGCCTCCGGCATGTATTTGTTCACAGGGTCGTCGACCCCGCCCGAGAACTCGACGTCACACACGGGGACAGGCAGGTTCGCCCGGGTCATGATGCGCCCGATGTCCCTGTTCGAGTCGGGGGACAGCACAGGCGGCATATCGCTGTCCGGGCTGTTCGGCGGCGCCGTGGTTCCGACATCTACCTCCGCCATGAGCTACAGAAAAGCCGTCGAGCTGATATGCAGAGGAGGATGGCCGTCGGGGCTGAAGACGAAGAACCCGCATCTTCCCGCGCAATACCTTGAATCCGTCATCTGGCAGGACATGTCCCGCGTCGACGGGAGGAAGAGGTCGCGTTCCACTATGGATTCGGTGCTCAGGTCTCTCGCGAGGAACACGGCCACGTCGGTGAAGAAGTCGACGATGGCCGCAGACATGTCGAGAGATGGGAAAAAGACGTCCGAACAGACGGTCAGCAGCTATGTGGATGTCCTGAAACGCCTGTTCGTCATAGACGAGCAGGAACCGTGGAACCCGAGGCTGCGCTCCAAATCCCGCGTCCGCAGCACTGCGAAAAAGCACTTCATCGACCCCTCTTTGGCGGTCGCCGCCCTTGGTGCCGACGCAGAGGCGATAATCGACGACCCGGGCTATGCAGGATTTCTTTTCGAGTCCCTTTGCTACAGGGACCTCAGCGTATACGCGTCGGCGCTCGGAGGCAAAGTCAAGTACTTCGGAGACTCCAACAAGTTCGAGATAGACCAGATAATCGAGCTGGGAAACGGGAGGTGGGGCGCCGCCGAGGTGAAGCTGGGAGGTGACGAGCTGGACAAGGCCGCCAGCAACCTGTTGAAGCTGAAGGATAAGGTCGACGGAGCCAAGACCCCCTCGTTCCTCATGATACTGACGGCGACGGGGGAGCTGTCGTACACCCGCAAAGAAGACGGGGTCGCCGTGGTGCCCGTCGATCTCCTAGGCCCCTGAGCGTAGCGCGGGCCGTCTGCGGCAGGCCGCCCGTTCAAAGGTGAGGTTGTAAATATCCAACAGAGGATACGCCGCCGATGAACATCAAAAGGAGCGCAGGAGCTGTGATGATGCTCTCCGTGGTCATGATGTCCGGCGCCGTGGACGGCATCGACGGCAGCATAGTGAACGTCGCCCTGCCTACCCTTGCCGACGAGTTCGCCACCGACATGGGGACCGTGTCGTGGATCTCCGCGGTGTATTTCCTAATGCTTGCGGGCCTTCTCCTGACCTTCGGGCGCATAGCCATGAACGGCGCCGTCAGGAAGGTGCTTGTGGGCGGGCTCGTGCTTTTCACATCGAGCTCGCTGTTGTGCGGGCTCTCGGACTCGTTCCTCGTACTGATGGCGTTCCGCGCCCTCCAGGGCGTTGGCGCGGCGGCCATCGGCGCGGCGGCGCCGATGCTCTGCGTCAGATATGTCCCTAGAGAGATGATGGGGACTGCGATGGGCGTCCTCATCATGGGATGGTCGGTCGGGTTCGGCGTCGGCCCCGTGATCGGCGGCTACTTGCTGGAAGCAGCCTCGTGGCATTGGGTGTTCTTCATAAACATACCGATAGGCGTCGCCGCAGTCGCCCTCGCGTTCTTCGCGGTCCCGTCGGACGGCGGATACTCAGGCGAGCCTCTGGACTTCCGTGGCGCGGCGCTTCTGTTCGCCGCCGTGTCCGCAGGGGCGCTCGCCTTGGAAAGGGTGCAATACCCTGGCGAAGGCGCGATATCAGGAGCATGCGCCGTGCTCTGCGCGCTGTCCCTTGCTCTTTTCGTCGCGTGGGAGGCGAGATGCGGGCATCCCCTCCTCAACGTCAGGGCGTTCAGGCACGTGCCGTTCGACCTCGTCTACGTCTCGTACGTGGTTCTGAACCTGGTGTACATCGGGATCTTCTACCTCCTTCCGTTCTATGCATCGACCGTTCTGAAGCTCGACCCCTCGACTACAGGGTTGATGCTTCTGGCGCCGTCGGTCGTGACAGTAGCTCTGTGCATCCCTATGTCGAGATGGTCTGACCGTACGCGGAGGAGACCGTTCTGCATGGCGGCGTGCGCATCCCTCTTTCTCGCCTGCGTCGCGCTCGTCGCGTCCGGCATGGGAGGGGCGTGGGTCTGGCTGGCCGCCGCTTTGGTGTTCATGGGGCTGACATGGGCGCTGTGCGGGGGGCCGATGGCGGGCCGCGTCGTCGAGACGGTGAAGGGAGAGAGCCAGGAGATGGCGTCTTCTCTGATGTACGAGGCGGTGTACATCGGATGCGTCCTCGGAGTCGCGCTTTTCGCCCTGACGTTCTCGATCGGGGCCGGCACCGGCGGCATGGACTTCGCGGACATAGGGGAGCGCGCCTTCAGAGACGGGTTCACAGTCGCGATGCTTGCGGGCGCGGCGATGTCAGCGGCCATAGCCGCGGCATCGCTCATTGTGAAAGAGCCGAAGCATGGATGACGCGTGCCTCCACTCCGAACAATATATATCAGACACGCCCGTTCACGCGAACAAGGTAGTCAGATGGCTTACGATCACAACGCATCCGAAGAGAGGTGGCAATCCGAATGGGCAAGACATGGTCTCGACCGCGCGGAGAGAGACGAGAGCAAGCCCAAGTTCATGATCATCTTCGCTTATCCCGGCGTCACGGGCTTCCTTCATGTGGGCCATCTCAGAGGATATACTTACGCGGACGCCATCGGCCGCTACAAGCGCATGACCGGCCACAACGTGCTGTTTCCGGTTGGCACGCATGCCACCGGGAACGGGGCTATAAGCTTAGCCGCCCGAGTCGCCAAGAACGACGAGGATCTTATCGAGTATCTTCTTAGAAACGGCTGCCCGGAGGACAAATTAGAAGATTTGAAGGATCCTGTCAAAGTGGTGGAGTTCTTCAACTCCGTGTACGTCAACGACTATTGGAAGAGGTTCGGGTTCCTTGCAGACTGGAGAAGGTTCACGTGCACCGTCAATCCGGATTACGGGAAGTTCATACAGTGGCAGTTCAGGAAGCTGATGGACAAAGGGCTCTTGATGCAAAAACCTTATTTCGCGCCCGCCTGCCCCAGTTGCGGCCCTGTCGCCGTCGATGCCTCCGAGACCGACATCTCGAAAGGCGGGAACGCCGAGACGCAGGAGTACACCCTGCTGAAATTCAAACACGGGGACGAGTTCCTGGTCGCTGCCACCCTCAGGCCCGAGACTGTATACGGGCAGGTATGCTTCTGGGTGAACCCCGATGCAGAATATTCGAAGATAAGCAAGGACGGCGAGACGTGGATCGTCTCTCGGCAGGCCGAGGAGAAGCTGCGCCTCCAGAAGGACGGGGTAGAGCATGTCGGCTCGATATCTGGAGAGGAGATGATAGGATGGACGTGCGAAGCCCCGATGATACGCCGTAGCATACCTGTGCTCCCTGCGTCGTTCTGCGACCCGAACGTCGGAACCGGGCTCGTCACCTCGGTCCCGTCGGACGCCCCTGACGACTGGATATCGCTGCAGGCGTTGAAGAACGACCCTGCGACGGCTTCGAAATACAAGCTCTCCCAAGAGCTTTTGGATTCTGTGGCCCCCGTGTCTATAATCAGAATGGAGGGGTACGGCGAGTTCCCCGCAAAGGACGTCATAGAGAGGATGGGCATCAAAGAGCCTGGAGACCCTCTGCTCGCGGATGCCAAGAAGCAGGTCTACAAGGACGGATACCACACAGGAAGGATGAACGACGCCTGCGGCCCGTTCGCCGGCATGAGGGTCGAAGACGCCAAAGAGAGAATGAAGCAGGCTATGGTGGACGCGGGAGAGGCAGAGGCCTTCCACGATCTCACCGAGGAAGTAGTATGCAGATGCGGGCGCCCTGTGCACATCCGACGCATAGACGACCAATGGTTCATCGACTACGGCAACGGAGAGCTTACCGAGAGGACGTCCGAGCATTGCCGCGCAATGGACATCTACCCGTCGGATTTCTACGAGAACGTCCACGCAACGCTCAGATGGTTCCGCGAAAGGGCCTGCGTAAGGCAGGGCAACTGGCTGGGCACCAGGTTCCCTTTCGACGACAAGTGGATAATAGAGGCCATCTCCGACTCCACGCTGTACCCCTTGTATTATACGATCTCGATGTACGCCAACGACGGCCGCATATCCCCGGAGACCATGACAGAGGAGTTCTTCGACCCTGTCGTTCTTGGAAAGGGGGACGCGTCCGACGTCTCTCGCGGCACAGGAGTCGGCGTCGCGCTCTTGGAGCAGATCCGGAAGGACGTGGAGTATTGGTATCCTCTCGACGTCAACCTCGGCGGGAAAGAGCATATGACCGTGCACTTCCCTGTGTTCCTGTTCAACCATCGCGCCATACTCCCTGACAGCATGCAGCCCAAGGGGATCGTCGTCAATTGGTACATAACCGGCAGGAAGAACAAGATATCCAAGTCCAAAGGCGGGGCGCAGCCCATACCAGGGGCGGCGGCGGAGTTCGGAGTCGACAGCATGCGCCTGTACTATGCCAACGTCGCCTCCATGTTCGTCGACGTGGAATGGTCCGAGGAGGCCGTGTTCACGTACCGTCAAAGATTAGAGAGGATAGTCGGCACGATCGAGGACCTCATCGCGGCGGAAGGAGGAGACAGCCCCGCAGGGATAGATGCCTGGCTTGCGTCCGCTTTCAGCCGGCGCATGGAGGATTTCGTCAATGCGATGGAGAAGTACGACCTTCGCCAAGCCTCCACCGTCGCCTACTTCGAGATGCTCAACGACATCAGGTGGTATTCCAGAAGGGGCGGACGAAGCAGATCGGCAGTCACAGAGGCTCTGAGGATGTGGATATCGTGTCTGACGCCCATCACGCCGCACGCCGCAGAGGAGCTTTGGAGCAAAGCCGGGTTCGAAGGGCTCGCGTCCTCAGCCCTGATGCCGCAGGCCGGCAAGAGGGACGCGGTCGCAGAATATGGGGAGAAGTTCCTCGAAGACCTTATGTCCGACGTCGCCCAGATTAGGAAGGTCGCCGGAGCGGACGCCACCAAGATGATCATCTACACTGCGCCGTCCTGGAAGAAGGAAGTCATACGGTTCGCGGCAGAGATGAAAGAACAGGGGACCCTTGACATCCCGTCTCTGACCAAGAGGTGCATGGCTGACGAGTCCATGAGGAAGAACGGCAAGGCCGTTTCCGAATTTGTGAAGAAGGCAGTCACCGACGCGGTCAGGACCTCTTCGGACCTTTCTGTAGTCGCAGGACTGGACGAGACCTCGTTCTTGCAGTCTGCGGCACGCTTCCTGTCCTCGGAGCTCGGAACAGAGGTCGCGGTGGCGTCGGCCGACGAGAAGGACCTCTACGACCCGCATGGCAAGTCCCGTGCGGCGATACCAGGAAGGCCTGCCGTCCTGCTCGAGTGAGTCAGCCCCATCGCCTGAAGAGGCTGTTCTCTATCCCGGCGGCGTCGAGGCATTTTCCCACGACGAAGTCGACCATGTCGTCAACGCTGGTCGGCCCAGGGTAGAACCCGGGGTTGGCATCGAGGATCACGGCCCCGCAACGAGCGAGCTTCAACTCGTTCTCGAGCATTATTTGACTCTTAGGGGTCTCGCGCGGAACAAGTATGAGATCCCTCCTCTCCTTCAAGCACACGGCGACCGTTCTGGATATCAAGGTGTCCGCGATGCCGCATGCGAACTTCGCAATCGAAGAAGAGCTGCACGGCGCGACGAACATCCTGTCTATTTTGAACGACCCTGAGGATATCGGCGCCGCAAGGTCGTCGTCTCCGCAGACTATGTCGGCCAGGTCCTCGACGTCCTCGACAGACATGCCCGTCTCGGCAAGTACTATCTGCTTCGCCGTCTCCGAGAGCACGAGGATCTTCTCTCCAGGAAGCTCTTCCAGGAGCCTTATCCCGTATATGCTTCCAGAAGCTCCGGTGATCGCCACAACGCTGCGCATGGCGTCACCTGAGCCTTATGGTCTCCAGGTTCATGGGGGCCCTCGTCTCTATGTTGAACTTCTTGTAGATGGACGACGCGAGGTCTGTGCATTTGCGGTCCTCGCCATGCCCGATGATTATGCGGTCGGGCCGGGGTTCGAGGGACGAGATATATTTCATAAGCTGCTTGCGGTCAGAGTGCCCGGAGAAACCGTCCACGGTCACGCGGTTCATTTTTATGCTCAGGTCGATGGATCTGCCCTTGTGGTTGAGAGTTATGTCCGGACGCCCTCTCTGTATGGTGCGCCCTATGCTCCCTTCAGACTGATACCCTACGAAGAGCAGGGAGTTCTTCGGCTCGTCTGCCCACTCCCTGAAGTATTCGAGCACCGGGCCTCCTGACATCATGCCGCTGGTAGCGAGGACGATGCATGGGTCGGGAGAGTGGCATATCTCCTCCCTCATCATAGAAGTCTCCACGCGCTTGAATATCGGCGAAAGGAAGGGGTTCTCGTTCTGCTGGAATATCTGGGTCCTGAGCTGGCTGTTCAGGTACTCGGGGTATGCCGTGTGGATGGCCGTGGCCTCCCATATCATGCCGTCCAGGTAAACCGGGACTTTGGGCATCTTCCCTGTGCGCATGAGCTCTTCGAGGACGAGCATGACCTCTTGGGACCTCCCTACCGCAAAGACGGGAATCAGAACTTTGCCGCCTAGCTCTGCGGCATGCTGAAGGATGTCGCGCATCTCGTCGGACGCATCGACCCTTGACGGCTGGACGTCGTTATGTCCGCCGTACGTAGACTCGATGACCAACGTCTCCAGCCTCGGGAAACGGTTGTTGGCAGGGTTGAACAGCCAGGTCTTCTCGTATTTCGTGTCGCCGGAGAAAGCGACGTTGTGCAACCCGTCGCCTATGTGGAAATGCGCTATCGCAGAGCCGAGTATGTGTCCTGCGTTGTGGAATGTGAGCCTCACGTCGGGGGCTATGTCCGTGGTCTCGTTGTACTTCAACGTTATGGTGTGAAGTATCTCCTTTCTGACATGCTGCGCCTCGTACTGGTTCTTTCTTGCCTCTCCATACCCGAGCTTGATGTTGTCCAGCTGCAACAAAGCCATGAGGTCCCTTGTAGGGGGGGTGCAGTACACCGGCCCTTCGTAGCCGTATTTAAACAGGGCAGGGAGCGTGCCGCAGTGGTCGAGGTGCGCGTGCGTGACGACTACCGCGTCTATGTCGCTGAGGGGGTTAGCCTCAGGTATCCCGAAGTAGGGGGTTGAGTCGCTACCCGGGTCCAGGCCGCAATCGATGAGCACCCTGCTGTCTCTGGTGGTAAGGAGCGTGGCGGACCTGCCGACCTGGCGGAAGCCGCCCATGGTGGTCATCCTGACCCACTGCTCTCCGTCCCTGGTGGCCCTGACGAGCCTTCTCGCGACATGCCTTAGCATAGCGTGCCTCTCCTCGTGATAGGTGCGCAGATATCCTCTCACGTCCGACACTGTCTTGGACGGTATCGGCGGGGCGCGGATGACTTTGACGTTCCATCCTGTCTCCTTTTTAATCTCCGAAAGGAGCTGGCCCTCCTTGCCTACGACTTCGTTGGGGTTTATAGCCTCGATCACGGCCTCTCCCGTGTCCTCGATGAAGTTTATGTCGAACACCTCGGCGGTGTCAGGAATCATGGTCAACATCCTCTCCCTGACCTTCTCGGGGTCCTCGAGGCTCGAGGGGTCCGGCCTGATGTCGACCCTTCTCCTGAGGTTCTGGGCCAGCATTCGAGGTATGGCGTCGTTGGACGAGAACTTGTCGTACTCGCCCGTGTATATTACTATAACAGAGCCCTCGAACTCTATCCCTGAGACATTCATGTCGTCGGGGACCAGCTTCCTGACATCGTCCCTAAGGCTCTCGAACAATCTATCTGGGTTCATATGAAATCCTACTGAAGTTATAATGGTGAGAAAGGGTTTGTTGTTTGTAGAATCAGCTGGGATACGTGAAACCCAGCTCCGCGCAGCGTATTTTAATCTGGTCCTGCGGAATCTCTTCGTATCCCTTCGGGCCGACGAACGATATCAACATCCCGTCTCCGGAGTAGTTGTCTCTTTTCCTGGATGAGTTGAGAGCCGTTATCGCGACATCTATGGCCTCTTTCTTGGACATGTCGTGTTTGTACGAGGACTCCAAGGAGCCAAGGGCGAAGGTGCATCCGGATCCGATAGACGTGTAGTTGTCTTCGATATATCCGCCTGCGCCGTCGACGCTGAACACATGCCCTCCGGTGGAGTCGTATCCGCCGACGATGAGCCCCAGGTAGAATCCTCTGCGCATCAGGTTGCCTACGAGCGTCGCGGCCGCCGACACCGACATCTGGGAGCCTCTCTTCATGCTGTAGATCGATATCTCGCTCTGCATGTACCTTATCATGAGCTGAGCATCGCCGACCACGCCCGCGATCGTCATTCCGATGTTGTCCGAAAGGGCGTATACCTTCTTGACGTCGCTGTGGGCGATGAGATTGCCCATCGTAGCCCTCTGGTCCGATGCCAGTATTACTCCGTCCTTGATCTTCAACCCGATGGTGGTCGTTCCCGTTTTTACAATGTCCTCGTTGCTCATGTGCTATCCCTTCGATGTCAATAATAGACTAAAACGCACCGCTCGGATGACGGTACTGTGACGTGGATATGTTTAACGATTATATAATTTATCGTTTGGAAAACCGCATTTTGTAGGTCGATCTGGATTGTTATCGATGGCCGACGCAAAAACGGCGGCATTTCGACGATGTCGGCGGGATTCTAGGAGGTTCTGGCCTGAATGCCAGGATTTGACATCGATCACAATAAACCGGCAATGCTGGTTGACGCATGCCAACGTCGAAGGCACGCTGGTCACGGCGTTGCGATGATGCGTGTAAAATATCCCTCTGAGGGTGCGACAAGGGCCGACGCGGCCTTGGGGAACGACCTGGATGCGCAGGAGAAGACCGCTTAATCCTTCACTCGCTCTTGTATGACGTGTCCGTCGATTTTTGGATGTGCGACAGTCCAACACATTGATAAACTATATGAAATATGGCGGAGTACGGCAGACGGGAGCACCCAATGAGCGGAGAATGGATTAAGGTGGAGGCGCCCGCGACGACCTCCAACATCGGCGCCGGTTTTGACATATTTGGTCTCGCACTTGGCAGGCCTTTCGACGTCATCGAAGGAAGGAAGACCGCGTCGGGAGTGAGCATATCCGATAAATCTGGGGTCTGTCATGAGGGCATACCTTCGGATCCGACCAAGAATGCAGTCACTATCGCCGCAGCAGAGGCGTTGAAAAGGTGCAATGCCGATTTCGGCATCGAGTTCAGAATCACTAAGGGCATAAGGCCATGCAGCGGCATAGGCTCGTCGGGCGCATCCGCTGCGGGAGGCGCGTTTCTCGCGAACATTCTTTGCGGGGGGAGCCTCTCGTCCGACGAGGTGATCCTTTGCGCCGCCCACGCAGAAGAAGTGCTGTCGGGAGGATTCCACGCCGACAACGTAGCCCCGTGCATACTTGGGGGGTTCACCATAATCCGGTCGTATGCCCCCTTCGAGGTATCCCGCATAGAGCCGCCGAAGGGCCTCGGCGTGGTGATCGCCATGCCGGACGTGATGGTTGCAACGGCAGATTCGAGGAAGGTCCTGCCCAAGGAAGTCAGCGTAAGGGATTTGGTCTTCCACGTAGGAAACGCGTCCACGCTCGTGCATGCGATGATGACCGAGGATCTGGCGCAAATAGGCAGATCCGTGAAAGACGCCGTGTTCGAACCCGCCCGCACCCAGCTGGTGCCATACCTCAAGGATGCGGAGGCCGCTGCGATGTCTCATGGCGCCCTAGCATCGTTCCTCGGAGGCTCAGGCCCGTGCGTGATATCGTTCTATGACAAAGGGACGCACAACGGAGACCTCATCGCCGACAGCGTGAAGAGCGTATATGCTGAGAACGGGATGAAATGCGACACGTGGGTTGCCGATTGCGGCAAAGGATGCAGGAGGATATGAGATGGCCGAACACAGAGTAGTGTGCTGGGACTGCAATGCAGACGTAAACGACCCGTATGTCAACAACTGCCCCAGATGCGGCGGCCTGCTGACCGTCAAGATCGACCTTGAAAATGTCAAGGAAATGAAACCGAAGGACCTTCATAGGGAGCAAATCGGCGTCTGGAGGTATACCCCCTTCATGCCCGTGGACGCTTCTAAGAAGGTGTCGATACAAGAGGGCGGAACGCCCCTGTACAGGGTCGAGGCCTTGGGAAAGGCGCTGGGCGTTCCGAAGACGCACGTGAAGTTCGAGGGGCTCAACCCCACTGGCTCGTTCAAGGACAGAGGCATGACCATCGGCGTGTCTCGCGCGAAGGAGCTCGGCGCGACCGTAGTCGGATGTGCTTCCACCGGGAACACGTCCGCATCGCTCGCCGCATATGCGGCGAAGGCGGGAATGAAATGTGCAGTGTTCCTCCCGTCAGGAAAAGTCGCCGCCGGGAAGCTGGCGCAGGCGCTGTTCTTCGGCGCCAAGGTGCTGTCCATCGACGGGAACTTCGACGATGCCCTCGAACTTGCAAGAAAAATGGCAGATGAGAAGAAGCTCTATCTCCTTAACTCCATAAACCCGTACCGTCCCGAAGGACAGAAGTCCGTGCTTTTCGAGATAATGGACCAGCTGGCATACGAAGTCCCCGACCGTATCGTACTTCCAGTCGGGAACGCAGCCAACATATGGGCCGTGTACAAAGCGATACAGGAGCTGAAAGAGGTCGGATGGATATCGAAGACGCCCATGCTCACAGGAATACAGGCGGAAGGCTCCGCCCCGGTCGCCAAGGCGTTCGCATCCAAGAAGCATGATTTCGTTCCGGAAGAGCACCCCGAGACCGTCGCGACTGCGATACGCATAGGGAACCCCGTCAGCGGGAGGAAGGCGCTTCATGCCATCTACGACACTGGAGGCTTCTCGGACACGGTGACAGACGCTGAGATAATCAGTGCTCAGCAGCTCCTCGGCAAGACGGAGGGCGTGTGCGTGGAGCCGGCATCGGCCGCATCCGTGGCAGGCCTGAGGAAGCTCAGAGATGCCGGCGTCATCGACCGCGACGAAAGAGTCGTTTGCATATGCACCGGGAACGGCCTGAAGGACCCGGATACGATAATCAACAACGCCCAGCCGCCCATAAAGTGCAGGAACTCGGTAGAAGACATCTCCAGGATACTCTTGTCGTGATTAGAAGTCGAACAGCCCGGTCTGCTTTTTCCGGTCTGGTTCGTCTTCGTCCGGCATGCCATGGGACGGTCTCGGCGGGTTCGAATGCGACGAGCTGCCAGCCTGAGCCTTCATGCTCCTTGCGAGCGCGGGGCCTATCTTGGGCATTTTGGAGAGGGCCTCCTCGCTCACGGACATCACGTCCTCCTTTCCCTTTATTCCGTCATCAAAAAGCACCCTTGCTCTGGCCCTCCCTACGCCCCTGAACGACACGAGTCCGAGGAGCTCCTCCTTCACGCCGTACTTCACGCGAGTCAGGAGCGGCCGGATTCTGCATACGGCGTCCGGCCTGAAGATGAGCGCGATCTCGTTCATGGCATAAAGCAGCCATTCCGACATCTCCACCCTGGATCTTATGTCTCCGGGGCCTATGCCCATGCGGACGGTCATGTCCTCCTCTGTGACCTCCCCTATCCAGTCCCCCATCAGGACAGCTACCTTCAGGTTGCTGAGAAAGTCGTCGAAGCCGAACTCGTCCTCGTCGTCCACGGGCTCTGTGAGAAACTTCCCTTCGTACATCTCGGTGAGCGTCTTCAGACGGTCCATGTCTCCTTTTTTGGGATACATCCCCAGAACATCAGGGGTGGATGCCACTGCATGCATTATCAGAATGTCGTCCGTATCGTCGTCGATCCTTTCCACGGCGTTCCTCATCATGACCGCAGACACCGGATCTATGTACAGGTCGGAGACCCTTCTGCCAAACGGGAGTATCCTTACGGCGCCTCCGTCCCTGGCGACCATCTTCTCCCTCTCTAGGAAGTCGACGCAGTTCTCCACCACGCTTTCGATGCCGTGCAGCTGCGACGTGCTTCCATAGAACGTGCCGTGCATGAACTCGACTATCGACGACTCCGAGTCGGCGTCCCCTGTCGCGACCAGCCCCAGCACATGGCTCCTCAGAACCCTCTCGCTTCCAAGCTTGGACGTCAGGCGCTCGGTGTCATGGAGCACGTAATCGTCCATCAGGTGGTCGTGGTCGAAATCGTTCTTCGCCACCAGGACGGCCTCGCCGTACGGGTCGTAACCAGGCCTGCCTGCCCTGCCGCACATCTGCTTGACCTCCATCACGGAGATGGGCGTGTTGCCGGCGCCGGCTTCGAAACGATACGTGTCGCGGACGATGACCCTCCTTGCTGGCAGGTTGATCCCCGCCGCGAGCGTGGGTGTCGCCACTATGCATTTTATAAGGCCGTTTTTAAAGTTGTCCTCCACGTACTTCCTCTGTTTGTACGTCAGTCCAGCATTATGGAACGCCATGCCGCATTTCACGCAAGCGGAGAGCTTCTTCCCCATGGAAGTGGCGTCCGCGTCGCCCTCGAGGGTCTCAACGTCGCTTTGAGACAGCTGCCTTCCAGCCAGCGCCTTCATCTTGTCGGCGTATTTCACTGCCAGAGATTCTGTGGACCTGCGGGTGTTTACGAAGAGGAGGCACTGCCCGCCTTCCTTCACAGTCTGCTCCATCATGCCCCAGATGGCGTCCTTTCCCTCAGGGACCTCTACGATCGAGCCGTCGTCGAAGTCTATCTCGCCTTCGAGGTACACGCCCTCCTTGAGCGGTATAGGGCGCCATTCGCCTGTCACAAGGTCCGCGTTGAGCCATCTTGCCATGTCGGACGCGTTCGATATCGTAGCAGAGAGGGCAATGACCTGAAGGTCGGGGTTGCGACGTGCAAGCTTCGTGAGCGTGACCTCGAGCGTCGGCCCGCGGCCCGGGTCGTGTATCATATGGACCTCGTCGGCGATCACCATGCCGACACCCCGTATCCATGCGCTGCCGTGGCGGATCATGGAGTCGGCCTTCTCGGACGTGGCAACGATGACGTCGGCGTCGGAGAACCTTCCGTCCTCGGAGTCGAGGTCTCCCGTGCTCATCATCACCTTTACACCCAGATGGGAGAACTTGTCGAGATCGTCCCTCTTCTCAGAGGCAAGGGCTTTCAAAGGGACTATGTACAGGACCTTGCGCCCCCTTCTGAGCACCATGTTCACCGCTGGGATGTAGCCGATGAGCGACTTTCCACCCGCCGTCGGGATGGCCACCACGAGGTTCTTTCCCTGAAGCGCCTTCGGTATGGCCTCTGCTTGCGGAGGGTAGAGGTCCGAGAACCCCTGCTCGACAAGAGCGCCCCTGAGCTCGGGGACTATGTCCAGGTCGGCTATGTTCATGCGCTCTTCCATACACGGTTGTTTTATTTATTGTTGCGTCCGGCTGTCTGTTTAAATAAGAACAGAGACATGTATGCCGACTATGAATTTGAAGTCGATCGCACCAGTAACGGTGTTCGCATTGGTTGTGCTCTTGTTGCTTGCACTTCCTTCGGTCGCGGCCGCCGACGAGCCTGCAGACAAGAACGCTTCATACCGCAGCCAGTTGGATGCCAACGGAAAAGCACTGTATGACGCGGTGAAAGAGGCTGACGCGGAAACGTTCGAGTTGACTGTGGTGCTTCCGATGCCCATCACCGCGAAGAATGCCGATCCGACGTTGGAATCTACAAGGAGCGACCTTGCGGATGCCGTTAACATGACCTGGGAGAGGACAAGATACGCCCTATGGGTCGCAGAACCCATGGCGATATGGTTTTGGCACGGGAGCGACCCGAGGCTTGACGACACCATCACGTTCACGATATCGAACGAGACGTGCGCCGTGTCCCAAATAACGCTTAAACTGGATTTGACGGAAGACTGCCCGTATCAGGACGACCCGTCCACCGCCGACGTTAACGAGCGCCAGCAGAAGATCGACGCCGTCATGAAGGCGGTAGGCGACTTCGAATCCGCGAGCACGGACGTTCGCGGGAAAGTCGGGGACATAAACAGATATCTCGTGGACAACGTCACATACGACCCGAACTTCAAAGACGGCGCTAAGAGCAGCCCCTACGACCACGACGCCTATGGGGCGCTGGTGGACAACGACGACGGCAAGAGGTATGCCGTGTGCGAGGGCTACGCGAAAGCGTTCCAGCTTCTCGCCGACAAATTGGGGATCCCATGCATGACCGTGTTCGGCACGGCCACCCCGTCGTTGGAGGCGCATGCATGGAACTACGTCAAAATGGACAACGGGAACTGGTACGCAGTGGACAGCACCTGGAACGACAGCAAGGGCAATGCCTACCTCCTCGTAGGGTACGAGACGTTCTTTCAGGACCATCAGCAGGGCACCCTCGGCTTCTCCGGAGAGGTCATGCCTTTCAACTACCCCAAACTGAGCGACATAAAGTACGACGACGACCCTCGCGACTACATGCAGTACTCTTGGGTCGCTTATGCGGTCATAGGTGCGATAATCGTCGCGGCACTGTACACAATGGTGCGGAGAGGATCTAATTGAAATCCGATAATAGACAAATAGATATATACGAGTACAAACCAATCTCCCTGAGGTCAAGAAGGTATTGTTGATGGCAGACGCCGAAAATATACAGACCGTCCCGCTTGAGGATTGGATCGAAGAACAGACCTTTGGTTCCACGAAGGACATCGAGATTCCGGAGAAGCTTTCAGACCGCGTCATAGGCCAGGAGAAAGCCGTGGAGGTCATGAGAAAGGCCGCCTTCCAAAAAAGGCATGTTATGTTGATCGGCGAGCCCGGAACCGGAAAATCCATGCTTGCCAACTCGATGGTGGAGTACCTTCCAAAGGAAGAGCTTCAGGACATCATCGCCTACCACAACCCCGAGGATGTGAACGAGCCTCGGATAAGGGTGTTCCCCGCGGGCAAGGGCAAGGCGATAGTCAGCGAACAGAAGATGCAGGCGATGGCGGCGAAGAATCAAAAGAACTCTGCGTACCTCTACATATGCATGGCGCTCGTCATGGCAGGGGTGTTGTTCTCGATTATCTTCAACAACGTGTACATGATGTTCATCGCGCTCTTTGCAGTGCTCATAGTGTTCATGTTCAACAGGACGCCCGGCATGCTGAGGCAGGACACGATGATCGTCCCCAAGGTGCTGGTCAGCCATGAAGACAGCGACAAGCCGCCGTTCGTCGATGCCACTGGAGGTCATGCCGGGTCCCTTCTCGGCGACGTCCGGCACGACCCGTTCCAGAGCGGAGGGCTTGAAACCCCGTCTCACGACAGGCTCGAGTCCGGCGCCATCCACAAGGCGAACAAAGGCGTGCTGTTCATCGACGAGATCAACCTCCTCAGGATGGAATCCCAACAGGCCATCCTCACAGCGATGCAGGAGAAGAAGCTGCCCATCACAGGTCAATCCGAGAGGTCTTCGGGAGCGCTGGTCAAGTCAGAACCCGTGCCCTGCGACTTCATACTCGTGTGCGCAGGGAACCTTGACGCGATAAGCGGCATGCACCCCGCGCTCAGGTCCAGGATAAGAGGGTACGGCTACGAGGTGTACATGCGCAGCACTATGCCTGACACCCCCGAGAACCGCTATGGAATCGCTAGGTTCGTGGCACAGGAGGTCGTCAAGGACGGCAAGATACCCCATTTCGACAAATACGCCGTCGCCGAGATAATACGCGAGGCCCAGCGCCGCTCCGGGCATAAGGGCGAGCTCACCCTCAGGATGAGGGAGCTTGGCGGACTTGTACGCGTGGCAGGGGACGTGGCTGTAGAACGGAATGCCGAGATAGTCACGAGAGACGACATCCTCGCCGCAAAAAATTCGGCAAGGGGGCTGGAGCAGCAGATCGCCGATCGGCACATCGAGAGAAGCAAGAGGTACGAGCTGTTCAACACATCCGGCGAAGAGGTGGGGATGATCAACGGCCTTGCCGCGCTGGGAGGCGACTCAGGGATGGCCGAGTACTCCGGCATAGTGTTGCCTATCGTCGCAGAGGTCTCACCCTCGCAGGCGAAAAAGGGAGGTCGGATAATAGCGACCGGCCGTCTGGGGGACATTGCCAAAGAGGCTGTGGAAAACATCTCTGCCGTGATAAAGAAATACACTTCGAAGACGCTTTCGGACAGCGACATCCACCTCCAGTACATAGGTACATACGAGGGCGTCGAGGGGGACAGCGCGTCGATAACGATGGCCACGGTCATCATATCGGCGATGGAAGGGATACCCATCCGTCAGGATCTGGCAATGACCGGAAGCCTCAGTGTGAGGGGCAAGGTCCTCCCGGTGGGAGCGGTCACCGCGAAGTTAGAAGCGGCAGCCGCGTCGGGGATCAAACTCGCGCTCATCCCGAAGGACAATGCGAACGACGTCATGATCGACAGAAGGTTCTATCAGACGATGGAGATATTTGCCGTCGAGAACTTCCGCGATGTGATTGAGTATGCGTTCGTGGACTGCCCCAAGAAGAGGGAATACATGGAAAAACTGCTCCCCCTGACCGATGGCGGGGTTTCCAAGGCCACGAAGGTCGAGCCTCCCGTAGAGCATGTCCCCGTGCGCACTGCGAAGAAGATGGGGCGCCCTCCCCGCGGCGGGAACGCCTCCAAGCCGGCGCCCGTGTCAGAAGACGCGGCCATTGTGGAGTCGGAACGTTCGTCGGAACGTTCGCCGTGCCCTCAATAAACACGCAGATACCGCTGAAAGCGGCTGTATCTCGTTTCCATTTTTTATACTAGCATAAATTCGACCCTTTTGCAGGCAGACAGCACTGCGATAGGGGAGTAACGCATGGAGAACAAAGAACTAATGTTGAGTGCACTTGAAGGTACCCTCTGGGTTGCTTTGGCGACTTCCGTCGACGGGCATCCTAATGTAAGGCTCCTCAATGTTCACTGGGACCCAAGCAGGCCGGGAGTCTTCCTGTTTTCTTCCAGGAAAAACAGAAAGGAGAAATCTGAGACCGAATACGGCAATAAAGTCGCATTTGCCGCCATACCCTCAGGACCCGGGCCTTTCGTGAAGGGAGTAGGCAAGGTACGCAAGAGCAACGTCAGGTTCGAGGACATAAGGGACGATCTTTCTTTCAGGGCGCCACACTTCATGTCGGACGAGCCATCCGGATTCGAGATGTATGAAATCGTGCTCGAGCAGACCACGCTGATTCTCGGGCCCGACAGATTCGCCGAAGTAAATCTGGCCTGACGCCGAACTGTTTCCCATATAGACGGAAAACTATTTTTCATGCACCCGCATTGGGGTGCATGGCCGCACCTCCGTTTACATTCCAAAGACCTCTGGAAGAGGGCATCGTGACCCGTCGCAACAGTCAGTTCACGATGACGGTCGAGGTCGAAGGCCAGACATGCCTCTGTCACTGCCCGACTACCGGGAGGATAGGCGACATCGAGCTGAACGGAAGGCCGTGCCTTCTCTCAAGAACTTCCGATCCTCTCCGCAAAACGCAGTTCACGGTGGAAGCCATATCGCTGAATCGGCCGGAAGACGGAGGAAAGTCGTGGATAGGGATAAATCAGAACGCAGTGAACCGCTATGTGGAGCATTATCTAGCCAACGGGGGGTTTTCCGAGATGGTCAGCGTATGTGCAGAGGTGTGTCGCGAACAGCCCCTGGGATCGTCAAAGCTGGATTTCCTTGTAGGAGACACATTCCTCGAGGTGAAGATGCCGCTGCAGAATCTGCAGATCGACCATCCGTCTCATGTGAAAAGAAAAAACGTCACGCCGTTCACCAGCACTGGCCGATTCATCAGGCACATCACCGAGTTGGCAGAAAGTCTGAAAGACCGCCAAAGAGCGATCCTGCTGACCGCTTTCGTTTACGACAACCCGGGCTTCAGGGCGCCGAAGAAGGGCGACGGGGACGAGAACGTGAGGTCCGCAGTTGCGAAGAGCGTGAAAGGCGGAGTCGAGCTATGGCAGGCGAACTTCTCAATAACGGCCGAACGCGTCAGACTTGAACGTTGTTTCAAACTGGCGTTCGAAGACATCGTATGACGACGGCGCGTCTGCCTGAGCAATGATTGCAGGCTGGCGTTTTATCCCGCCTGCTTCAACGCGACAGAAAGTACTTTTACCTCGTCCATCTAATATGGGAGCATGGCCTCAGGACACAATTTCAGCAACTATTCGCTGATCATGGGCAGATTCCAACCTCTCCACAAAGGCCATATGGAAGTCATAAAACAATGCGCGGCGGAATCCGACCACATCACGATCGGCATCGGAAGCGCGCAGTACTCTCACGAGAGGAACAATCCGTTCACGGCGGGGGAGAGGTACCTCATGATCGACGAGTCCCTCCGCGAAGAGGGCATATCCAATTATTTCATCGTGCCTATCGAAGACTTGAACAGGTATTCCCTTTGGGTTTATCAGGTAAGGACTATGTCGCCCCCGTTCTCCAAGGTGTACAGCAACAATCCTCTGACGAGACGCCTCTTCAGCGAGGCGGGATATGTCGTGAAAGATTCTCCGCTGTACAATCGCGAGCTTTATTCCGGAACCGTGGTCCGGGAGAAGATGACCAGCGACGGGGACTGGCGCGACCTGATACCTTGTGCGGCGGTGCGCATCATAGACGAGATATCCGGGACGGAGCGCCTCAAAGAGATCTCCGGGACGGACTGACAGTGAGATCATGACCGAGGACTTCGACTTGAGGCTGGCGGCCGCCAATATCGCTTCTCTTCTGACAGGAAGACATACGCTCTCAGTGGCGGAGTCATGCACCGGCGGGTTCTTGGGGGCGACCCTCACGGATGTGCCGGGCGCATCGGGGTTCTTCATCGGCGGGGCCGCCGTCTATTCCAATCATTCCAAAGAAAAAGTACTTGGAGTGGCCCCTCTGACTTTGAAGCGGTTCGGCTCAGTGAGCGCGGAGGTCGCGAAGGAGATGGCGGAGGGCGCAGTCAGGACGTTCGGATCCGATCTCTCCGTGGCAATCACCGGGATATCAGGGCCGGGAGGGGGTTCGCCGCAGAAGCCCGTCGGGCTCGCGTTCATAGCCGTCTCCGATGGAAGAACAACGAAGATCGAAGAATTCCGTTTCAGCAAAGACAGAAACGGCAACAGACAGGAATCCGTATGGCACGCGATGAAGCTGCTGTCGGAGTTTGTGGGTGATTGACAATGGACCAAAGATACGAGCGGCAAGTCATTCTCATCGGCGAGGACGGACAGAAAAAACTTGGAAGCGCGCATGTCGGCGTCGTGGGATGCGGTGGGCTTGGGACCAACGTCCTCACAGCTCTGGCATCCGCAGGCGTGGGGCATCTCACTATTGCCGACGGAGACGTGCCGGCCCCGTCTAACCTGAACAGGCAGTTCATCTACCGCATCGGACAGGAGCGGAAGAAAGCTGATCTCATGGCCGAATGGCTCAAATCAGTGAATCCCAACATAGAGGTAACATACTATGCTGAGAAAGTGACCTCCCAGAACGCAGGAGCCGTTCTCGACAGCTCCGACATACTCGTCGACTGCCTCGACAACATACCTGCAAGGAAGGAGCTCAGCAGATACGCTGTGAAAAGCGGCAAGACGCTGGTCCACGCCGGGGTGATCGGATTCCATGGACAGGTCACGGTCGTCGTTCCGGGGAAGACTCCGTGCCTCGACTGTCTTCTGAAGACGGTGGAGAAGCGCCCTGTGTTGCCCTCGGTGGGTGCGGCTGTGTCGTTCATAGGCGCCGCCGAGGCCGCCGAGGTCATAAAATTGATAACCGGCATCGGCGAGCCGCTCATCGGGAGGCTGTTCACAGCAGATTTGACATGCAACTCGTTCGAGGTAGTTGACATATCAAGGGACGCTGGTTGTCAGGCCTGTTCGGAAAGTCGTTAATACATAATAGGGGATGAAGGCACATGCGGCACCTGATGACAGGAAAGGTCAAGGAGGTATACCTCGTTGACGACGAGACACTGGAATTCGCCTACACGGACAACATATCGGTATTCGACAAGATAATCCCGTCCAAGATACCGCATAAGGGAGAGACGCTGTGCAGGACGGCAAAATACTGGTTCGGCATCCTTTCGGAAAACGGCATCCGCAATCACTTCATAGACGAGCCGGCGAAGGACAGGATGAGGGTCGAGAGGGTCGATATAATACGCGACTACGCCAAGATCGACGGCGACACCGTGAACTACCTCATACCGCTGGAAGTTATATGTCGGCACTATGTCGCTGGATCGTTGCTAGACAGAGTGAAATCCGGGAAGATAACCGCCGAGCAGCTCGGGTTCCCCGAACATCACGATGTGAAGCATGGAGAAAAACTCCCCAGGCCTTACATAGAGTCCACCACGAAGCTGGAAGAGCATGACGCGAACCTCACGGACGCCGAAGCGAAGGAGATGGCGGGGCTGTCTGACGACGAATACGAGGAGATAAAAGCCACCGTCCTCAAAATCGATGCGATAATCGAGAAAGAAGCGGCCAAACGCGGCCTGATCCACTGCGACGGAAAGAAGGAGTTCGGTTATGACATGAACCGCAAGCTGATGGTCTTGGACACATTCGGCACCTTGGACGAAGACAGATGGTGGGACGCGGAGGCGTATCAAAAAGGCAACATCGTGGAGCTTTCGAAGGAGTTTGTGCGTCAATATTATCGTGACATCGGGTATCACAAGAAGCTTATGGACGCCAGAGAGAAAGGCCTTGCCGAGCCGGACATACCCGCGTTGCCGGAAGAGACGGTCAGGAAGGTCAGCAACCTCTATGTGAGCATGTACGAGAGGATAACAGGGGAGAAGTTCTGATCAGAGGATCCTGACAGAAGCCACCTTCTTGCCTGCCGGGCACTCAGTGTCCCCGATGACCTCGTCCACGGAGTACTTTCCCCCTTCCGTGCCGATTAGGTGACATCTAGTGTAGTTGACGCATCCGATTCGTCCGCAGTCGTATGGCCGGAACGTGATTATGCTCCCTTCGATGGCCGACCTTTTCGGGATGACTGCGTCTATCGGCACTCTCCTGACCTCTACAGCCCTGACCTTGTCCTCGTTCAGGGCGCATCCGTGAGTCTGAGGCCGCACCCCCTCTATTTCGTACAGTGAACCCTGCAACAGGTTGAGGCACACTCCTTTGAGCTTGCACTCCAGACATTCCGGCTGGGGGCCAAGATAGTAGAACCTGCCCCCCTTCTCGGCCTGCGTTTCGCTGACGAGGGTTATCAGGACCATGCTCAGTCCTCTGAGTCGATCTTGGACTTTCCCCTCTGCCCATGGGCCTTCGGCGGCTTGTGGGTCCCTATGACTCCTGTCTTCTTCGCAACAGACGTCGCCGTCTTTTTCGACAGGCCCCCCTCTCCGAGTATGGTATATCTGTCGGGCCTGATGCTGTGGGATTCCATCAGCGCTTCTATGACCTCGTCGTCCGTCAAACCGATGTCAGACGCCGTTATCGGCGCCCCTATGTTCCAAAGGGCCTCCTGAATACGCCTCCAGTCCCCTCCGTGAAGATACATCATCATTATCGATCCGACACCGCATTGCTCTCCGTGAAGCCCTGTGCCTAAGTGATTCATGTCGAGGACGTGAGAGAACATGTGCTCAGATCCGCTTGTAGGTCTGGAACTCCCTGCGGCGCACATGGAGATGCCGGATGCGATCACGGGCCTCATGACGCGCCAGACCCTCTCCTCTCCGCCGTCTTTTATTTGCTTGCTGTTGTCTATTAGGTTGTCTGCGGCGTATCTCGCCAGGAAATACGCAGAGCTGCTGAACTCTTCGTTCCTCTGGCTCCTTGCAAGCTCCCAGTCCATAAGGGCGGTCAGATTGGATATCACGTCTGCACATCCAGACGCCAGATAGCGGTAGGGGGCCTCGTTGATTATCTTGGTGTCTGCGATCAGGCCCGTGGGGGAAACGGCCGACATCGAAACTGCGCCTTTGTCGGACTTCAGCGAGGCACGGTCGGAAGCTATGCCGTCGTGCGCGACAGACGTCGGTATGCTCACATACGGAACGTTAGCGTTTTTGGCTGCCAGCTTCGCAATGTCTATCTTGCTGCCCCCGCCCACGGCCAATATGAATTTCGCCTTCTGTTCTTTGATTGCGGAGCAGACGGAGTTCACGTTGTCGATCGTGGCGTTTCCGGTGTTGACGACGGTCACGTCGTACTTTTCCGAAACAAGGTCTTCCACATCCTTGCCGGCGGCACAGTATGTGCTCTTGCCTGTTATGATGATGCCAGTCTTCCCGAAATGGAGTGATCTGCACAGGTCGACCGTGTGCAATATCGCATCATGGCCCAGCATTACGCTCCGAGGGAAGTCCATCTTTTTGAATTTGGTGAACTCGTCCAATTCCATCCTCTAATCGGTACTCAATTGCACGGAAGATATAAAACAATACACCCCTTGCGCACGAACGTGGATGTACTGTTGCTCAACGGCGGAGGCAGACGGGACGGATTCACCGCGGCGATGTGCAGATCGTTCTCGTCGTCCGTCGAGAGCAAAGGATGGGGCGTCTGTGAGATCCCCCTTTTGGAACTGGACATCAGGCACTGTACCGGATGCGGGCAATGTTGCGAATCGGGCATATGCACGATATCAGATGACATGTCGTCTGTCTATGACGCGATGAAAGAGTGCGACCTTCTTGTGATGGCCTCCCCCGTGCGCTTCAGCGGCCCGTCATCCATCTTGAAGGTTGCGATAGACCGTTTTCAGCCTTTGTGGCACCTTGGGGAGGAGCGCGGCGGGTATGCGGCGGGCATGTTATGCGGGGGAAGCGAGAAGCCGGACTTCCGAAGCACGTTGACAGTATTGAGGTCGTTTGCCGTGACGGCTGGGATGAGATGGGTCGGGGATGCCTGCTTCCCTGACACCGACCACGCCCCCGTGTCGGACGCCGAGGCGCAGGCAGAGGGGTTCGGCCGCCAAATCGTGAACGAGCTCAAACCTCTGACGCCACGATGACGTCCTCGAAGCCGATGGCCTTTACGACGTCGGCGTCGCGGCCCGGGCCGAGGAACGGAACCGCGCCCGGATGTCGGTCGCATATGTGAGACCAGACGTCCAAGGATATCGAATTGTCCGCATCGAAGACGATGGTCGTAGGAAAACCGATGGACGCCGTCTCCTTTATTATCTCCCCCAGCTCTGCCGTCCTTCTGAAACACTTGGCCGCGCCGTTGTTCGAAAATACCACGGGAATGCAACAGTCGGAGAGTTCTATGACGTCCTTGAGGATATTGGCATTCTTCAAGGTGTGATAGGGGACCAGAAGCTTCTCGGCGTTGCCCATGAAGCCGTCCAGCACGTCGTCCAGATCCCTTATGCGGGTCATCAGCCACATGTCGGAGCCGGACACCTTTGCATTCTTTATGATGCGGTCGTCGAAAACCCTGCCGTTCAACCCTTTCACATCGACAACGACGGCGGGTTCGCGGTTTCCCGACCCGGCGCACGCAGACTTCAAAGGCACGAACGGGGGCTGAGCATACAGGCGCCCGTTCGATTGCTCGGCATTTCCTGCCATCGGGGTCCTGTCTGTGAACAATGCGAACAGCGCTGGGATGTACATGCGCCCATATAACGAGGTTAAGATAGATTATGGCGCCGATTAGAATCCTGCATCTTGTGTGCGACTGCGTGCTTTATCTATTCGACAGAAGATTCGCTTTGCGAAGCCCATGAAGAACGACATCGAAATAGGAGAGGAAGCGGTTGTCAGACGCATAACCGAAGTAGCGGAATCCCTTGGGATTCGGGCGGACGAGGTAGAACAACACGGAAAGTACATCGCAAAGGTTCCGCTGGACGTCCTATCGAGGTTCGACGGCAACAGCAACGGCAAGCTCATAATGGTGACGGCTGTGACGCCCACCCCTGCGGGGGAAGGGAAGACTGTCACCACCATAGGGCTGATCCAGGGGCTCAGCCGCATAGGGAAGAAGGTCGTTGGGGCCCTCAGAGAGCCGTCCGTGGGCCCCACGTTCGGCGTGAAGGGCGGGGCTACCGGCGGAGGATATTCCCAGGTGTATCCGATGTGGGATATAGACCTGCATTTCACCGGCGACATACATGCCGTCTCCTCTGCCCACAACCTGCTGTCGGCAGTATTGGAGAACAACCTCGTCAGGGACAATCCGTTGAACATCGATCCTCTGAGGGTCGTCCTGAAGAAGACGATGGACATGAACTGCCGCGAGCTCAGAAGCATCATGGTCGGCCTCGGCAACAGCAGGCTCAACGGCGGCGTCCCTCACGAGAGCGGGTTCCTCATAACGTCCGCGTCGGAGATATCCGCCATACTTGCGCTTGCCACCGGATACACGGACCTTAGGGAGAGGCTGGAGAGGATGGTCGTCGCGTATGCTTACGACGGAACGATGGTCACCGTAAAGGACCTTGGATGCGCTGGAGCTATGATGGTCCTTCTCAAAGACGCGATAAAGCCCAATCTGGTCCAGACGCTCGAAGGACAGCCTGTGTTCATACACGGGTTCCCGTTCGCCAACATAGCGCACGGAAACAACAGCGTGCTGGCCACGAAATACGCCCTGAAGCTCGGGGACTACGCCGTGACGGAAGCAGGGTTCGCAGCCGATCTCGGGGGAGAGAAGTTCATGGACATCGTGTGCAGGAAGTCGGGCCTGTCTCCGGACTGCGTCGTCATCGTCGCGTCCGTCCGCGCGCTCATGACTCATGGAGGGGCGGACCTGGCCGTTCCCGAGAGCTTTACCGAAGAGGCCCTGCTGAAGGGTACGGCCAATCTTGACAAGCATATCGAGAACGTCAAAGGCTACGGCGTCCCCGTCGTAGTGTCGATCAACCACTTCTCGTTCGACGACCCTGCGCATATGGGCCTCCTGAGGAAGCACTGCGCCGCGCTCGGCGTGGAATGCGTCCAGTCAGATGCGTTCCCGGAAGGTGGGAAGGGCGCCGAGGAGCTCGCAAGGAAGGTCGTCGAGGTCATAGACAGAGGAAAGAAGGATTTCAGGCTACTTTATGGCGACTCCCTGCCGCTGAAGGAGAAAATCAGGACCGTGGCTGAAAAAATCTACGGATCGGACGGCGTGACCTACGCCCCTCAGGCAGAGAAGACCCTCGCGGACCTAGAAGCAAAGGGGTTCGGATCCCTGCCCGTGTGCATCGCCAAGACGCAATACTCCATGTCAGACAGAGCAGAGTTGAAGGGTGCGCCAAAAGGCTGGACCCTGAATGTGAGGGAGGTGTCCCTCTCCGCCGGAGCGGGGTTCGTGGTGCCGATATGCGGGTCGATGATGCTGATGCCCGGGCTGTCAGGATCGCCTGCCGCGCTCAGGATCGACCTCACCGGCGACGGGAAGGTCAGAGGGTTGAAGTGACCAGCTTCCCGGACATGCCATACCAGCGTTCGGCTTCGTCAGGGTCCGCCGGCACGCCGTCCCCCGTCTCGTACATGTTGCCCAGAAGCATCTGTGCGCCCTTGTGGCGGTTGACGGCGGCCGACATCAGCCACTCCACCGCTTTCTGGACGTCCCGTTCCACGCCGCATCCGGCTTTATGCAACTGGCCAAGGACGAACTGCGCCTCAGAATGTCCCGACTGGGCGGCGAGGGCGAACCATTCGGCCGCAACCTTGTAATCCTTCCCTACGTCTGTGCCGTCGAAGTAGATGGTTCCGAGGGCATACTGGGCGCGTGCGTCGCCGCTGTCCGCAGGCACGTAATACAGGCACGCCGCCTTGTCGATGTCCTTCGGGACGCCGTATCCGCGGTGGTACATCTTCCCCAAGAAGTACGTCGCGCTCATATGGCCCTGATCGGCCGCTCTTTCGAACCATGACCTGGCAAGCTTGAAATCCTGTGCGACGCCTTGGCCTCGGGCGTACAGCAGGCCCAGGCAGAACTCCGCATCGGGATGCCCTTTCTCGGCATGCGACAGGAGTATGGAGAACGCCGTGTTGTAGTTGTCCGTCGAACGCGTCCGGACTATGAACTTCGCCCACTCCAAAGGCTCCAGTTGGCTCTCGAAGGGGATTGCCGAGCTCTCCTGCATGCCACTCCATTAAAAAGGACAGTTATATGTTTTACGTTGAGCCTGCGTCAGAGGAACGCCGTCTGAAGAACGCCGTCTGCTGCAAGAGGTCCTTGTGGGCGTCGCCCGACCCGGAGCCTATCATCTCATGCGTCAAAAAGTCAGGAGATATCGTCTCTGCGATTTCCACGCAACGCACGGACGAGAACGGCCTGTGCTGGTCGATGTTCATTATATGGGGGTACACGGCCTCGATGGTCTTCGTCACGCCCTCGCCCGGCGGGCGGGGCCTCTCCTCAAACGTGTTCCGGTACTCCGCGCTGGTGCTCAGATGGAAGTGCATGGTCCGCACGCGGTCCTTCATATCCCGGCTGTATCGGTCGAATATTTTCAGCAGGCCGTCTATGGCCGCATCCTCGTCATATGCGTCGGGGAGGGTGTTCATCATATGTCCAGTGTCGAGGCAGAAACCCCAGTTGTCAAACTCCAGATGATCCTCCAGGAACCTCCTCTCCCGCTCGTCCTTGAGTTTGAGGCCTGACCACCACAGGTTCTCGAACGCGATCCTGAACGGCATCTCTCCTCCAAGCTCTGCGGCAACCAGGTTCATCATCTCCGCCAAAGCACGCAGGACGTCGCGGTCGTCGTCGGTGTGGGCGTGCAACATTACCTCGTCGATGTTGGAGTTCCCTGCATGGAACACTCCGTACGCCGGCCCGAGTGCAGACGCCTTCTTTATTGCGAGCACGATGTTGGACACGGCCTCTGAGCGGTCCCTTCCGAACATGACCGGCCTGACGTTCTCGGCATCGAACTCCGACGCGTCCAGCCTGCCGGTCCACCCTCCATACCAGTCCACCGCGTACGGCAGATGGACGGCGAGAGACTCCGCCCCGTACTCCGCAGGGACGTCATCGTAAAGCGTAAACAGCTCCAGCCCGTCGCATCCCAGCGCATCCAGCCTTTCTATAGGCGTCCCCTGCCCAGGAATGTTGTTCAAGGGCTGATACACAGAATAACTGAAAAGGTGTTTCATGGATCATATCAGTTCGAACGCGGCGCTGAGGGCGGCTTCGACAGCCAGAGGCTGCGTCCCCCCGCTTCCGACAATCAGCACGTCGTCCTGCGTCAGGCCGGTCTCCTTGCGTATCTTGTATGCCAGGTCAGGGTTCTCCTTGTCGATGTTCCAATCGGGAGGGATCATAAGGACGCCGTCGCGGATGACTGCCGTGGTGCATCCGTGGGCACCGGCCTTGATTCCTGCGTCCCGCTGCTGCATGCCGTTATGGATCTTGTCGGCGACCCCGAGGACGACAACGCCCTGAGAGAACTCCCCCACGGCGGAGTCGCCCAGCTGCACGTTCACAATCTTCACAGGAATCTGCTTCATGAACGCGGTGCCCGCTTTGGTGATCGTTATCCCGGTCTGCTTGACGAGGATGAAATTCCATTCTTTCAGGGTGTCTACTATCCTGCGCATGCTGCCCTCGCCTATGCCGACGGCCTCGGCGAGCTTCTTGCGCCCGATCCTCTTGCCGTCAGACAACAGATAGAGCGCCCAGTAGATGCTTGCGTCGCTGAACCGGAACATCGGCCCATACTGAGGGACCTCCATTATCTTCATCATCTCACCATCAACAGAGTCAGAACGTCCTGACCTTACCGTTGACGATAAGCTCTGTGACCTTATCAATGTTATCCAGCCAGTCCGTCGCTATGGATTCGGCCTCCGATTTCCATTTTGCGAACTTCGGGTCATTGTCTATGCCGATGGAGCGTAGCTCCACGGCACAGTTCAGCGGCTCTGAGACGGGCTTCCCGATCTGCGAGAGTATCCTCACGTGGATCTCGGCGTCGTTGGTCACTTTTTTCGCGACGTCGTCCGCGATGAGCTTGGACATCACGTTGTATATCTTGCCTATGTGCGTTATCGGGTTCTTTCCTGACGTTGCTTCCATGGACATCGGCCTGTACGGCGTTATGAGGCCGTTGCACCTGTTCCCTCTTCCGACGGACCCGTCGTCCCCCATCTCCTGCGACATGCCGGTGACGGTGAGGTAGTAGACCTTCCTCTTGTAGTCGTCGGCGGTGTTGACGTCGAGGTTTATTTCCACGTCTTCCGACCCTGCGAGCTTCAGGGCGTTGTCGTATATCGCGTTGTGCGCCTGCTCTATAGCAGACTTGTACTCCGCAGAGTTGTTGATGTATCTGTCGACCATGGCGCAGGCGACGGTGAGCGTGACCTTCTTCCCGACTCTCGAAGCCATGACCTTGACGTCGTGTCCAGTCTCCGGAAGCTTCTTCTTCAGCGGGCCGTTGATGAACTCCTCGGTTCCGAGGGTTATCTTGTCGGTAACGGAGAACGGCGCGTACCCGACTCCGAAAGAGGTGTCGTTGGCCCTGTGGCCAGACGCTTTGTAGACGCCTGTGAGGTCGTCGGAGCCCATGCCGAGCTTCGCGTCGAGGATCACCTCGGAGTCCACGTCCAAATTGGGGAAGGTCTTCTGCAGGTACTTCCTTGCGGCTTTGAGCGCAACTGGCTTGCACGGAAGGGATTTCAAGTCCTTGCCCTCGCCCACGTTGGTGGTCGCGCGGCCCACCAGCAGGATGTACGAAGGGTCGATGATCGTGCCGCCTCCGAACTTGGGAGCGGCGTATCCTGCGACGATCTGCGTCTCGTCGGTGTTGTGATGGAGCACGTGTCCGAACTCCTTGATGTACATTTTGCAAAGCGCCTTGCTCACTTCCTCTGAGAGCGCGTCCGCGACGCTGTCAGGGTGTCCGATTCCTTTTCTTTCCACGATTTCGATGTTCCTTTTCGGCAGCGGCACTTCGTTTAGACCGTTCACATAAATGTTCTTCTTCGCCATCTTCATCCCTCTTGGCCCACGGGCCAGAATCCTACAGTTTGATTACCTACTTCCAATTAATAAAAGAATTTGATAGAAATAATCATATACGAATATTTTATGTAGAGCAACATGAAGTTCCCTCCAGCGTCGGACATTCGGAAGATGAGAAAGTCTCTAGACATCACTCAGACGGAGCTTGCCCGCGAGTCCGGCGTCAGCCAAAGCACCATCGCAAAGATCGAGAGAGGCCGCATCTCCGCGAGCTACGACACGGTCGTCACGCTCTTCGAGACGCTCGACCGCATCCACAACAACAACCGCAAAGACGCCACTGCTACGGACGTCGCGTCGAAGAGTATAATCACCATACAGTCCAACGAGAAGGTGCACACCGCGTCCGAGCTGATGAGGTCCACAGGGTTCTCTCAGCTCCCCGTGCTTTCCGGTGACGCGCCGGTCGGCAGCATATCGGAGAAGAGGATCTTCGACCTCATGAGGAAGGGGAAGACCATGGACGAGCTGAAGGATACTGTGATCTCCGCGATCATGGACGAGTCCTTCCCGGTAGTGAACGAGAACACCCCCGTAAGCTCTGTGACGACAATGATGAGCAACTGCGACGCGGTGCTCGTGGCCAGAAAAGGGAAGCTCGTCGGCATGATAACCAACGCCGACATGCTCAAGCTGATCTGATGCCGTCCTTGGTCGCCGAGAACAGGCGGAGGTCTTCCGCGAGGTCGGTGTTCGGGAAGACCGCCCTAGCCTCTGCCTCCAGCACCTTCCTGTCGTCGTAGCGGTTGCTCACGTGGGTGATGAAGAGGTGGCGGCATCCTATCTTCTTCGCGGCCTCCGCGGCCTGCACGGACGTGGAGTGCTTGAACTTCGCGGCCATCTCCTTCTCCGAGTCGGCGTACGTGGCCTCGTGGATGAGCACGTCCGCCCCTGCGGCGGCGAGCTCCAGCCCTTCGCAGGGCGAGGTGTCCCCGGAATATGCGACCGAGAACCCTTTGACAGGAGGCTCGATCACGCTTTCCGGCCTCACGCCGCAAACGGTCTCCCCGCCCTTGAGCCTGGAGAAGTCGGGGCCAGGGGACAGGCCCAGCGATATCGCCTTGTTCCTGTCGAACCTGCCTTTCGAGTCGTGCCCCCTGAGGACGTACCCCAGCGACGGGACCACGTGGTCCGTCCCGAACACGGATACTGAGAACTCCTTGAACTCGATCTCGCGCCCGGGGAGGGCCTCCACCACGTCGAGCTGGTAGCATATGCTCCCCTCGCATATGGAAAGCACCGCGTCCAGGTAATCCCGTATCCCCTCGGGCCCGCACACGGTGAGGGGCTCCTTGCGCCCAGACATGGACATCGTCTGTATGATGCCCGGGAGGCCGAACACATGGTCCCCGTGCATATGCGTTATCAGGATGCAGGCGACCCGCATGAACGAGAACGGCGACAGCATCATCTGGCGCTGGGAGCCTTCCCCGCAGTCGAACAGCGCGATGTCCCTCTTCAGCCTCACTGCGACGCAGGACGGCGCCCTTTCCCTAGAAGGGAGGCTCGCGCCCGTGCCGAGGAAGAGAATATCAGGCATGTGCACTTCCGGTCAGTAGACCTTGTCCAGGCCCCTGTCGTTCTTCGTGTCCTTCTTGAAGGTCTTGTAATGGTCTTTGCAAAGGTGCGCGCTACGCGCGTCAGGGTTCTTCATGGTAAGGGACGACTTCGACACCTGCTTGAGGCTGATGGAGCGCTCCGCTTCCTTTTCGCATCCGGCCACGTCGCAGGACTTCGCGGACGTGCCGTGTTTGGGTGTTGCCATGACGGCTTTATCCCGCTGGCCTGATATATTGGTTTCCTTTCGACGGCACGCGTCCTGCGACGGCAGCAAACGTTAAGCCGTAGCCGAAGATGACGTCGCATGACCAGGTACTCCCACTCCCGCTTATCGACATATGAGAAGTGTCCGTATCAGTACAAGCTGAAGTACATAGAGCGGCCGGACGTGCCGCTTCCGCCCGGCACCATAGAGGCGTTCATGGGTTCGATGGTACACGGCGCGCTGGAGAAGTTGTACAGGGACCTGGGGTTCCAGAAGAGGGACGGGCTGGACGAGATAATCGGGTCCTTCAACGCCTCCTGGGCAAAGAGCATCTCTGACGACGTGATAGTCAACAACCCCGAGCACACTGCCGAGAACTACCGGCTCACGGGAGAGAAGTGCATATCGGACTTCTACAAAAGGATGCATCCCTTCGACCAGATGACCATACTCGGGCTCGAGACGGAGGACATGATGGACCTTCCGAACGGCCATTCGTACCACGTGCGCATCGACAAGCTCGGATGCAGGGGCAAGGAGTACTTCGTATGCGACTACAAGACTGACGGCAGGATGAAGACGCAGCCCGAGGCCGACGCAGACAGGCAGCTTGCGATGTACTCGAAATGGGTTAGGGACAACCACAGGGACGCCGAGAAGACCTACCTCCTGTGGCATATGCTGAGGTTCGACAAGGACGTTGTGTCCGAGAGGACCGACGCCCAGCTGGACGATCTCGTCTCGAAGACAGTCGCGCTCATCGACAGGATCGAGGGCTGCGACGAATGGCCGACTAACCGGACGTACCTGTGCGACTATTGCGTCTACAAGGCGGTCTGCCCGGAGTTCTCCCATGAGGCCGAGCTGAAGCTCCTCACCCCGGAGCAGTTCGCAGAAGACGACGGCGTCAGGCTCGTCGACGAGTACATGGCGCTGAACGCGCAGGAAAAGGAGCTGAAAGGAAGCATAGAAGCGGTGAAGTCGAAAGTCATATCGTTCTCGGAGCAGAAGAACGTCGCCGTCGTCTATGGCACGGCTCACAAGCTCTCCGTCAAGTCCTCGGACAAGGTCGAGTACCCCAAGGACATGGAAAGGATCTACGACGCCCTGAAGAAGAACGGGACCTACGACGACTACACCGAAACGAAGTTCAGCAAGGACCTGCTGAGCAAGGACGTCTTGGGCGGGGCAGTCGGGAAGGACGTCATGAGGGAGGTCTCCGTAGGGAAGGGGTACAGGGTTACGCCGTCGAAAAGAGGGCGCGAAGAGGAAGACGGTTGAATTTGCCATGGTTTTGCCATGGTTTTGCCATGGTTTTGCCATGGTTTTGCCATGGTTTTGCCAATTTGCCACGATTTTGCCATGGTTTTGCCATGGTTTTGCCAATTTGCCACGATTTTGCCACAAGGGTTAAAACGAAGGTCGCGATACTGCCTAACATGGGCGCGACGGTTTTAACACAAAAAGGGGCGGAAGCAGAACTGGACCTCATACTGGCTTCTGTCGGCGAAGTAGCCACCGTTGAGTTGAAGGAATACAAGCAAGCCAATGTGGGAAAGGCCTTAGTTGACGAGCTTGGAAAATACCTGTCAGCCATCTCTAACGCCGTCACTCTATGCAACGCCAATCACGGATGGCTTATATCCGGGGTGAGGGACGATCGCACATTAGTCGGGACTCAGATGCTCCCTTCGAAAAACAACCGTGAAGAGATAATGAAACTTGTTGGCGATGCGACTACAGACCGCATCACGTTCGCAGACGTATTTGAGATCAGTCGTGATGGGAAGCGATTGCTCATGTTCCTTGTTCCCGCGTCTCCAGGCACAGTCGTGAAATACAAGGGCTTCGCATACGGCCGTGACGGCCCTAACTGCGTTCCGTTGAGCGATGAAAAATCACAACGCATACAGGGGAGATCCCATGATTGGTCCGCCGAACTGATGGATCTGGGGCCAGAGGCACTTGACATGGAGGCCGTCGCGTTCGCAAGAGCAAAGTACGTCGAAAGAAGTCCGCACATGGCCGAAGAGTCTGCGAGTTGGAGCGACGAGGAGTTTCTGTCTCGCCTGTCATTCACCATGGACGGAAAAATCACGCACTCTGCGGCAATCCTTTTGGGAACCGAAAAGGCAACGTTCCAAATCAGTGCGATGACGGAGATAAGATACATAGTTAAGGAAAAAGACGGGGAGCTGATTGATTTTCATCATCTTAAAGCACCGTTCCTGCTTTCTGCCGAGAAGGTTTACAACAGCATATTCAACCCCACGTACAGGCGTCTGATGGACAGCCTGTCCACGGAAGTGATGCCCAAGTACGACATAAAGGCGATACGAGAAGGACTCAATAACGGACTGATGCACAACGATTACCGCAAAGGGACGATAATAGACTTCATAGAATTCCTCAACGACAGGATCGTGATATCGAATCGCGGCTCGTTCATCCCCGGCTCCGTCGAATCCGCCGTGCTCTCCGTCGGCCCGGTCTCATACTATCGCAATCCGCATCTTGCCGAAATAATGGTTAAGCTCGGCTTGGTCGAGACCGTCGGCACCGGCATGAGGAAGATGTTCTTGGCGCAGGCGTTCCGCTACTTCCCGCTTCCAGAGTACGAAATCGACGACGACCATGTCTCCGTCACCATAACAGGGCACCCGGTGAACGACAACTTCGGATGGGCGCTGCTCAAAAACCCTGACCTTTCTTTTTCGGACGTCATGTTGCTCGACAACGTGCAGAAGGGAAAAACCATTCCAGACGACGACGCCGAGAGGCTGGTATCCGCCAACGTGCTTGCAAGACGCGACGGGACGTTGTATCTTCCCGTGCTGAGCATGCAACGCACGGAACCGACGAGGCCTGCGACAAGCGGAAAGGGTGGCAAGCTTAACGACTTGCATCCAACAGAGAGGGCCGTGTACGACGTCATACTCCACAGCGACGGCCTGACTATGAAAGAGGTGTCGGACCGGTCATCCGTCTCAATAAGGACGGCTTACCGCGTGGCGAACACGCTGGCAGAACGGGGCCTTGTCGGAAAAGCCAACAGGTGGGGCGGAAAATGGGTGGTGACCGAGAATCACGATGATTAAGCTGGTGCTTTCGCCATCCGGCCAGGTGTTGCCTAATTCCACCGTTTGGCAGGAAGAACTGACTTTTGCCGCTTGGAGGACTGCCAAGTCGTTTGACCTCAGCGTTTCTTATTTGAGGCTTCGTCTTCCCGTTTTTCGAGATAGAACGTGCCTATGATCGTGCTCCCTTTTTCAGTGAGGACGTAATTTCCGTCGTCGCTCTTCTCCGTCCACTTCGCGTCCAGCCATTTTTTGGCGAAGTCCCTGTAATAATAGACGGCTTCGTTGCTGTTCTTGCCGTCCTCCGGCCTCTTCTTCCATAGATCCTTCTCTTTGAGCGTGCCAGCCATTTTGCTGCTGGACGCGGAGTGGTTCTTGCCGATCTTCTCGCTCAGCACGCGCAAGCCGTGGACCAGCCTCACATCTGGCCGCTCTATTGGGTACACCGGTATCCTGTTAGGCTCCCTCACGGCCTTGGTCAGGCCCACAGGCTTCCCGTCGATGTAATAGAGCTCCTCGATCTTCTCGTTTGGCACGGTGTATTCTTTGGTGCCGACGGAGAAGGGAATCACCTCCACGTCCTTCTCCTCAGCGAACATCATCGCCGCTATCGCGGAGGCGGCGGCGAATTCCGACGACCCGGCGGAGACGTTCACGTATATGATGCAGCCTTTGTTGTTCTCTCTCTCGTCGCGGATGATCTCGAACACCGCGCTGAGCATCTTGCTGAAGTCGTACACCGGGGAGTCGGGATGCTCAAAGACTGCAGTCTTCTTATTCGCATCGGAAACGATTTCAACCACGCGCTCATAGAACTCCCTGTAAATGCGAGTCTTGGACCTCCATTCCTCGGGGTCTTCTCCATCCTTGAGTGGCCTTATATAATGAATCAGATGAACTTTGTCGATGTCGTAGAACTTCACAGGCTCCGTTATCTTCGCGGTCTCGAAGGTCACGCATGCGATCATCACTTTTTCCTTGCGGCCGGACGCCATGCGCCGTCATGGCCGTGCATGTTATTATATCATCCATTGATTTCGCAAGTTTCGCTCGTTACGATTTACTTGTAATCAATGGTAGAACAGCAGGACACCGTGAATTTCCGAAAGCCATCGAAGTACCTATATACCATGGAAATAATCCGTTGCTGAGCATGACCGCGGGCAAAGTCAGGTTTCATTTGGCCTGACTCCGGGCAGCTCATCCCCACTGCATGGATGTGTTTGGTGCGGCGTTCTTGCGTCTGTCGCCGTTCGTCAGGCGCAAGGCGACTGCGATCATTGAGATTCAGTTTTCTTTGGGGGTAGCGTGTGGAATGTGTCGAGAATTACGTTTCCGGCCTTTGTGACTACATATCTCCCGTTGTCGTTCTTCTCGATCCAGCCATTCTCTTTCCACCTGTCGACGAAGTTGCGCTGATAACGGACCGCGTCGGACTGCCGCTGTTTCGTGTCTTTTTTCTGCCTTCCCATCGTCACCTCGCCGCTGTCGGCCCACAATTTCTCTTCTTTGAGTTTTTCGATCATGCCTCCACTCCTTGCCGTCAAACCACCCTTCTGCCCGTAGAGCACTCGCAAAGCACGAACGAGGTTCTCGGAAGGCATATCGATCTCTATCCTCTGAAGCTGCCTCTCCTTCTTTTGAGGATATGTGGACCTTGTGAGGCCTATCGGCTTGTCGTTCTCGTAATAGTGCTTTCTGATGTCTTCCGACGGGATCATGAACTCGCGGGTGCTCACAGAGAACGGGACCACCCCTGCGTTCATCATCGATGCGACGGTGGCCGCCGCCGCATATTCGTTGGAACCTGCGGAGATGTTTACGTTGATCTCGATGTCCTCGTCCTTCCTTCTCTCTTCCTCTATGACCTCTAGCACTTCTCTGAGGACGTTGGTGAAGTTGGTGACCTTTGTGTTGCGAGGCTTTATCTCGGTGTCCTCCCCCAACTTGGATTTAATCTGGTTGTGTACCCCGTCGTAGAATTCCCTGAACACGTTTTTTGGATCGTCGTCTCTGACGTCGTGAATCAGATATACCCTGGTAGGCATGTAATACTCTATGGGTTCTGTGATCTTCGCCGTCTCGAAGGTCACGCACGCAATCATCACGCTTTCTTTTCTGGGCATCTTTCTAGGCGCTTCGTCGGGCATGTGCGACCATCGCCGTCCGGGTTAATAAAATATATCTTATATTTCCTAAATTGCATTAATTACAATAAACTGTTATTATATCGCTTACGCCCTACCCAATATTGCCAAAAGGCACAGGTGAAACAAGTGGAAAAAAATATCAAGCTGGTTCGAGAAAATATGGAAGCGGGAGCCGAAGCAGAACGGAAAGGCGACCTCCTCGACGCGCTACTCGCATATGCGGGAGCTGCAATCGAAGGTTCGGAGGAAGGCGAGGCGGCCCATCTGAGGGTGCGCAAAAAGACAGAGACGCTTGAACGGGAGCTGCTGTTCTCCAATCCTTTGGGGGAGCTGCGGCACAATTGGGCGTTCTTCGAGAGCGCATGCTGCGAAGGCATGAGGGGCTTGATTCTAGAGAAGAAGGTGTTCATCTCTGGCGGATGCGGGGGATGCAGCGCGGAATTAGTCCCCGACCCTGACTGCGAGGATGACGAAGAGGACGATGATCTCTCCGGGTTCTGTCCTTTCTGCGGCGCAAGCTGACCAGCCAAACACAATAATTAATATTTCATAAATATCAAACATTACTAAAATTACGTAATGCAGTCTATGTATCCGGGCGACGATATAGTGACTGCACTCAAACGAGAGTGAAGAGGAATAAATATGACAACGATAAAGAGAAACGAAACAGACCGCGTGATGGTGTTCATCGATATAGCGAATATCGAGGCAAGCCTCAATGAAAATGGAAAGAACGGATCGACTGTGGATTACAAGGGCCTTGTGGAACAAATCGTCGGGAGCCGCACGCTGGCTGCGGCATATGTGTTCGATGCGTGCTGTGGCGAGGACAGCAGGCTCAGGCGCATGAGGAGAGTCACCGGCAATCCGGGATTCAGGCCTGTCATGCTTCGGTACAACCCTAACAAGTCAGAACAGAAGGGCGTAGACATGGCCATGGGCCTCAAGATGTTCGACGAAGCATCCAAAGACCGCTTCGACACCGCCGTCGTGGTCAGCGGAGACGCGGACTTCATACCGGCCATGGAATACGTTCAGGCCGCTGGAAAAATGGTGGAGACGGCGGCATTCAGCTGGTCGGCCAACGACGACATCAGATCGGCGTCCGATGCGTACACTGTGCTTGACGACCTTTGCATAATATGCCTGAAGGAGACGCATGCACACTACACGGAGGGCGCCACGATGCACTCGGCGCAGAAAACCAGGATGGTGGCCTGATGGCAACGCAAAGATTCGTGGAAATACCCAAGAAGGCGAAGAAAAAGAAGGAGGCCCCGGCACAGGAGGACACCCCAGAGCAAAAGATGAAGAACGTGGCCATCGCACACGGACTTGCGATGGCCAACCTTGGCAACGGCCCGCAGGAGATATCTGTTCTCAATGGGCGGATATCCGCTTTGAACAAGCAGATTGCCGATTTGAAGAAAGAACCGCAGAAACCGACGTCCAAAGACTCGACATCGAAAGAACTCGCCGCCATTGAAAAGGACATGGCGAAGAAGCAGAAGAGGCTCGATGCCGCAGACGAGAAGGTTAAAGAACTCGTCGCCAGCC
Source organism: Candidatus Methanoplasma porotermitis (assembly GCA_031290095.1). GTDB lineage: Archaea > Thermoplasmatota > Thermoplasmata > Methanomassiliicoccales > Methanomethylophilaceae > Methanoplasma > Methanoplasma porotermitis. The sequence continues at coordinate 46,825 of JAITOF010000021.1, forward strand.
TCAACACCGCAAAAGCGGAACTCAGAACTACAAAGAAGAACGAGGAATCGCTCCAGAATAGATGCGATGTGTTGACGGCGTCGGAGAAGAAACTCCAGGACACCAACACCGAACTGACGGCGCACGTAAAATCTCTGAGTGCAAGGGATGCTTCGAGGGCCAACCACAAGGAATCGAACGCCGCCGTCGAGGCGCTGAGTGGGGAAGTAAGCTCGCTCAGCGAGGCGCTTGGTATCGCAAATACTGAGAATGCCGGCCTGAACGCCAGGATAGCCGCTCTGGAATCAGACCTCAAAAGGGCGGCGGTCGAGTACGAGACCCCCGCACCCAAAGAGACTCAGGAGCCGGAAACGGGTGAACTGCGGATAAGATGGTATGAAAAGACATGCCTGTACTCGAAGGCGTTCGGCGCCAGGAAATATGTTATGCTGACAAACTCGAAGTTTAACAAAATCTTGCTGAAACCCTCGGACAGAGGGATCGACTGCTCCAACAACATACTGGATCTTCCGGGATTGGAGCAGATATGCAGATTTACCGGCGAGCAGATGCTCAAAGCAATATACACAGAGGACGGAGAAAGCATAGAGATACAGATTGGAGTCTGAACAGGGGAAAGGAGCTGGATAAAATGGACGAGATAACATGCCCGGAGTGCGGATGCAGGATATGCATCGACGAGGCGCTGGAAGGACAGATAGAGTCCCGCATATTGGCGGGAGTCGAGAAGAAGCACCGCGAGGAGCTTTCGGCGGCGAAGAAGGCCGCAGAGGAGGACGCCGCAAGGTCGCTCGAGCTGGAGACGCAGAAAGCGAGGCAGGAGCTGGAGTTCGAGAGGCAGAAGATCGCCCTCGAAGCGGAAGGCGCGGCCAGGATCAAAGCCATGGAGCAAGAGATGCTCACGGAGCAGCTGAAGAAGGACACCGAGGCTGAGAAGGCGAACAACACAAAACTCCGCGAGCAGTTGACGGAGCTGCTGGAGAAGCTCCGCCTGTCGGAAGAGACGAAGGAGAACCTCCAGCTGGAGTCCCAGAAGAAGCTGAACGAGGAGTCTGCGAAGATACGCGAGGAAGCCCGGAAAACCGCCGAAGAAGCGGGCCAGTTGAAGCTTGCTGAGATGGAGAAGAAGCTCCGCGATACGCAGGCCTCCCTGGACGACGCCCAGAGGAAGGCAGCCCAGGGGTCTCAGCAGAACCAGGGCGAGGTCCTCGAGCTGAGCCTCGAAGAGAGCCTCAGGGGAGAGTTCCTGTTCGACGAAATCGTGGAAGTAAAGAAGGGACAAAGAGGGGCCGACGTAAAACAGGTCGTGAAGGACAAGATGCAGAACGAGTGCGGCATCTTGCTTTGGGAGACGAAGAACGCGGCATGGTCCCCTTCTTGGATACCGAAGTTCAAGAACGACATGCGCGAAGCGGGGGCGTCGGCAGGGATACTCGTGTCCAAGGAGATTCCCGACAAGTACGGGGACATCGCAGAGATCGAGGGAGTCTGGGTCGTCAAGCCCGCGTTCGCCCTCCCCGTGGCCGGGCTCATGCGCGCCCAGATAATCGGCGTACATGCGGCAAACCGCGGAGCCGAGAACAAGGACGCCAAGATGGAGTACCTCTTCCAGTACCTGACAGGGCCGGAGTTCAAAAACAGGGTGGAGGCGATCCTCGACAACTACAAGGCCCTCCAGAACGAGCTCGAAAAGGAGAGGAGGTCCGCCGAGAAAAGATGGGCGAAGCAGGAGAAGTCTATACGCGCAGTCATAAACAACACCGCAGGGATGTACGGCGACCTGCAGGGGCTCATCGGCGGGGCCCTGGAGGACATCCGGCTGCTGGAGGACGGCGACGGGGAGGACGACTGACATGACTACGGAGAGAGCGTCCAGAAGGCTCTTCAGGATGGGGATGGACGCAGAGATGGGGGGCGACCTTGAAGAAGCGTACGAGTGCTACTCCGAGGCCTATTCCGAGGGGGACCCCTCGGCCCGCCTCTTCTCGGAGCGCGTCTCCGACGAGTTCAGGAACATCGAGTGGAGATCAGTGTCCGAATCTCCCCTCGGCAGGCTAAGGGCGAGCCGCCACTGCTTCGAGTCCGCATGCTGCGCAGAGATGCGCGCGGCGATACTTGGAGGGCGTGCAGAGGTCACGCACGACATCTCCGGGGTGGGAGCGGCAGTGTTTTCCGACGCGATCGACGGGGAGGCGGTCTCGAACGGCGACGAGTGCCCCTACTGCGGGGCGCAGGTCGCAGAGGCGCCCAAATGAGGGCCGCGTCGTTCGCGGCCATGTCCTTCGGCCAGGGGACGGCCTGCGCAACGACAGAAAATGAAATAACGACGGCAAGCATCATGATCCATGTTGCAACGCGATCGCATGTCGGGGGCTGTGTGAATGGATGCTGAACTGTTGAAGAAGATCGCCCTCAGGCCCTGTCGCAAGGCATGCGGCCGCCTCGGCCCTGGACGGACGCAGGAGGGTTGCGCCACATGACCGCTCAGACGCCCGCGCATCTGCCTAAGATCACCGTGAGGGGACGAGCTCTAGACAGGCAGCAGACGGAGGCCGTGGTCGACGACGCAAAGACGGAGCTGGTCGTCGCGGGCGCTGGCACGGGGAAGACGACCACGCTCGTCGGGAAGGTGAAGTACCTCGTGGAGGCGAAGGAGGTGCCGTTAGACCGGATATTGATGATCTCGTTCACCAACAACACGGTCGACGACCTCAGGAAGGCCGTCCAAGAGGAGCTGAGATGCGGCGACGCCTCCCGGAACGTCATGACCATCCACTCGCTCGGCAACATGATCGTTGACAAAGAGGCATACGTGGCGGACCGGCGGGCCCGGTTCATAAAGGGACGGCTGATCGACCTCGTGTCCGACCGGGAATACTACGCCGAGCAGCTGATCGAATACGCCAAGAAGCTGACGGAGTTCCCTTACTCCGGCTACTCCATGAACTACGAGCACATCGCGGAGGACAGCCTCCGCGAGACTGCCAACCTGTTGTTTGCACACGGCGTCCCGTACATGTATGAGAGGGGCAACGCGCAAAACGACTGGAAGGGCTGCGTCCACGTTGCCGACGAGGACGGAAGGCGCGTGAAGCTGGGGACGTCCGTCAATGAGGTCAAGGCTGTCGCCAAGAACCCGTCAGGGCTCCTGTCCATGCTCCGAGAAGAAGGTTTCGCGTTCGACAGGCTCGGCGACAAAGAGCTGGCGTTGAAGCTCATAAACAGATGGAACCTCCGGATCCCGAACAGCATCGGGGGGACGATCTCCCGTTCCAAGGCGACGAGGGTGACGTTCGACCACCTGATAATGGAGAACGAGATCCGCAACGCCGTCGACCCTCCGCTCAGGAAGTCCGTCGCGGGAAGGCTGGACCTCCTGCACAGGATATACGGGGAGTACTGCGAGCAGTATGAGTCCAACGGCCTAGTCGACTACGAGGACATGATAATCAAGGCGACGGAGAAGCTCGACGGCGGATATGTTCCAAGCTTCAGGTACGACCATGTGCTGGTGGACGAGTACCAGGACGTGTCCCCAATACTCGTGGGGCTGATAACAGCCATGCGCAGGCGCATGAACTTCAACTTGTTCTGCGTGGGCGACGACTGGCAGAGCATCTACTCGTTCAACGGAGGGGACGTATCGCAGATGTACGAATTCGGAGAAGTCTGGAAGGGCTGGGGCGAGCCTTCCGTCCATAGGATAGAGACGACGTACCGTTGTCCGAAGAGCGTCGCCGAGATAACGAACAGGTTCGTCATGAAGAACAAGAAGCAGATGGAGAAGAGCGTCAAGAGCTGCCGGGACGACAAAGACTTCCGGATAGAGCTGCTTCCTGCGTTGTACAAGAAGGACATACCGGAGATGATAGGCAACCGCTTGGACCACCTTCCCGACAACGGTTCGATATTCATAATCGGCAGGACGCGGGGCGATCTGTTCGCCTTCCAGTTCGACGACAGGTTCCGTTACGAGAAGAACATCGAGAAGCAGGACCTTGCCGGGACGGTGCCGATGACGTACCGCAGGCGCGTCTGCCGCCTCGACGGGACGGAAGGCGCCGAGGAGATGAGCTTGAAGTATGTGACGGCGCATTCCGCGAAGGGCCTGGAGGCCGACTACGTGTTCATAATCGCCGACAGGGACGGCAAATGCTTCCCGCTGACCGCCGATGACGACGTCTCGGCCCTGTTCCCGCGTCTGAGCGAGGGAGCGGAGCTCCCGGAGGAGCGCAGGGTGTTCTACGTCGCGATGACCCGCGCGAGGAAGAGGCTGTTCATCGTCAACCATGCCGCGAAAGGCGACTCGTTCGCGTCCGACTCGCCGTTCGTCAAAGAGATCGTGTCGTTCTACCCCAAAGGGTTCGACGAGTCGACTGCCACGTGCGCCAAGTGCGGCGGGCCGATGAAGATCAAGTCCGGCGAGAACGGCAGGTTCTATGCCTGCGCCGCGTTCCCGAAGTTCTGCAAAGGGTCGTTCAGGCCGTTCAGGGGGATGTGAGGCTCGTCGGGACAGCCAGACGAACGTGCGAGGCTTGCAGGCTCGATCCGAAGCGGAAACACCGGCAATGTTGAAGGTGGCACCGTGCTCATGCCAACCACATTTGAAATAAAGCCAACACTATCATATCTTGATCACGGGCAGAATAATACATTCAGAATGCAACAAAAAAATGACGATAGAGTACGACAACGACGATGAAATCAGTTATTTTTGTCCTCATTGTCGTAAATGCCTCATCTGGGACAAGCATCAAGATTGCCCTGTCATCTTCATGCGCTTTCGCGAAGAAAAGAGATGATTGAACACTTGACCAAACGATGTTACAGATCTTGACCTCGACAGTTGGGTGAGCACTTTTCTAGGGTTGCCCTATTCGACAGTTGAGGGCCGACGAGGCTTACGCTGACGTCTGCACGCTTCCCCGGCGGCTCGCCGGGGGCGTCCGCCCCCGTTCCGGGGCGGAGGCGGCCGTCACGCCGCCGCCCGGGACCGTATGTCGCCCGTTGTCTCGGTAGAAATGCGCTCCCAGTTGCTGTACACGGGCTCGAGGCGGCGCCTTCCTTCGTACCTCACGGCAACCGTCGAACGGGCCAGGGAGCGGACGATGGATTCTTCCGAGGGCTTGGCAATGACGGCCTCGGCCTTCCCGGCGACCTTCTTCTCCTCCTCCCGCCCCCTCATCTCGTGCCTCGCCATCGCTATGACCGCCTCTGCGAGCAGAGCCAGAAGCATCGACCCCCTCACCGAGTCGTCGCTCCAGACCCTCAGAGGCTTGATGCCCGCGACCCTCTTCATCGACGAGATCAGGTGTTCGATCGCGACCCTATTCCGATACTTCATAAGGGCCTCGAGAGGCGTCAATTCGACCGACGACTCGAGCTTGAAAAACCCGCAGCGGGGGCCCTTCTCGTCCTCTATCATCTGCGCTATCGACTCGGGGGCGTCGTCCAGGAGGTCGTCCTGGAAAGACGCCCGGGGGTCGACCTTTATCCCGGGGTGGCGGGCCTTCACGGTGAAGAAGTCCGAATTGCGGATCTTCCCCGTCCTGCGGATCTCGCCCTGGGTCGCCACGCGCTTCTCCACGACGCTCGTCGCACGCTCCTCCGCCTTCATGGCCAGGGGCGCCGAGAAGAACACGTACGTCGTCCTGCCGGAGGTCTTGAACACGCGCTTCAGGCAACAGACGCCGTCCTCCACAGCCTCGAAGCAGGTCCTGTGCTCGCGTATGTACGCGTCGTCGGAGGCGTTCATCTTCACCCTCGCGAGGTGGTTGTTGCCAGCCTTCACGATGTTGTTCAGGACGTCCTCGGAGGCGCCGCCGTCGTCCGTGACGGTCCAGGAGCCTTTCCGGACCATCCCCATCGCCGCAGGGAGGACCTCCCTGAACATCTCGGGGTCCGTGGCGTTGCCCTCGTGCTCCTTGACGAACATCGGGATCCTCGACTCTTGAAGCCGGGCCGTCATGAACTCCACCTGCTTCTTTCCGGGGCTCCTGTCCCGGTCGTAGCCGAACTTGGCGAGGCCGGCCCTGCTCCAGCGGCAGGCCACGGCCGTCCCGTCCGTGTCGACGTCCGTGTTCGCGAAGCCGAACGCGGAGCACAGCCCCTTCCACATCCGCGCTATGACCTCCTCGGTGCGCGCCCCGAGTATCTCCACGCCTCTGTTCAGGGTCCTCTGCCCCATGCGCCCCGGGATCCCTAGCTCCGCCCGCACGTTCGGGTTGCCGAGCCACTCGGCGCACCCGCTCATGGAGTTGCGGCCCATGAGTGAGCACGCGGTCACGGCCGCGACTGTCTGCCGCATCGGCACGCCCTTGGACTTGAACGCGTCCACGAGGTCGAGGACCCCCGTGAGCGACAGATAGAACTCGACCGTCTTCACAAGCCCGAACGGAACTGATATATCTTGACCTCGACAGTTGGTGAGCTAAAAACCCGGTTTTGAGGGGCGGGGGGAGGGGTCGCGGCCGAAAGGTCGAAAGGGAGCCCGGAACATCCTTTGAGTATGTCAAAACAAACAAGGT
>JAITOF010000095.1 GCA_031290095.1 Candidatus Methanoplasma porotermitis
GGCCTCCCACGCCGAACGACGACATGTCGCCTCCCTGCGGCCTCGCGCTTGCCGTGGGGCGCCGCCTCGGCTTGACGGGCGTGCTCGACCTCGTGGACGGGCACGAGAAGAAAGGCGTCCCGACGCGCACCCTCGTGAAGGCCCTCCGCGCCCTCGACATATGGGCGGGCCGCCGACGGCAAGCGCCCGACCGTCGTCACGCTGGACGACTTCTCAGCACGCTGGTCCAGGAAGACGGCGGAGTGCGCCGAACCGCCAGGCATGCGCCTCGCGTCCCTGCCGCCGCGCTCCCCGCGTCTGAACCCGATAGAGCTCGCATGGAGGAGCATGAAGAGGCTCGCGTCCAAGACGCGGATGATAGACCGGGCCCGCATGTCGTCTGTTGGCGGCGGCGGGTTCGCCGCCGAGGCGGTCAAGGGCTCGTGCTGCAGATGCTGGACGCGGGTTTTTCATGAAGAATTAATCAATTTAGTTTGGTAAATGACTATAGCACGAGATGGGACTCGTCGGTTGATATTATTCATATATCGATGGATTCGGAGCCGTCATGTATCTCCAGCAGTTTTTGAATCGCATTGTCTAATTCGGATGATTGGGGGAGATTAGGTCCGGAGATGAACCTGTCGGAGAACTCTTCCAAAGAGAATCTGATCCTTCTTTCCAATGTCAAACCTCGAATCCTGCCTTCCGTGACAGGTTCAGACAAGGAATACGTGTGAACCGTCATGACATTTGGTGACATTTCATCCGTTGTCGGGATGTCTGTTCCGATTATTTCTTCGAATTTACGGTACACGATGTCAGGAACCACGAAATAAAGCCCGCTTTTGACAAACTTGGAACCAGAATACACCTTCCCCTTTCTGATGAGCTGAGGAATCAGCCTCTTATGCACATTGGCCCAGTTGAGCCCGTGTTCCGACTCCGGTATCTTCTTCACGCGACCGATATCTCTGTAAGCGTACCAGTTGTCTCTGTAGTTCCCTGTGATGTCTATGCTCTGGACTTCTACGCCGACGTATTCCACGAGCTTTCCTTTTTCAACCTTGGCCAAGACCCAATCCATGGACAGACTTCTTCCAGCTTTCACCTCTTTCCCGGAATACATGCCAAGAGCGACCACGCAGGCGCCCGGGACGTTCCTCCTGTCGATGTATCGGCCATAGGCGAGCATCTCGATCAAGTCCCCAAATGCGTCACGTGAAATCTCTTTGAGAACTTTGTAGCCGTCGGCATACAGCCTGTTCGGACATATCACGCAATCTCCGTAGGGGGTTGTTACGCTACACGCCCCGTATACCACGCTCTTGTCGTGATTTGTTTTATGACACGGCCTCTTTATGAATGGGCAGGCGCCAAGATTCCACAAGGCCCTGCACTCGCGACTCTTGTCGGTCGGAGAATATCCGAAAATCTCCACTATACGTTTGTTGGGCTCTTGCAGCTCATCCATCTTTCAACATCTCCAAAATCGATTTGCCTACGGCTTGTGCCATCAACGGCGGAACGGCGTTTCCGACTTGTTCGTATTGTTGAGTCTTGTTGCCCGTAAATTGATATCTGTCAGGGAACGACTGTATCCTTGCAGCCTCCCTCACAGAAATGGCACGATTCTGACAAGGGTGGAAGAACGTCCCCCAATGAGGATCGCATTTAGTCATTATGGTCGTGCCCAGCCTGTCTGGGTGCAGGCGACCGTAGCGTCGCGTATGGTCGCTCCTTCTGGCTCTCTTCAGCCCCTCTGGCAACAGGTCGAATGGTATGTCCCTCCAGCTTCCCCCAGGCGGTATGTGGCCTAGTCTTTTGATGTTTATTTCCGACAGCCTGTTGCAATAGTGGCTGGTGATCATGTCCGATCCGCTTCTTGAGTATGATCTGTATTCTGTCATGTCGCAAGCGGGGTACTCGAATGTGCCGTTTCCGCCGCCTCCGACGATGGGCGGCAAGTCGCCTATCGCATCCCAAATGTTGGTTTCTTTCTTTAAACTGTCAGGGTTGTCGATGTCGAGGCACAGGTCCCTGGACCCCGTGAAATTCGCGCACGACGACGAATTGTATTCCGGCTCTGGAAAAACAATCTCGCCCGACCTGTTTTTGACGCCGATGAACACTGTTCTGAAGCGCATCTGAGGGACTCCGTAATGCCCAGCGAACAGAATCTTGTGAGCGACGGCGTATCCCATCGATTCAAGCATGGCATAAATCTGAGAGACGATCTCCCCGGACGCCATGGAGATGATGCCTGGCACGTTCTCGATCAAAACCGCCTTGGGATTCACTTTGGACACGATGCGCAAGAACTCTTTGAAGAGGTGGTTCCTGTCGTCTTCCATGCTTCTCGAAGGGGCATTGATGGAGAAACCCTGACAAGGGGGGCCGCCTGCGACAAGCCCCACGTCTCCCTCTGCCTTGACGAGCTCGTTGATTCGCGTTTCGTCAATCTTTCTTATGTCCCCGGTGATGACATTGCAACCCGGATGGTTCAGCTTGTACGTTTCTGCAAACACGTCCACCATCTCGTTTGCCAACACCGGACGGAATCCAGACATTTCCAGTCCGCATGAAAGGCCGCCTGCGCCGGCAAACAAATCAACGAAATTCATGGACGACACGGAAGGCACATTGCACGGATGATATATTGAACTGACGGCTACAGTTACTGTATGTGGGTGGTTCTATCGCACTTTGTGTGGATTCGTGGGAAGCGCGAGAAAATACACGTGTTTCGACGCGGCGGAATGCGGACGATTGGAATAACCTGCGAGAAGCGCCGATGCCGTGCATGGAATCCGCAGGCGGCCCGGAGCGGGATGCCCGCACGCCAAGGCCGGCTCAGACGCGGATGTCGGCGGACCGGAGGCACGGGGTCGTGATCATGCCGTGCAGCCCGAACTCCCTGAAGAACGCCTCTGCTAGGGTCAGGTTCCCGATGGGAACCGATATATTGTCGTTCGGCTCTGTCTCGGACGTCCTGAGATGTGTTCGTCGTCTGACCATGACGGTGCATCTCAGAACGCCCATTCATTCTTACGCCGACCAAACGGCCAGCATCATGTCAGAACATGCGTCCTGTCAAAGTCGGGTTGTAAGTCGTTTTCTCAATCGGTTTCAGCGACTTTCATGACCTGTCACGTTGTGACGTTCTGTCGCATGTGGCGAATCACGGCCCAAGGCAGTCTGCCGGCACCTCTGCGACTCCGTCAGGCCGGGTGCGGGCACCGCCTCCGGACGCGCTCAGTATCATAAGGAAAGACGGCTCCTCCGCGCCTGCGGCCGCCATCTTGTTCTTCAGGCGGATCAGGTTGGCGGCCGCTTTTTCGAAGTCGAACGTACCCAGCTTGACCTCGACCGCTCCCCATCTGCCGTCGTCGAGCTGCACCACCGCGTCCGCTTCCAGGCCGGCGTTGTCCCGATAATGGAACACCCTCCCCCCTGACGCCGACGCATATACGCACAGGTCCCTATAGCACATAGACTCGAACAGGAGGCCTGCAGTCCGGACGTCCTTCAAAAGAATCCCCGGTCTTGCCCCGAGCGCGGCGGCCGCCAGCGAAGGATCTGTAAAATGTCGTTTCGGAGAGGTGCGGACGCGCGTTCTTGAACGCAGGGAGGGGTGCCAGGCGGTTTGCTCCTCGATGATAAAAAGTTTCTTCAGGGCCTCCAGATAGCTACGGACGGTGAGATCCGATATCTTGGCCTCGGCATCCTGCACGTCTGCGACGACGGTAGATATGCTCGCAGAAGAGGCGCTGTTCCTTGCAAGAGACTTTATCAACAGCTCTGCGGTCGCCCGGTTCCTCCTCTTTCCGTCGACGCGTGACATGTCCAAGTTGACTATGGAGTCGATGTAGTCGTACGACATCCCTATTGCCGAGGCGTCGTCGACCCCCAACGCTCCCGGCCATCCGCCTCTGCACATCAGGCGGACTGCTTGCTGGTAGTCTATCTTCGAGGGCGCGTTATCGGCTCTGCCTGTGTCGAAAAGGGCAGACAGCCCCACTGATCCGTTGCTGTCGCCGGACTCGAAGAGGGACATCGTCCGCATATGCATCCGGGCGAACCTGCCTATGCCTGTGTGCAACGTCTTTTCCGAGGGCGGCACGGACGACCCTGTGAATATGTACATGCCTTTTTTGTGGCTGAGGTCGATGTTCCTGCGTGCAACGTCCCACAGCTTGGGCACGTCCTGCCACTCGTCCACCAGATGCGGGTGTTCTCCGTCCAAGGCAGATTGGGGGTTCAGGGCGGCGAACCTGTTGTTATCCTCGTCTCCCACGAATATTGCTGATTTCGAATGGCTGATCCCGGTCCATGACTTCCCGCACGACCTCGGCCCGGTTATCAGCACGCCTCCGAAAGCGTGGAGCTTCTCCGATATCCTGGCATCTATGATTCTAGGACGGTATAGGTCGCGCATCTCCTTGGACGGTGAAGGCTGCTTCTCTGCCATGATCAGGCATCTGCAACACACATATTATAACATTTGCAAGTTTTAAATTATGTAACTTGCAAGTTTTAAATTATGTAACTTGCAAATTGATTGCTTTTTTAAACGCTCTGACATCGGGCCTATAGCAAATGCCTGTCGTCTCTCTCGCCATCGCCGGGCGCAGTCGCCGCCAGTCTGTCAGAGGCCCGTTTCCCGGTCGTCCTCGCCGCCCTTGTCCGATTCTGGCCCTGGCTGCGCGTTCTTCGCCTGCTTCTCTATCCATTTCTTGATGTCGGCCACCCGGGTGCTTCCTATCCCGAAGTGCTCCGAGAACCTGTTGGTCGTCGTCAGCTCCACCGTCTGCCCCGCTTTTTTTCTGTGGATGAACCCCATGTCGGCAAGAGCATGGACGTCGTCGTACGTCCTCACGCCCCGGGTCTTGAACAGCTCGGACTGGAGCACCGGCTGGTTGTAGGCGATGGTGCTCAGAGTCCTCATCATGCCTCCGGTCATCTCTGCCTTCGCGAACTTCCCTGTGTACTCGCTGTACTCCGGCCGGAGCATCATGCGGTATTCCGAGCCTATCTTGGCGATCATCATCGCCGATTCCCGCTCGTCGTACTCGACCCTCAGGTCCTTGAGGATGTGGCGCACCGCGGCTTCGTCGAAGCCAGTGCGGTCCACTATGTCCTGGACTTTTAGATTCTCAGAGCTGGAGAACAACGCGGCCTCGACGGCGGCTTTACCGTCCACTTCAGTTCACCGCCAGGGTCTCCGCATGGCTGGCCGCGCCGGGCGCAGTCATCTCTATGAATATCTCGCCGCTCGGCATGACGTCCTGCCAGACGTCCAGCCTCCCGTCCCTGACAAGGTGCAGCACCGATACGAAGGTTCTAAGGTTCTCGAGGACGTCTGACGTGTACAGCTCGTCGATCTGCACGGCGCCTGCCCCCAGCCTCCTGACGCGCTCCCACACTATCTCGACGTCATGCTCGTCGTCCTCGTCATGGGCCTTGTTGTCGAACTTCCTCGGCTCCTTGCCGCGAAGCTCCTGGCGGACCCTCTCTCGTTCCTGCTGTATCTCTATCTCGAGCCTCGCGGACTCGAAGGCGTCCAGAAGCTCGTACATCGTCACCGGGCGGAACTCCTCCCTCTGGAAAGCCTCTTGGAACGACACCTCCGGGACGAACATGTGCTCGTCCTCGTCCTCGAGGTAGAAGTCCGACTCGTCGTATTCCGGCTCCGGCTGGCAGACTCTTAGCGCCGTCGCCTCCGACTGAAGCCTCAGTATCTTCCAGGCCATCAGTATCAGCTTGCCCGCCACTATCATGTCGAAGGTGTTCTCGCGCACCTTCTTCGAGTACATCCTCACGAACTCCCTGATGTCTATCTCCCAAGGGTCTATGCCGCTTTCAAGCACTAGGCTGAACACGGCGCGAATCGACTCGTCGACGGGGTCGTTGAGCCTCTCTCCCGACTCCGCCTTGTCGAGGATGCTCATATACCCGTTTATTCTTTCGAAGGCCCCGCTGTCCTCTGTCAGGGCCTTGTGGAACAGCAAGTGCTGCTCGATCCCTTCTCTCTTCACGGTCTCGTCCATCTGCATCCCATCCTTTTAATCTTATGTCTGAGGCTGTTGTTTCAACGCCTCTTCTTCGTACTTCGAAACTTCTGCAAGGTCCGGCTGTATTATGACTTTGCTTATTCCCGTAGGCGGCCTCGTGACTCCGATTAGATGATCGGCCATAGCCAGCGTGACCTTTCTCAACGACACCTGGATGAACTGCGCTTTCGCAGAGCTCTCCTTGACCCTCCTGGCCACCATCTCTGCGTTTACCGAGTCCAAGAACATGTCCACCTCGTCGAGCACATAGAACGGCGATGGCTGGTACTCTTGGATTGCAAATATGAACGCCAACGCGGTGAGCGACTTCTCCCCGCCCGACAGGGCCTCCAGCCTCAGGAGCTTCCCGTTCTTGGGCTTGGCGTTTATCGTGAGCCCTCCGACGAACGGGTCGCCCTCGTCCTCCAGCCCCATGAACGCCTCGCCGCCGCCGGAAAGCTGGGCATAGACCTCCTTGAAGTTCACGTTAACGGCATTGTATGATTCCATGAACAGCCCCTTCTTCTGATGGTTCAACGACTCGGTGAGGGCGTTCAGATCGTTGATCTGCTTGTTGAGGCGGTCGACGTCGGCCATGAGGCTGTCGTACCTGGCCTTCCTTTCGTCGTATTCTTCGATGGCGCGAAGGTTGACGTTCCCAATCCTGGACAACGTGCCTTCGTGCGACCTTACGACGCGCTTGATCTCCTCTTCCGAGGGGATCGGCTGCGGAACCTCGATCTTTATCTCGGCGGCCTCGGCCTTCAGCTGGTCGACGCGTTGGGCGGTGGAGATCGACATCGCCTCCTGCTGGGCCTTGATGCCCTCTTTGGACTCTATCTTCTCTTGAGCGGACGACCTCTCCGTCTCCAGCCTGTACCTTGTCTCGACCAAGGCGTCCTTCTGGTTCTTCAAGTCCTCCACGCCGGATTCTATGTCGCGCTCGATTTTTCTCAAAGCGACCATCTCCGTCTCCAGGACGATTATGTTCTCGGCGTATCCTTTGGACTCGGCCTCGCCGTCTGCGACCTTCTTCTTGTATTGCGAAATCTGTTCCTCGGCAGACTGTATCTGCCTCGCCAATCCTGACGATTCGTTCTCCAAGGTGTTCTTCTGCGTCCTGAGGTCAGATGCCAAGTTAGTCAGGTCGTACACCTTTGCGCGAACCGCGTTCAGCCTTTCCTGAACGTCCACGGGGGCGATCTGGGCTATCCTTTCTCTGACTTCGGTCCTCTGCGTCCTGAGGCCTTCCACCTCTGCCGAGAGCGTGGCCGTGCTCCTGTTCGCCTCTGACAGCTCCTTCTGAGCCTTGGAGAGCTCGTCCGACCTTGATCTCAGGTCGTCGGTGATCGCCTGCCTGGTCCTCTTGAGCTCGGTGACTTTGGCAGTGAGCTCGCCGATCTTGGCATGTATCCCCATGCCCTCGCCCGCCGCTTTCCTCATCTCGTCGTCCATCGCCCTTATGGAGTCCCTCTGTTGGCGCATCTGCACCCTCAGGATGTCCAAGGACGTGTTGGCGGCTTTGAGCTTGGAGGCCGTCTCGTTAAGCTTGGATTCCGATCCTGCGCCGAACTTCGCGATGTTGTCGGTGTTCAGGGTGCCTCCGATTATGGCTCCGCCCTTCTCGAATATCTCGCCCGCCCTCGTGACCAGCCTGACTCCCCCCATGAGGGAGCGGGCCTCGGATATGTTCGATACCACTAGCGTGTCTCTAAAGACGTCCCAGAACGCGTTGGCGTATTTCTGGTCGTAGCTCATCAGGCTCGTGGCATAGCCGTCCGTCTGCTTCTCGGTCATTATCGCCCTGGCGTCGGGCTTCCCGCCTCTCATCTTGACCAGCGGGAGGAACGTGACCCTCCCCAGTTTTTCTTTCTTAAGGTAGGATATGCAGTCCGACGCGACCTGGTCGTCGTCGACGATGACCGCTTGGGCCCTCCCGCCGGCCGCGACTGCGATCGCGGTCTCGTATCCCTGCTTGACCGTGGCTAGCTCCTGGATCGTCCCTCTGATGCCGGACGCCTGCCCTGTGTCCCTGAGGCCCAGTATCGCCGTCACCGCGGAGCTCTTGCCGCTGGTCCTGTCGGAGACTTTCTTCTCGGTCATCAGGTCGTTGTATTGCGTCTCAAGCCTGCGGATGGCGTTTTTGAGCTCTTCCTCCTGACGCTCGTATTCGACTTCTTTCCGCTTGGCGTCCACTATCTTTTTGCCGTTGTCCTCGCCGCCTGCGGGCCCGGCCTGCTGTTTCACCTGTTGCAGGTTCCACTCGGCGTCCTTTATCTCGAATTCGGCGGCCTGAAGCCTTTCCTCCAGAGACGTCTTCGCCCTCAGCATCTCGTCCGCCGCCGCGGTCATCCGGGCGGCGTTGACGCCCGCCTCGTGCTCTTCTTTCTCCTTTGCGTCAAGGTCTTCATCCAGCTTTTCGATTCTTTTTTGGAGCTGGGCGTGCTCGCCGCCCTGCTTCGACATGCTGTCGTTGATCTTCGCGTCCTCGTCCTTGGCTGCCTGAAGGTCCTTCTCGGCGGCGTCCAGCTTGATCGCGGTGTCGGTGAGGTTGGCTGTGACGGTGCTGCGCTCGGTGCGTATCGACTCGCAGTCCTCCGAAACCTGCGTTATGTATGCCTCGTGCTCTTCGCGGTCGTCTGCGATCCGGCTCATGCGGTCTTTCTGGGTGGCGATCTCCACTACCTTGTTGCTGATGTCGCCTTTGACCCTCCTGTACTCCGGGCCTGCCTTGTCCCCTATCTCTCTCTCCTTGTCGAGGACCGCCTGCTCGTTGGCGGCATGCGCGTCTAGCAGTTGCGCCTTCTTCTCTCTGAGCGCGGCGACCTCCTCCGAAAGGCGGGAGACGTATTCGCTCAGCCCTTGGAGCTTGGCCTCCTCTATCTGCAGCTCTCTGAACGTCAGCTGGGCCTTCGCCGTTTCCAGCAACCTCTGCGCCTCGACGTATTTTCTGGCGTCCTCGCGGTCCTTCTCCAGCTTTTCCAGCTGGGCGGCGATCTCTTCTATCCGTATGTTGATGCTTGTGAGGTTCGCCTCGGCCTCCAGCTTCTCGCCTCGGGCCTTGGATATGTCGTCGTCATAGCTTGCTATCCCAGAGATCGCGTCGAGAAGGCGCCTTCTCTCCAGGTTTCCCATCTGCACGATCCGGGTGACGTCCCCTTGTTGCACCATGTTGTACCCGTCGGCGCTGATTCTCGCCTTCGTGAGCAGGCTGTCGAATTCCGTCAACGACGACTTGCGGTCGTTGATGTAAAAGTACGAGCTGTAGTCCGTTCCGTTGTCGGACAGCTTGACGTATCTTGTGAGGCGGACGGCATCGTCGTCCCACGGCATGAGGCGGTCGGCGTTGTCGAAGACGAGGGACACTTTGGTGTATCCCGCCTTTCCTTTGGCCTTGCCGCCGTCGAATATAAGGTCGGTGAGCTTTCCCGCTCTGACCGCCTTCGAGCTCTTCGGCCCCAGAACGAACAGGATCGCGTCGGTGATGTTGGATTTCCCGGAGCCGTTCGGCCCTGTGACCGCCAAGTACCCTTCCATAAGCGGAACTGTCAGTTTGCCGCCGAACGATTTGAAGTTCTCTAACTCTATCTGTTTCAAGTACACGTTCCGACCCCTTTGGAGGGAAACGCGAGCCCCGCTCCCGTATGCATCCCACTGCTCTTGCGAGTGTCATAATAACGCACGCGACGTATTTAATAATAGAACATTAAAAAACGCTTTTTTGGCCTCGTGCGTCCACAGTTTGAAGTCGGTCCGGCCTAGCAGGCCGCTCAGAGCCTCTTGTTTCACTATATTATTATATTCATATGTGTTTGATATGGAATACAGTCGGCGATACTATGAGCGGCAAAGGATACGGGTTCGCCACGCGCTCGGTGCACGTGGGCAATGAGATCGACAGGCACAGCGGCGCCATACGCTCGCCGATAACGATGGCCAACAGCTACGCCCTGCCTTACGATCCGTCTGAATTGAACTGGAGCTCGGCAGAGGGAAGCATATACACCCGGAACGGCGGGGCGAACCAGAGGCAGCTGCAGGAGAAGCTCGCCTCCTTGGAAGGAGGGGAGGACTGCGTTGTCCTCGCCTCTGGAATGGCGGCCATCTCTGGAACGTTCTTCACCTTCCTGAAGGCCGGGGACCACGTCGTGTTCGGGGACAACACCTACATCGGCGCATACCGTCTGCTGAACGAGCTGCTTCCTCAGAAATACGGGGTGGAGACGACGATGGTCGACTCCTCTGACCTCGAAGCGCTGAAAGCGGCGATGCGCCCGAACACCCGGCTCGTCCACATCGAGACGCCAGGGAACCCCACTCTGAAAATCACAGACATACGCGCGGTCGTGAAAATCGCGCACGGCGCCGGCGCGTTGATCTCGTTGGACAACACGTTCGCGTCGCCGTTCCTGACCCGCCCTCCTGAACTGGGCGTAGACCTGACGATAGAGAGCCTTACAAAGTACGTCAACGGCCACGGGGACGCGATGGGCGGCGCCGTCATAGGCAAGAAGGCGTTGATCGACAGGATAAGGGCGGATGCCATGGTCAACCAGGGCGGGACTATCAGTCCTTTCAACGCCTGGCTCATATCCAGGGGCGCGGCCACCTTCCCGCTGAGGATGCGCCAGCACTGCGATTCCGCGCTGAAGATGGCTGAGTTCTTGGTGCGGCAGCCGTCCGTGCGGTTCGTAGCCTATCCCGGATTGGAGAGCCACCCCGGGCATTCTATAGCGAAGTCTCAGATGGGCGGCGGCTTCGGAGGCGTCCTGTCTTTCGGCCTCCATGCCGACCATGACGCGCACAACAGGTTCGTCAGCAACCTGAAGCTGATAATCTCAGCCGTCTCCCTCGGCCACGACGAAAGCCTCATAGCCTTCCTCGGGGAGGACGACGAGAGGATGCACCTGTTCCCAAAGGAGTTCAAAGGCGGGTTCTTCCGCATGAGCGTCGGCATAGAGGACGCCGAGGACGTCATCGACGACGTGCGCCAGGCGTTGGAGCGCACAGGCCTTCCTACGGACGGGCCTCGATGAAACCCTCTCGCGCCCCGAAGATTCGATGTGGTCCCATCAGGGCCATGTAACACTAAAATATACTGTTTCCTTGGCCCCAGTGCTATTATCCAAATTGTGCTTTTTTGTCCTTGCGTACCAAACAGTGGACGTTTTACATGTGGCGTAGAACGCTGCGCAAGCAAGCGTTTGTATTTTTCCACCAGTTAATGAAACTTGGAGATCAGCCTCCATATCCAGGGTGTATTTTTCGTACAGCTTAACCATTGCATCGACTGCGGACTGCGGATCGTCTACATCAATATGATTCTCCCCCGTGTCCCTATAATCATCCTGAATGGCGGTGGCGGCAACCCGTGACAACTCTGTTCCTTCTGTTTTATGCTTGCCCTCATCAGGCAACATCAATTCTACCCTACTGAACGGCCCCGCTACATCCATCACCTTCATTAACCTTTCCGCTTTGTATGACAAGTACCCTATCAGCACCTGGGGTCGCGTTCCAAAACCCATAGGATGCCTGATCTGGTCTAACTCATATTCCTTTTCCTCTCCGACAGGCATGTTTGCCTCTCTAGTTATATATTTGCCCACTGCTCCTCCTGAATTACGTGCAGGTTCATCACAGGCGTTGGACCCTGATTCACGATCGGGACGGTACTTTGCCGCTGGCGTGTATGCGACTCTGAATTGTATTTTTTCCCTCACACTTGATTCTATGATGCCAAATATAAGTGGTTGCGTCATTCCACTGATGTCTATTAAAAACTCTTCACGACGGATGAGCGTATTGATGGATTTGATTGTTTCTAGATATCCATCCGTACCTGTGGGATATTGTTCAATATGTATTTTGTCCTTGGAAAATTTCTGTCTAACCTCTGTTTCAAGAGAATTGTCTTTGGGCTGAATTTCGTCATATTTTATGAATATTACCTCATCAAAATCATGTGCAACCAGTACCCTCTTGAGGGATTCGATACATCTGTCTTCAAATCCGTCAGCAACCACAAGATATCTGAAACGTTTACGCGATTCGGCCATAGGGCTGATGTTTATGGCTAAGCCACGTGATCCGGTAGCCTTTATGGGGATGAGGGCCGCAGGTTTCTCTTCAATGTGGCGACCTTTGTCTGGAGAATCAACGTCAGAATCCTCAAGCCGACTCTGTATCTGTTTTATCACTGTGTTCTTACCTCCCAGGTATTTTTTGTGCCCTGGGCATAAATGTTCCAGTTTAGGGGATGCGAGCCATTCTTTCAGAACATCGTCTGTCAACGTTAGGCTGTGTGACTTTCCAAGGGGCGCGTAAAAGTTAATCCCAAAGATTTTTCTGAAAATCAACCGGTCATTTTCACCTTTGACATCCGATTCACTCTTTCCGCGCCGGACCACAAACATTGAGGAATCGATTAGTTCGAATATTTTATCATACTCTTTCTTCCCCGCACAATGCTTGATGGAAGGTATGATTAGAGTTCCGATCTGCATCGGTTGGCCATCTTTATCTTCATAACAAACGAAAAGGTTTGAGGCCTGTGCAAACGTTTTCGCATACTCGTCTAGGTGTCTCGAGGGACTCCTGTTTGATTGGTTCGTTTTTCTACCTTCACATGCATCCATGAAGCAGTCTTGTTGATCTTTTGGCGATACGGCCGTTCTTTGATGTGATTTATTGTACTTTCCATACAGTTTTTTAAAAATATAGATAATGTCCCCAATATTGCCAAGACAGAGTTCGCACAACGCATCAAATCCAAAATAGGTTTCCTGTACATGCCTATTCGTTGATTTGACATTGGAGTAACGCCCAACATTAGCTCTTATGTGTCTTGCAATACTAGCGTGTGTGCGTTTTTTTCCCATTACCTTTTCTACAGTAACGTGGGAGTTTGGTTCAATTAATTTCAGCCGGCGTTCCAGTATTCTTTTTGCATGGTTGGTCATGTGCCAGTAATCGGTATTGCGTTCAATCTCCACGATATTGCCCAAATCGATTAAATTATAGTCCCTGCCCACTGTCAAATTTACGTCCAAATTGACTACCGATTGAGATTCGCTTGATATTTTGAAAGAAAACAAATTATTAGGCCTCAGAAACGTGTTCAGTAGTCCAGATATGATTTTGTCGTTTTTACAATGCCTGAAACTGGCATCATCCAGTAAAAAATAGACCATACTGTCCGTGAAACATGGAGTTAGACCTCTAACAATTCTAGCTAGCTCTTCGAACATATCCACCGTAGTAATTTTCGATCCATATGTCCGATTTGTCTTATTTTTGTCTCCGGGCTTGTAAAAACATTCTAACTCCCCCGTCATATACATCTCTATTTCGTCAAAACTGCTTAATTCTGGCAGCACATCTATGTCAAAAACATATCTTATTGCATCACCTATTCTTCCAATACAGTGCTTCGGCATCGGTAGAAGACGTGTATCGATGTGCTGGATGTGTCTAGCCACATCAATAATCCTCTGCAAGTATCTCCAGAACAACATGTTGATCCATTCACCCTCAGTCTCCCCACACCCCACCAGGTTAGAACATGAAACGGTTATCCCCACATAGTGGTCGTCAAAAACTTTTTTGCCCCCGACATGCACTGCCCTAGCATGAAAATCAAGCGTGTATAGAAGCATTGTTTTTCCACACCCGCGCATGCCTGTTATCAGAACCGGGAGTTTATTTGACAGCGTGTCGTAATTAGGGTCGGCTTCACCTTCGGGAATGAGTTCATAGACGTGGACAGGTTTGACGTTTATGGCATTTATGCTATCGCTGATATTATCAAGTCTGAGTTCAGTCTCCCATTGCGGACGGGAGAGCCCGGCTGAAAGTCCATATTCAATCTTAGTTTTGATATCCCTCGGATTCACATCACAATCAGCTTCCGAAGCATTTAAGATAGATGAGTCTTCATCTAAGTAGCGAACAAGTTTGTCGCGCCTTACATCTGCCACATTGGAATCATTCTTTTTAGAAACTTCTAATAATCTATTAAATATTGTCCTGAAGTGAAGTCCAATGTTTTGCTGATCGTCAGGTTTCTTACCATCGCCTCCGAAATTGACGGGATCGGCAGAATTTATATCAATGGCAACAAGGAAAATGTTTCTATCTAATGCCTCGTGTCTTCTATTTGCGTCGGAGAGTTTTTTAACGATGATGTTTCCTCCGTGGAGATCGTTGTGGTGAATGCCTTTGGTCTTAAGGGCTGCCCATAAATCTAATAGGTCCAAGCACACCTGCGCACAGGTCATTGCTGTAATATTGTCGTCATTGTTGAGATATTTTGTTAGTGTATCTCCAGACACATACTCCAAAACAGCCACGTGACAGTCGAGAGAAGTCCCGTCTCCAAATGTGACTGTGGACTCGAACCGCCCCTCTATTTTGGCTATGTGGATATCCCCTCCATCTGCCTCACTCAATTCTCTGTGACGCTCGGACTCTTTATCAAAATTCTTATAAAAGTCCGCTGGATATCCTTTTTTCTCATACGCCTTATTTGCTTCTTCATATACACCTTTTGGTATAATCTTCAGTATGCATTCTCGAAAACTGCTTCCATTAAATCCGTTTGGCATAGTACACAGATATGCCAGTGAATACTAACCACGGGAGCCGTGTTCTGACTTTGAAACAGTGTATGTTGTCCTGTCAAATGTACCGTCTTCATTATCTTTTAAACGAACAATCGATTTAGGGGGACAATTTATAAAGTGATTGTAGTCACGATTGCAACTGGGACAAACTCCCCCCCCCCTCCTCCTCCTCACCCGCAGGGTGATCGGGATGCTCAAAACAGCATCTGTTTGCCATTGGTACCCTAATAAGTGTATGTTGAATAGGCATATAATATACATTGCAAAGGAATCCGATGGAACCAAGATCTAAAAGTCTATACATGACTCTGAACAAGATTTCAACGGAGACATAGACGGTTCAAAATAAATACCGTCCGTCGCATGTTGTAACGTGGCGTCCGACGTTAAAGTGGTGCTCATAGACGGATACATCGACGACCCGGCGGCGCTGGGCGTGCCGCCCTACATCTCGCCGATGGTACGTGCGGTCGCGGGCGCGGCGACCGACGCAGGGGGAGACGTCGAATACGTCTCGGCGGACATGCTTCGCAAAGGGAGGCCGATCCCGAAAGCGGACGTCAGCGTCGTGCTGTCCGGGAGCACGGTGCCCGGGAAATATTTGCGATCCATGCCCATGTCCCTTAAAGAGCTGACTGCTTTGGCCCCTAGGCTGAGCGGGTGGAAGCTCGTCGGAGGCTCCGCCGCTTCGTCCGAGGCCGCCTCGCTGTTCGATTTTGCAATCGAGAAGGATCTTGCCGCATCCCTGTACGACGGGATGTCCGGGAAGGAGGTGGGCGAGCGGTTCAGGACGCTGGACGAATGGAACAGATGGATGCTGAAGGGCGCGTCGGTCGTGAAGCGGCATCAGGACTTCCCGACGCCCCTGACGGTCGAGATAGAGTCGTACAGAGGATGTCACAGATACCGGAGCGGCGGATGCTCGTTCTGCATAGAACCCCTCAAGGGGGCCCCGTTGACGCGGTCTCCGGAGGATATAATCGCCGAGGCCGCCGAGCTCAGGTCAATAGGCGTCCGCAACGTGAGGGTGGGCGGGCAGACGTGCATAATCTCCTACGGCGCCGTTGCGGGAGACGTGCCGAAGCCGAGGCCCGACATGGCGCACGAACTGTTTAGCGGCCTGCACGCCCTCGGGTTCGACGTCCTCCATGTGGACAACGCCAATCCTGCGGTGATCTCCGAGTATCCTAGCGAAGCCGAAGAGATCGTAGAGACGCTAGCGGAGTTCTGCACTCCCGGCAACGTCTTGGCGCTGGGACTGGAGTCCGCCGACCCGGTCGTGAAGGACCTCAACAACCTTAACAGCACGGCAGAGCAGGTCATGGACGCCGTGAGGCTCATAAACCGCATAGGGGGCGGGCGTGGAGGGAACGGCCTCCCCAGGATACTTCCGGGACTCAACATCGTCTGCGGACTGGACGGTGAGACGCGTTCCACCTACGGCATGAACATGTCTTTGCTGAAAAGCATCCTGGACGAGGGCCTTGTCGTGCGCCGCATCAACATAAGACAGGTGCTCCCGCTGAGGAAGGACTTCGGGACGAGGGTGGACCGCCGCGCGTTCGTTGCGTTCAAGGACTCTGTGAGAGAAGACATAGACCGGGAGATGCTGAAGAGGGTGGCGCCTTACGGGACGGTCGTCAGATGCGTCTACGCGGAGATCCACGACGGGAACACGACCTTTGGAAGGCAGATCGGGTCTTATCCCCTTCTGGTCGGCATCCCTTACAAAGTCGACTTGGACATGATGTACGACGTGTTCGTCACAGACCACGGGTTCAGGTCGATAACAGGGGTGACGTTCCCCTTCGACGTGAACAGCATGCCCATGTCCGCTGTGGAGGCTCTGCCGGGCATCGGGAAGAAGCGGGCCGCCAAGATCGTCATAGGGCGGCCGTACAGAAGCTTGGACGAGCTCGCCGACGTGTTGGACGACCCGGAAGTCGCGCTCCCTCTTGAAAAGATAGTCACTTTCGGATGATTGCGCATGTGTGCAGGCTTGGCCGCCGCCTATCCGTAGGCGATAGAGGGTGCGCCCTTCGGAGAATTCCCGCTATCGGCGACGACAGAAGCTATTAACATGCTGTCTTCCTTCATACTATGGGACACGCCCAGAATGAGTTTCGAAGGAGTGCGCTCGTTTGAGATTCTTCCGAACATATGGTGGCAAACGTCATGCGCATAAACAACCTATATGACAATGAATCTGTTGCTCTGGTACACGTATTCTTTGCAGGGCGGGGCGTATGAGGCGCGTACAGTATTTAGTCGCCTCCGGCCCTCTTCCAAGGGGGAGGAGGATGCGCCATTGGTTTTTCAACGGAGGCAAGCCGATGTTTTTTCCAGACGAGATCTGTGTCGAGGTGACAGACCCCGACATCGATGGGGGGATGCCGTTCCGGTACCCTTACAGAGGGGACATAGGGGTGTCTGACGCGCCCCCTGACGATGTGACAGAGTTCAGAAAATGCATTGGGATAGGTTTGCCAGATCATTGCTACTCGATTGGCTATGCTATGTTTCTGGACAAAGACGAGGAAGCTTTGAAGATGAGATTCGAAGATGCTCCTGGCATAGAGTTTGAGCTTGGCGTTGGCGCGAGCCGCGACAGGTCGATAGTCGCTACGAGACGGTTTTTAGCCTTCGTCAGGCATATCGTCAAAGAACTGGGCGAGGCATGGGGATCGTGTTCTGGACGGGCGATACGCAGAGGAGCGCGTCAGACTGGATTATAATGGAAGTTCCGGTAGACGACATCTTCAGCCTCGTCGATGGCAAAGATTCATTCGAGTTCAAGTATGGCACACTCTACAAGTTCGTACGCAACTGTGACTGAGACCCCACAGACGTTGCGTGTGTTGCGAGTTCGGCAACGGGGGGTTCTTATTTCTCTCTGACATTCCCATTAGGCGTAACCTATCCCAAATCCAATAGGCGTGCCGTTCGTGGACCTGTTCCGACGGGCATCTGACCTCGGCCGAAATGCCAGCCCAGAATATCAAGGGCCCACAAAGCGAGTCACAGCTTGCACAGCCTGCAGCTCTGGCTCCTGCAGGGTTCGCTGTCGATTTTCCACTTGAGGGCCCATGTCTTCAGCCCGTGAACCACTTCCATGAGCTCGACGCCGGGCTCCGTCAGCCGGTACTCGCTCTTTATCGGGAAAGACGTCTCCACCCTGTGCTCCACCAGCCCTTCGCTCTCCAGCTCCCTAAGGCGCTCGGAGAGGACCTTCGGCGTCACCTCCTTCATCGCCCTCTTTATCTCGGAGAACCTCTTCCACTCGCCTCCCTTGTACATTTCCAAGAGTATCATGACCGTCCACCTTTTGGAGAGGTAGTCCATTGTTTTGTACACCGTGCACGAATGGTCCATGGTATGCTTTTAGAAACTTTTTAGGATATATAATTTGGTATCTATTTCATACTTGGTTTATAAAATATACTTTGTAAGCGAGGCGATTGTGAATGTCAAAAATCAAAAACGGAGACGGAGGGATGTTCTGCAGACAGTGCGAGGAGGCCCGCCACGGCACAGGGTGCGTCCAGGGCGGCGCATGCGGGAAGGACAAGGAGCTGTCGAACGCGATGGACCTGCTCGTCGAGACGCTAATATCCCTGTCTGAGGCAGGCGGGACGCCCGGCGCAGACCCGAAAGATATCGACGGCAGGATAGCAAGAGGCTTGTTCATGACCATGACCAACGCTAACTTCGACGTCCGGCGCATTGCGAAGGAGGCGGAATCGAACGAGGCTCTCCTTCCGCAGGCTTCTCGGAAGCCGGCGCGGGCCGGGCCGCCGTACGACGCCGACCCCGACCTCGGCTCTCTGAAGGAGCTGTTGCTGTGCGGGGTCAAGGGGCTTGCCGCATATTACTATCATGCGACAGTCCTGGGTCACTTTGACAAGGACGTGGAAGCGTTCATGAGAAGAGGCCTTGCCGCCTTGCGCCAAAACCTTTCTGCAGACGACCTCGTATCGCTGAACATGGAGTGCGGAAAGGTCGGGGCCGCCGCCCTCGCCCTCTTGGACAAGGCCAACACGGAGGCCTACGGCATCCCCGCCGTCGCCAATGTGGCGACCGCCCCGGGGAGCAGGCCGGGGATACTGGTCACCGGCCATGACCTGAAGGATTTGAAGATGATCCTAGAACAGTCCGAGGGCTCGGGAGTGGACGTCTACACCCACGGCGAGATGCTCCCCGCCCATGCGTATCCTGGATTGAGGGCATACGGCCACCTGGTCGGCAACTACGGAAACGCATGGCACATGCAAAGGTCGGAGTTCAGGAAGTTCAACGGCCCCATAGTGGCCACGACCAACTGCGTCCTGTTGCCGGACGCGTCCTACGTCGGCAGGCTGTTCACCACGGGCCCCGCAGGGATACCGGGCGCGAGGCACATACCTGCCGACGCTCACGGGAACAGAGATTTCAGGGAGGTCGTCGAGGCCGCCAAGCGTTCTGATCCTCCGGAGGCTATCGACGATTTCGTGCTTACCGTCGGCTTCGGGCATGACGCCGTGCTCTCGCTTGCGGACAAGATCGTCGGGGCGGTGAAGGCAGGCGCGATAAAGAGGTTCGTCGTGATGGCAGGGTGCGACGGCCGCGAGGAGGGCAGGTCGTATTACGCCGACTTCGCCGCCGCTCTGCCGGAGGACGCCGTCGTCCTGACCGCAGGATGCGCCAAGTACAGGTACAACAAGCTGGACCTCGGAGACATCGGCGGGATACCCCGGGTGATCGACGCAGGACAGTGCAACGACTGTTACTCCCTCGTGGTGATCGCGTCCGCCTTGGCCGAGGCGTTCGGCACGGACGTGAACGGGCTGCCGCTGTCGTTCAACATTGCCTGGTACGAGCAAAAGGCCTGCCTGGTTCTCCTGACGCTGCTCTCCTTGGGCGTGAAGGACGTCATGCTGGGTCCGCGCCTGCCGGAGTTCGTCACGCCTGGGGTGCTGAAAGTCTTGGCCGGTTCGTTCGGCATCCGGGCGAACGGCGCGGTCGACGAAGACATGAAGATCTTGAATATCGGGGGGTGACGGCCCCGCCTCCGGGCGCCCTCAGGAGGAAAATCTAATTTAACGTGCGCACATTCCTGAGCATGGACTCACTCCGCGCGGCAAGGTATCCCTTCCTCAGAGGCTCTGCCGAATTCGCGGAGGAGAACGGCGGGGATCTGCATGCGCTCGTCACCTCCCCGTCATACGAGGACGCCCGAAAAAGGGGGGTGGAGCGGGTGGAAAGCGCGATACGGGACCACACGGTCAGCGACGTGTCCCTTCTTCAGGAGTACGACCGTCTCATGGAGGTGCTGTCCTATCCGTACGCAAGGATGCTGGTCTCGACGGTCGGCGACCGCTTCCTCACGAAGCGGTACGCCCTTTCCGAGGCGTCACGCATGAACTACCTTCTGCAGGGGGACCTCAGCTCGGTCGCCCCCATAGCCCAAGAGCTTGACGTGAACTCGTCCATCGACTCCGAGGGCATGATCAACATGCATTTTACAGATTATCTAAGGTTCTCCCATGTGATGAAGGCGTCCGAGTGGAAGCTCATAAACACCGACCTGCGAAACGGGTTCGTGCGCCTCGGCGCGGAGAAGTTCGACCGCCTGTTGCAGAACGCCTTGCAGGAGAGGATCGAGAAAGAGCTGCCTCTGAACATTCCGCCGGAGTTCAAGAGCGCCCTCGGCAGGGACGTGGGCAGGGTGTCCATGCTTCTGAACGAGACAAAAAAACAACTTAGCCCCACCGGCGGAGAAGGCATGAGCCCCGATTATCTTCCGCCATGCATAAAGACGATATTGGCGAACGCGCAGAACGGCATGAACCTCCCGCACAGCGCCAGGTTCGCGCTGGTGTCGTTCCTGCATGCGCTCGGGTTGACGTACGAGCAGATAATTGCTCTTTTCGCACAGTCCCCTGACTTTGACGAGAGCAAGTCCGGATATCAGATAAGGCACATCACCGGAGAAGAGAGGGGTGGAGAAGGCTACACCCCGCCTGAGTGCGCCACCATGAAGACGAACGGCATATGTTTCGACCCTGACCCTCTTTGCGAGCGGATCAAGCATCCTCTGAACTACTACAGAATCAAGTCCGGAAACTATCAGAGGAAGGACGACCGCTGACTCATTCCTCTTTGGACATGTTGCGCCACGTTATGACCCCTCTCTGGACTGCAGTCAGGTTCCCGATTACAGCGAACCAGATCATCATGATCTCCAGCCAGCTTATCGATATGTCGCCGACCGTGATGTAAGGATGCCCTGCCCATATGAGCACGAACTGCAACAGCGGGAACAGCGTGCTCAGGACGACGCGGTCCGCCCTGCCCAGCAGCCCCGAGTACAGGCGCGGCGCGCCGACGGCCTGAGCCTGGGTTCCCATGTAGGAGGTGAGCAGGACGCCGACCAGGGCGAGCACCCCGAGATACGGGTTGCACCATGCGCTGACGGCCACGCCGCCGATCATGAAGACGTCGGCGTACCTGTCGAAGACGTGATCCAGATAATCTCCCTTCTTCGACGCCTTCCCGAACAGCTTGGCCACCTTTCCGTCCAACGCGTCGAAATAGCCGGAGACGATCACCAGCGCCGCCCCGACGATCAGAAGATAATGTCTTTCGAAGCTCAGATACAAGGCCACGCCGGAGGCTAGCGCAATAATCAGGCCTATCCATGAAATGAGGTTGGGGTTCACTCCCCCCATCTTTTTTGCCACTGGCGTCAGCGCGAACTCCGCCCTTCCTCTCTGCGCGTCTAGAACCATTCTTCCAAGTCTCCCAGCCAGCTAACATTGCCAGGCAGATATTTATCCGTATTCCCGGACAGTATCTCCTCTGCGGCGTCGGCCGCTTCCCGGACGCTCATCGTCGTGCAGTCTATCTCGTAGACTGGCATCCTCGACTCGACTGCCTCGCAGAGTATCACGTCTATGACCTCCGCCTGCACGTTCTCTATGACCTTCGACCGGCCATACCCTCTCGCCTCCAGCCTTCTCGCAAGCACGCCAGGGGCGCATCTGAGCACGATCGCCAGGTCGCAGTCTACGCAGTGCGACAGGTGGCCGTCCATGATCGTCATGCGGTCGGACCTTCTGTATTCCTCCAAGGACAGGTTCAAACCGTCGATGTCCACGCTGTACGTGTCCCTCTCTTCGTCTTTTTCGCCGAGAAGGCCGCGTTCCCTGATGTGCCTGTTCAGGTCTATGACAGAGCGGCCTCTGGCGGACAGCTCCGAAGCGAGCGCAGTCTTTCCGGTGCCAGGGGTCCCGGTGACGGCCGCCAGGGCCATCAGAGATACCTTCTGGCACGTTTCAGGACCATGTCCCATGTCGGAGTGTTAGTCAGCGCCCCGACCTTCTCGACGACGAACGACGACACGGCGGACGCCAGTATCAGCGAGTCTCGCACGCCGTATCCGTTGTAGAGGCCCGCATAGAGCCCGGCACGGTATGCGTCCCCTGCTCCTGTGGCATCGACGAAGCCGTCGCCGCAGACCGTCGGTATCCTCACAATCTCGCCGTCGATCTTCGCCGTGCTCCCCGCCGCTCCTTCCGTGCGGACCACGAGCGCCTTGTCCGCGTCCATTATGTCGTCGAGGCCCAGGTACCCTTCCATCACCTTGGCCTCGTATTCGTTGCAGAACAGGCAGTCCGCATGGGCCAGAGCCTCCGAGAGGTTCGTCCTGCCCCACATCTTGTACAGCTCCTGCGCAGGGTCCAGCGATATCTTCCTCTCAGGGGCGTGAAGCTGCCCCATGAGCGACACGTAGTACTCCGGGTCTCCCGTGCAGAAGTGCACGTGCTTCGACGCGGACGCGTTAGCCGTCAGACGTATCCCGAGCTTGGAGGCTCCTCCCTGAGGGCCTTGGTAGAACACCACCTTCTGTTCAAGGCGGGAGTTGTTGAATATCATCGCTTGGGACGACTCTGCGCCCCTGACCTTCACCAGCTCGTCCGTCGCAAGCCCGGATGAGGATATCTCAGCGAAGTACTCGGAAGGGAAGTCTTCTCCTACGAAGGCGCATATGGCCGTGGGGACGCCCAGCCTCGCGGCAGATGCCGCTATGTTAGTGCCAGTGCCTCCGAGGGAGGTCTTGTTGGACACGGCGTCCACAGACTCGTTGAGCTTGGGGAACTCGTCCAGCGCTATTATCCGGTCTATCGTGACATGCCCGTACACGGACAGAAAAGGCTTTTCAGACATCTGTTTGTAATTATCGTTCCCGTTAAATAATGTGCAGTAGAAAAAGATGGTAAAAAGTTTGAGCGGGGGATGCCGCCTCAGTCCCTCGCCCCTGCCGTCCTGACGCCCAGGAACGACGTGACGGCCGCCACGAAGAACAGCACGAAGAACAGCGCCGTCCACTTGTCCGAGAACACTGCTGCGTCTATCCCTTGGGTGAGGATCAGCGCCACGACGGCCACGACGGCCGCTGCTAACGACGCGAGCCGAAGGATCACGGAGGACAACGGGGCATTTTCGTCGTCTTCCCTCTTCCGCGTGGCGAATATCGCCGTCGCCCCTGCGGCGACAGCGAGGATGACCAGAGCCAGGTTGATCACTGCCATCTCTCCGTCGCCAGTGCCCGCCGCTTCCGACGGGCCGCCGAACCTCGCATTGACCGACAGGCTCGACCTGCCGTCGGACTCCACGACTATGATCCGCTCGCCGCTGTCGACGTGCCCGCTCCATCCCTCGAAAGTGCATCCCTCGCCGGGAACCGCTTTGAGATAGACCTTGATGTTTTCGAACAGCGGCAGCGGGTTGACGTATTTGCTGTACGTCTCGCCGTCATGGCTGTAGAAGACTTCGCCTTCCCCGGATATGTCGACGGTCAGCAGATGATCGGACGGCTTCGAGCCTTCCGGCGTGCCTATGACCACGATCGTGTGGTCGGAACGGACGTCTTCGAAGACGTACGACCCGTCGAGCCCCGTGCGGAGGACTCCGTCGATGTACACGCTCGGGACGTATCCCTCGGCCGCAGAGAACCTGAACCTCGCGTCCTCTCCGCCGATGACGCGGACCGCTCCGACAGGGGATATCTTCGTATTGCCGTCGGCGTATGCGAGTATCGCGTGCCTGTCGATCGGCGCATCGTCCCACTTGGCCTTCAGAGTCACGTCGCCGGTGATCGGGGTGGTGAACCCATAGCGCACGTTGCCGTCGTACCATCCTGCGAAGTGCTTGCCGCCTCGGGTCGGGTCAGGAGGCGCTATGGCCCCGAACATAGTGCCGTAGGGCACGTCAAGCACCGGCGCTATGACGGCGGGGGAGCCGCCGTCGGTGTCGAACGTGACTTTTGCATAATCCAGCGCGATGAACTCTCCGCTGTTCTGTATTCTATACGTGGCAGGGTTGAGCTTCACCAGCGGGCTAGACTTGTCGGCCCATCCGTTCGATGACAGCGGGAAGGAGGCGACGGCATCTGCGAGATAGGCGCCGGTGTCGAGGTACTTGGTTCCGAGCGGCGTCCCGGCGGCGTCGTAGAACGTCACCTTCTCCATCCACGTCGGGACGAGGGACGCGGAGGTCGTCACGGTCGTTCCGAACGCGGCCTGCGCGCCAGTGTCGTACCAGCCGCCGAACACGGAGTAGTACGTGTCCCATCCGGTCCCGTTCCACTTGTCCACAAACTTGGAGATGTCTGCTTGGGTCCCTGCGCCCGCGCCGATCGTCACGGTCACGCGAATGACGTCGTTGCCGTCCATGGCCGTCCCGTAAGTGAACGGCGCCCCCTCGTCGTACACTCTTGTGCCGACGGCCGTCCTCGACACCCCGTCGTAGAACGTCACTGTCGCCTGCCATTTGGCGACCAGCGTGGTCTCGGCAGTTATAGGCTGCGCGACGTACAGGCTCCCTCCGACCGCCCCTATATGCCACCCTTCGAACGTCAGGCCGGCCTTGGCCGGGCTCTCCGGGAGGACCAGCGAGGCGCCGTCCACCACGTTCATGTCGGGAATGACGGTGGGCGTGCCTCCGTTGGCGTCGAAATGCACCAGATACCCGTAGTTCGCCAGCAGGGTCACGTCGTGCGTGAACTGGGTCGCAGGATCGTAACGGTCGGCGCCGTCGAACCACGCCACGAACACCATTCCCGGCTTGGCCGGGTTCTGGAACACGATGTCGCCGAGGCGGATGCCTTCGGTTAGGTTGTAGTACTCGTCGCCGCTGCCTGGAACTCCATCAGGGTCCATGAACACCGCGTTACTCCCGGTCACGACGTTCAGGCCGCTTCCGCCGTTCTCGTCGAAGGCGACCTTGACGAACCAGGACGCGTATAATGTCAGGGCTTTTTCCACCGCAGGCGCGCCGCCAGGCGTGGAGTATCCCGCTTGGTCGTATCTGACCCAGGGGTTCACGCCCCTGTCGAGCCAACCGCCGAAAGTGATTCCGCTTCTGACCTCGTAAGACGACCCTGGAACTGTGGTCGGCAGAGGATGTCCCACGCGGACCGTGGCCTGCGGCACCGTCGGCGCCCCGGTGTAATCCAGGATGAAGTCCACGGTGGTGTCCCATTCCGGCGTCATGGTGACGTCGTGGGCCATGTTGCTCACGGGGCCTCCGCTGTTCAGATAGTATGCCGTGCCGCGGTCTCCCGACTGCGTGTTCTCGAACCATCCCACAAAGGTCCAGGTGTTGCTTCCGGGGACGTTCACTTTGGGATCCAGGTCGGTCACGCCGTTCTCGTTGAAGGCCTGTTGCAACGTGGAACCTTCCAGTATGTACATCGCGGCCGAAGGCACGCCCGGGTTGGTAGCGCCGTTCGGGAGGATGATGTCCACTTTGACATACCACCTGGCCTGTATCGTTGTGTTCTCGACCGGCGAGATCGTGTTGCCCACGAACACGCCGGGGACCCCGGACACGGGCTTGTTGTGCAACGGCGTGGCGCCGTCATAATACCACACCAAGCCGTCGATCCCGACTCTGGCCAGATTAGGTATGATTCCTTGTATGAGTCCGCTGCCGTCCACCCGCAGGACCGCTTGGGTCTCTCCGGGATAATTGACGCCGTCGGTCCCGCCGTTGAAGACGAACGTGACGTACACGCCGTACTTCGCAGTGATCGTCATGTCTCCTGCGACCGTTCCAGACCCGGGCGTCATGCCGGGGCGGGGGCCGACGACCAGATCGGCGAGCGTGCTGTCATACCATCCTTCGAACGTCTTGACGCCAGCAGGGTACGCCGGGTCTGCCGCAGGGAACCCCGGCATGGAGGACAACGCGCTGTAGGGCGTGCCTTCATCGACCGTCAGCGTGCCAGACGGGTTCGGAGAGGGGTTCGCCGCGTCGAACTGCAGGACTGCTTGCCATCTGATGTACGCGTCGGCGTCGGAAACGATGATCTCGCCGGGAGACCATGCGCGGCTGTGGCCGGACTCCTTGTACCAGACTATTCCGCCAAGGCCCGTCCCCTCGTGATGCAGGTTGTTCTTGACGATGTCGCTGACCGATCCTAAGCTGGCATATGCCTTGTTCAGGATGTCTTGGAACGTGTCCGTACCAGCAGTGTATGTGACTGCGAAGTCGCTTACTGCCCCGCCCATCGTGTGGAAGACGAATAGCGCGTCGAACACGGGCGTGACCGTCGTGCTGTCGTTCACGGGCGTGGCGCTCGAATACAGGACGTGCGGGTTCTTGGTCATGTCGAACCATCCGGTCGGAGCGGCTCCGCTCATCTCGATCGCCGGCTTGGCGACGAGTCCGAACTCGGTTCCGTATTGGACTGTGACGACGCTTTCCTTCGCCCAGTCCGAGCCTATGTACGACCCGCCTCCCGTAGTGAACGTTATGGTCACATACCAGACGGCGACGAGCTCCATGCTTCTGTCCAAGACGGTCGTCGACGGGTCGAACTCGGCTCCGACGTTGCCAGACGCGTCCTTCACGAACCACTTGTATGCCATCGCGCTTCCGGAGCTGTCGGTCCTCGATATGCTTTGCAGCTGCGGATATGACTCTCCGTCGTCGATGGCTATGTCATAGTGGATCTTGAGGCCGTCGTCCACGTATCCCGGGTCGAGCGGAGAGCCGAAGGTCCCGCCATCGGGGTCCAAGGTCAGCCTCGCACTCCATTTGGCCTTGACGGTCATGTCCGAGGAGACCGTAACGGTCCCGGGGCATGCGGACCCGTATGCAGAGCCAACGTAGTAGTACCAAGCATCGAATATGTATCCCGTCCCCGCAGGGGCGGTCGCGACCTGCGCTATGGAGCCGAACAACGTGGCGGACAGGCCGATGTCGTAGACCGGCACGGTCAGGACGGCGTTGCCGCCGACCGACCCGCCGTTGGCGTCGAACGTGACGTTCGCGTACCATCTTGCAGTCAACGTCGCGTCTCCGGTTATGTTCTCCGTGGTCTCGACTTTGACTCCGTTGGCCGTGTACCAGCCCTGGAAATGCAGCCCGGGTTTGACGGGGTCGCCGGGGTAGAAGCCCGCCGGCCTTCCCATCGGGGCCCCGCTGTTGTCCAGCTTCTCGTTGTTCACATATGTCAGCGTCTTGGAGAGTGAGCCTCCGTCGAAGACCCCTCCCGAGGGGTCGAACGTCACAGCCCATATCCTGTCGAAATACGCCGTGTACTTCTTGTCCGACGGCACGTCGAATTTCATGTTGTAGCCGTTGAGGTTGTCGTAGTCCCTCGAAAGGGCGTTGTCGCCTTCGGTGATCCCGACAAACCCGTATCCTAGGCTCGGCGTGGCATTCAGGGTCACGTTCTCGCTGTACTGGTACGTGCTGTTGGCCGAGCCGGACACGCCTGTGCTCGCCGAGCCGGACACGCCCGACGATTCCAGAGTGCCCCCCGCCGCAGGGTCGGCGTTGATGAATATTGTGTACATCTTCGGAACGTATTTCGCATACACGCTCATGCTGCTTTGGATCTTGGCAGACAGAAGGAGCTGGGTCCCGCCGCCGTTCGGCGCGGAGTACCATCCCCCTACTATGTATTTCTCCAAGCTTTGCGACGGCATGTAGTCCAAGGTCATGTCCAGCTCCACCTCCATCTTCGCGACGAGCTCGGTGTATTTCGACTGGTCCGCGTCCTGATAGTCGGAGTTGACGTCTGCCTCTGCCATACCCCAGAACGTGACCGTGAACGTCCTGCTTATCAGCTTCCATAACGTCGGCGATTCGTATTCGTACAACCCTCCCGCTCTTCCCGACGGGTCGAGCTGCGTGCCGTTGTCGTTGAAAGCGTACACTCCTGCTATGGACGTGTTGTCGGTGGACGAGGTAAGCCTCAGCTGCTTGCCGGGCGCCGGAGCCAGGTTGGCCCCGAGGCTGTAAGGAACGTTGACATCCAGCGTGAGAGTCGTTATCGAATTGCCTCCGAAGCTCCAGGCGAATGCAGGGAGGACGTTCGAGACGAACGTGAGGACGTCCCTGCGCACGGTGAGGGATGCGAGGGAGCTGCATCCTTGGAACGAGTCTGCGACGAACGTGATGTCGTCCCAAACTGTCAAAGACGCGAGGGACGTGTTGCCCTCGAACGCCCTGGACCCGACTGTGGAGCCCGCTGGTATGGACAGCCTCTTGATGTAGTTGGACCCTGCTCCGCCGTAGAACGCCTTCTCGCCTATTGAGACGGGCTTGTCGCCGAACTCCACAGTCTCCAACGCCGTGCAGAACTCGAACGCGCTCTCCCCCACCGAAGTGACGTTGTGCATGACCACGCTCTTCAGAGAGGTGTTGCTATAGAACATGTAGTCGCTGACGGTCGGCAGGTTTGAAAGGTCCACGAACTCGATCTTTGTGTTCGCGAACACTTTGTCGGCGACCTCCGTCGTGCTGGAGTGGAGTTTGAAGTTGCCCGTGAGGGCGTTAGGGAAGAGGATCATCTTGTGGGTGGGCGACGTCTTGTCGTACAACGCGCCGGGCCCCAACACGTCTCCTGTGGTGTATGTGTCGTAAGCCGTGTTGAGAGGCGAGACCGCGAACGACTGCAGGTTCGTGCAGGAGACGAACGCCTCCATGGATATGCTGGTGGCGAGCTTCAGGTCCACGCTTGTTATCTTGGCGTTCTGGAAAGCGCGTGCCTTCACTGTCACGAGGCTGTCTCCGAATATCGCTCCCGCCGAGAGGTCGGAGTTCATGAAGGCCGCCTCGCCCACGGTCGTGACCTGCGGGAACACGATGTTCCTCAGGCTCTTGGTGTCCCTGAACGCCTCCGTGCCCAACGTCTGCACGTTGTCGCATGTAGCTTGGTCGAGCTCGGCGCAGTTGATGAACGCATAGTCGCCTATCGTCGTCGCGCTCCTTATGTCGATGGTTTTGATCTTCGAGTCCTTGAACGCGTTGGCTTTGATGTCCTTGCATGACTGCAGGCTCAGCTCGGACCCCGACGCCAAGGCGCCGGAGAAGGCGTCTTCTCCCACCGAGGTCACGTCTCTGAACGAGTTCGCAGTCGCCAAAAGGCTGGGACACGCCTTGAACGCGCTTGCCCCGATCGTCTCCACGCCCTTCATCTCGACCGTCTTCAGATTGGCGCATCCGTTGAACGCGCTCGCGCCTATGGCCTTCACAGAATCCGGAAGGACCACTTTGGTCAGGTTGTTCTTGGAGGCCATGGCATGGTCTCTCACCTCGACGACCGTGAAGGCGTCGCCGTTGTATGTGATCGGCCCCGTGATCTCCACTATGTCCCTGCCGCCTGCAAGGTCTACTATCACTGCGGTGTGTGCGACCTCGTCAAGCTCGTAGTAGACCCCGGTGTTCGGATCGAAATGCGGCGTGAGCGCCCTAGAATCGTCGGACGATGCCAGAGACGCGGCTGTCACGGACGCGGCCATTACGCATACGATTGCGAGAACGGCCAAGTACAGTCTTCTGTCTTTTTGCCCGGCGTGTGCCGGGACGTGCCTTTCGACACCCTTCCTTAACCCGTCGGTTGACATGCAATACCACCTGATTTCCATGGTGGCCGCACTGCAGGACTTTCCCTGCAGAGGGTATCCCCGCCCTGTCCGCCCTAAACAGGCGCATATATAAAGAATTGGCCTTATTACGCTAAAACTGGGTCCATTGTGGCATTTTTAAGGCGTTTGTTGCCTTGTTTCGGCGCAAAATGGACCTTCAAGTCCGTTGCTTCAAGCTGTCGCAGAGGCTCTCGTACACCGATTCCAGCCTCCTTCCGACTGATTCCATCGCGTACGTCTCGGCGGTCGCCCTGGCGGCGGCGGACATGCCTCCCTTGCTGTCGAGGCACTTTACGATCGCCTCGGCGCATTCCTCCGGGGAGTCGCCGAAGAGGTAGCCGTTGACGCCTTCTTCGACGATGTCCGGGAACGCCCTTCCGTCGGCGCACGCCGCCGGCAGGCCGCAGGCCATCGCCTCGGCTATCGTCAGCCCCTGCGTCTCGAACCTGGACGCTGACACGACGGCGTCGGACGCGGAATAATACAGCGGGAGCTCGTCGTCCGGCACGAACCCCGTGAACAGGACGCGCCCGGCTCCCTCCCTTTCGGCGAGCTCCCGCATCTCGTCCAGCGCAGGGCCCCTTCCGACTATCATGACCACGACGTCGCCCGGAAGGCGCTTCGCCGCCCTGACGACCGTTTCCGTGTTCTTCTCGTACGACACCCTCCCCACGTGTATCGCCACGCGCTTTCCTTCGAGGCCGTGCCTTTTCCGTATCGCGGAGCCGTCGAGGCCAAGGCGGAACCTGTCCGCGTCTATGCCTATGGGGACGACCTCCGTCCGCTTTGTGCGCACCCTGTTCTCTCTGAACTCGTCGAGGGTCGCCTTCGTCAACGCGATGACGCAGTGCGGCCGCTTCAGGAAGTTCCTCATGTAGATCCAGGCGAGCCTCCCCTGAAGGCCGGTCGGCAAAGGTATCGGGGAGTAGTACTGCATCGTGTCCGCAACATTCGTCAGGTACGTCGCTACAGACGGCACCCCGAGAGTGCGCGAGGCGATCAGCGCCTTCAGCGCCATGAACGTTATCCCGTAGATGTGGATGACATCGACGTCAAGGTTGCGGATGACCTCGATCTTGTTCGACCGGAACAGCGGTATGAAGTACTCAGGGTACTTCTTGAACCTCTTCGCGGGGAAGTACGTCACGCCGACCTCCCTGAACCCCTCTCCGGGGTCGGGCGCGATCACGAACACCGTGTGGCCCCGGTCTTCCAACGCTTTCCTAAGAGTCGCGACGGCCGTCACCACCCCGTCCCGGGTGGGGAAGTAGCTGTCGGTGACCATTGCGATCCTCATGTCCCTTCTTCCCATCCCTTGACGTATCTCTCTTGGACCTCGGTAAGCGAGTCTATCTGCACTCCCATGGACGCGAGCTTCATCCTTGCAATCGCATTGTCGATGTTCTCCGGGAGGTCGTGCACCGCGAGCGCCAGCGACCCGTAGCTGTGCGCCAGGTGCTCTATGCCGAGGGCCTGCGCCGCGAAGCTCGTGTCCATTATCTCCGCAGGATGCCCCTGGCCGGCGGCCAAGTTCAGCAGCCTGCCGTCCGATATGAGGTATAGCCTGCGGCCGTCCTTCGTCATGTACTCGTCGATGTGCTCGCGCACCTTCGACACCGATGCCGCTGAAGACTGCAGAGCCTCTTTGCTGATCTCGTTGTCGAAATGGCCCGCGTTGCCCATCACGCACCCGTCCTTCATCACGTCCAAGTGCTCCCTGCGGATGACGTCCCTGCACCCGGTGACCGTCATTAGCATGTCTGCCGATCTCACGGCGTCCGTCATCCTCATGACCTCGAACCCGTCCATCTTGGCCTCCAGCGCCTTTATGGGGTCCACTTCGCAGACGATCACGGATGCCCCCAGCCCTTTGGCCCTCATGGCTATGCCCTTGCCGCACCAGCCGTAGCCTGCGACCACGGCCTTCTTGCCGGCGACGATGAGGTTCGTGGCGTTCATCCATCCGTCGAAGGCGGACTGGCCCGTTCCATACCTGTTGTCGAAAAGGAACTTCATCTTGGCGTCGTTGACCGAGAGGACCGGAAACTCCAGCTTCCCCTCGGAGGCCATCGCCTTTAGCCGTGCCACTCCGGTAGTCGTCTCCTCGTTCGCCCCCTTGATCCCTTTCAGGACGTCTCTTCGGGACGTGTGCGCCATCGCCACGAGGTCCGCGCCGTCGTCGATCAGAAAGTCGGGGCGCATGTCGAGGACGCTGTTCAGGTTGCTGTAATATTCCTGCTGGGTCTCTCCTTTTTTTGCGTACACCTCGAGACCGTGCTCCTCTCTTAGCGCGGCGGCCACGGAGTCGTCCGTGGAGAGGGGGTTGCAGCTTGCCAACCGTATCTTCGCGCCTGCGTCCGCCAGGGTCACTGCGAGTACCCCCGTCTTGGCTTCCGTGTGCAGGGCCATCCCGATCCTGAGGCCTTCCAACGGCCTCTCTTTGAGGAACCTGCCGTCTATCTCTTTCATGACCGGCATGTGGTCGCGTGCCCAACGCAGCCTGAGGCTGCCTTTTTTTACCAATTCCTCCATGATCTCACATCCTTGAACTCAGATTTCAGCGAGGCGCAGACGGCCTCCACCGCGTCCCTGCGGTTCCTGTCATTGGAGAACTCCTTTATCACCCTGTCCGTCTCTTTGCCGTCGCGCCGGAGCTCCCTCACGAAGCCGATGACGTTCTCCAGGGCGCGCGTCATCTCGTCCGATATTGAGACGCTTGCGGCCTTCGACGTCCTCGACAGGGGGTTGAGGTCTATGGATATCACGATCTTGTTCATGTCTGCCAAGGCTTTGGCGCGGTCGCCGTCCTCTATCGGCACCAAGATGACGTCCGAATCGAAGATCCCTGCTTTCGTACACAGCGCGCGGTCGGACGCCAGCCCGGGAATCCTCGAGTCCGGGCTTCTTCCCAACACGCCCTCCGCCCCATGCTCCTCCATGTACGAGACGATCTTCTCCATCCTCTCCTCCGAGCGATGGAATATGTTGACCTCCATCTTCGCGGGGACCTCTCGCGCCAGAAGGATCAGGTTGCGAGGGTCCAGCGCGGCGGCGTTCCCGTTAACGCAGACGACGGGGTTCCGCGCCCTCAGCAGGAGGGCCGCAGCCGCCTTCTCCGCCTTGACGGCGGGGATCGTCGACGCCTCGCCCATTAGATAGTCGAAGGCCTCCCCCCTGCCGTGGGATATCATGCCTGTCGGCGTCACGATGCCTCTCTCCGCCAGCTCTGCGAGGCGCTCCCTCACCATGAGGGACTTGTATCGGGGATGGTCCTCAGGTACGTTCACGCGCTTGTATAGGCCGACATGGATTTATGTTTTCAC
>JAITOF010000097.1 GCA_031290095.1 Candidatus Methanoplasma porotermitis
CGACGCCCACGGATCCTGCCGGGGCTATCGTAGAGTTCGCGTCCGCCGACGCGGCCACGGCGAACTCCAGGCGCGTCGTCTCCACCGATATCGCGCGGTCGGAGACCACGCCCTCGAACGTGTACGTCCCCGTCGCCGCGGCGGCCAGGTCGTACACGCCGTCGATCCTGACCTTCCATACGGCGTATCCGGGGCTCGCGGAGAACGCGAACGTCGCGTCGCCCTTCTCCGCCACGCGGATCTCGCCGCCCACCACGCCGACGTCGCCGGACGGCGTTATCGTCCCGTTCGCGATCGACGCGGACACTGTGTAGTAGTGACCTAGCGACGCATACACGGTCCTGCCTGCCCCTAGGCTCGACACGTTGAACTACCCGTCAGCGAGCACCGTCTGGATGTAGCCGTCGAGGACCATCTGCCCGTAGTCGGCGGGGTCCGACAGGTCGTAGACGTCGGCGATCCATGTCGTCGTGCCTATCCTCGCCGCGCCGTCGAAGCCCGAGAGGGTCACGTCTCCGCTCGGGGACTGCGCCGCTGAGACGTGGCCGCCGACGGGGAAGCCGACGGTGCCGTCGTAGTAGACCACTATCGCAACAGGAGACACGGCGTCGGGCGTGGCTATCCTCGTGGGGGTGGCCGAGCCGTTGTCGTAAATCGATATGGCGGTGATCGGATAATTGGCGTCGTTGATGTTGAACAGGGCGTCGGGCAGGTTTCCAAGGCCGGGAGCCATTATGGTCGCCGAGGTCAGGTAGGATCCCGTGAACGCGGTGGAGTCTATGCTCGTCACCCCGGCGCCTATGACGACCTCCCGGAGGGTGCGGCAGTTGGAGATCGCGTTGGCTTCTATGGCCGTCACGTTGTCGGGGATCGTGATCGAGCGCAGGGAGTAGCAGTTCCGGAACGCTTGGGCGCCTATAGACGTGCCCGTCACGTTCGACAAGTCGATCGACTCGAGGTTGGCGCAGTTCCGGAACGCCCAGCTGCCTATGGTTATGCTGCTGCCTTCTGCTATGGCCACTTTCTTCACGAACGGCCTTAAGTCGTTCCAAGTCGGCAGCAAGGACGCGGAGTGTGCGATGGTGCCCGTTCCCGAGAACGTCAGCTTCCGCTCGACC
Source organism: Candidatus Methanoplasma porotermitis (assembly GCA_031290095.1). Lineage (GTDB taxonomy): Archaea > Thermoplasmatota > Thermoplasmata > Methanomassiliicoccales > Methanomethylophilaceae > Methanoplasma > Methanoplasma porotermitis. The sequence continues at coordinate 1,119 of JAITOF010000097.1, forward strand.
GCGTCGTAGACCCAACTGACGCCCGAGTCGACGCCCGAGTCGATCGACGGCAGGTTGGGGTCGGCAAGGTAGTACTCGGACGCGGGCCCCCCGTGCACCGCAACGGTGTGGGTCTCGGTCGCGGGTAATACGGCGTAATTGCGCGTCACGTCGATCGTGAAGAGGTCGAAGATGTCCTGCGACGACCAGACGTACGCCACCAGGCCGCGGACCGACGTGGCGTCGTCCAGGTCGAACGAAGCTGCGCCGAGCGTCAGCGGCAAGGAGCCTTCGAACACGATGTTGCGCAACGCATGGCTGCCTCTGAACGCGCCGTTGCCTATGGTGTCCACGCTGGAGGGGATGACGACCTCTTGGAGGGAGCCGCTGTAGTAGAACGCATCCACGCCGATGACGCGCACGCCGGGGGAGATTGTGACCGACGTGAGGCCATACAAGGACGCGAACGCACGCAGGCTTATCTCCTCCACGCTGGAGGGGATGACGATCTCTTGGATGGAGACGCAGTAGTAGAACGCATATTCGCCTATTGACGTCACGCTTCCGGGGATGGAGACAGAGGAGAGGGCTAGGCAGCTACTGAACGCATATCTGCCTATCGACGTCACGCTGTCGGGCATCTCGACGGAGGTGAGGGAGAAGAGTCTATAGAACGCATATGCTCCTATAGCCGTCACCTCGTCTTTTATGACGACGCGTGTGATTTCGTCTTTGTAAGCGTACCACGGCGCGGTGCCGGCCGTGTAGTCGCCGATGGTGCCTGCGCCAGAAGCCTTGGATATCGTGAGCACGCCTTCGTGCAGGCTCCATGTGATCTCTCCGTCGACGGCATCAGGCAAGTCCGTCGCGTCGGCGTAAGGCGCGTCCTGGTCGGAGGCGAGGAACGCGCCAGTCGCGGCCAAGGCTATGACGGCAAAGATTGCCGCGTAAGCGTGCGCCTTCATACAGGCACGCTCCTCAGAACGCCTCTGCGCGAGTGCAGGGCGCGGTTCAAAAGTTCAAATGACGGTCTCGTCACGCCCGATAAAGGCGTGCGGTGTGATGGGCCGGAGCATGGCTGCCCCCCCCCCCTCTTGATGCTGTCATGATTGTGTTACCTCCCTCAGGCATGGCTCGTGCATCAGCGCGTCGTTGCGCCGTAGCCGTCCGTGCCTGCGGTCGCCAAAGGCAGGGCCTTAAATGATATTTAAACACCATGCAGGCTTCGGGGAGCCGCCCCTTAGAAACATCTATCTATGCTCACATCATCGCGAGCGCAGGTGTGAGTGTGGCGCTGTTCGGAAGCAATAAGCCGGTTCTTGAGATCAAAGGCGCCGTGATCGGAGAATTCGACCCGGCGGTCGAAGGCTTCTACAAGAACGTCGTCCCGTTCAGATTCGAAGTCAAAAAGAACCGCGTGCTTCACACATCCGTCAGGTCCGACGGGCTTGTGGATGTTGCCCTGATAGACGAGAAAGGATCGCCAGTCACCCACGTCGACCGTCAGACGTCCTTGGAAATCGACGCCCATACCGGGAGCAGCAGGGAGATGAGCATCATACTCGGGGTGTACCCCGGGGACAAGGTCGTCGTGGACGCAGAGATATGGATGTGCAAAAAATGAAGCTGCGGATAAAGAGCTATAAAGGCGCCAAAAAACCGAGCAGGAACGATCTCGACATCTCAGGTCGGTTCGACATGGTCACTTTCATATCTGCGGCTGTCGCATTCGTCATCGCGATTCTCTATGTTGTGTACACAGGAGCAACCAATCCTGAGAACCATGCGGCAATGCTGTGGCTGGCGCTCCCGTTTTTCGCGTGCGGCGTCGTCTATCACATGAGGACCAGATTTTGGATATTGCCGATCGCGGCTGTCGTTTGCGGGGCTATGTGGTTCCTCGAACTGTCGCCATACTTGCTGTTGCTGGCGCTTTTTATCTCGATTGCGATCCCCGGGACGACATCCCTTGCAGATGCATTACAGAGATGGGCGTTCTATAGAACCCTGTGCGCCGTCGAATATAGCAACGTGAGGGCCTCTGCGACGTTCGTCGAGAGGACGGTGGCGTTCATATTCAAGGTTCCAGAGAATATAGACACGAGGAACATCTCCTTGGAACAGGACATGGCACGGGGCCGCATGCCATGGAAAGACGTTCGCAGGACCGCCGTTTTGGGCCTTGTCTTCGGGATGTTCGTTTGGATAGTCCTTTCCCTGAACCAGTCGGCGCTCGACCTGAGCACGGCAGACGACATCCTCGCGACGCACATGACGATACTTATGCTTACGTTGTACATACCGGCGATCATGATGCCATGGGCTGTGTTCCGGTCTTTGGACGTCAAAATAGAGACCAGTTACCGCGACTACAGATTCTACAACGGCATAACGTCAACGATAAAAACGATGGCTCTGCCGATTTTGGCGGCATTCCTTCTCGTATTCCTGTATGCGGGACCTTTGGATCACCCGCCCTTGACGTACTACATCCTGTTCTCTGCCGCGATGACAGTCGTCGTCACTGCCGTCGCCTCTATGCTCTATCATGCGGCCTTCGAGGCCAAGCTAGTCAACGACGTGATGTCGAAATGGAAGACCTTCAGCCCGACGCCGCTCTTCACGTCTCTGGAAGAGAAAACCGCCTGTTCGGCAGAGGACGTCCCAGGGACGCCTGAAAGGAACCTCGGCGACTTCGGGAAGCTGATTCTTCCGGGAAACAGATGATTCACAGATCGAAATTGCTGTTTATGCGACCTGGGGCGTCAAGCGCGCGGAAGATGGGCTTGAACACCTCGGCAGAGGACATCCCCGGAGTCTTGTTGAGCCCAAGAAGCTCCGGCTCCCTGTTGTTGTTTATGATGATCTTGTATCTCTGCTCGACTCCGTTCACGGTGACGAAGCGATGCTCGGCGGAGGCGACCTTCAGGATTATGTCGGCCATGAGCTGGATGTCGTCGGGAGCGAGGTCGTCAGGAACCGTTATGAAGAACGAGCACTCCTCTGTGAGCCCGTTGATCAGGAACATCACCTCGGACCGGTCGAGGAACGATCTGAACGACTCTTCCTTCTCACTGTCGCCCGCAAGCTCGGACAGACGCGTCTTGGCGACTGACGGTATGTCGATGTACAACGCGTCCGCACCCAATATGCTCCACATGTATGACCGAATCGGGTACAGGTATTAAGGGATTTGTTATATTTTGGCAAAAACTCTCGGAACGTCCTCGAAAGATTAAAAACAATGGCAACATCTCCCCTGCCAATGGCGGAGGATTTCAAAGTCACCCCCTGGGAAGTCAGCGGAGAGATAGACTACGGCCTGCTGATGGAAAGGTTCGGCACCACACCCATAGACGAGGCTCTGCTGAAAAGGCTGGGCGGGTACGGCGAGATACACCCGATGCTCAGGAGGGGGATATTCTACACTCACAGGGACCTGGCGAAGCTCCTTGACGAGTATGACAAAGGCAACAAGTTCTTTCTCTACACAGGCAGAGGGCCGTCTGGGCAGACCCATCTGGGACACCTTATGCCATGGATATTCAACAAGTGGATACAGGACGTGTTCGGGGCCCCGATGCTCTTCCAGATGACCGACGACGAGAAGTTCCTGTTCAAGGACCTCACCCTCAAAGACACTAAGAGCCTGGCATACCAGAACGCCTTGGACTTCGTCGCGCTGGGGTTCGACCCCGACAACACCAAGATAATACTAGACACGGAGAACATCTCTACGCTGTATCCGATAGCCCTCAAGGTAGCCAAGAAGGTCACATTCTCCACGGCCAAGGCAGTGTTCGGGTTCGACAACTCCACCAACATCGGGTCGATATTCTTCACCACCGTCCAGGCCGCGCCCGCGTTCCTCCCTTCGGAGCAGCAGGGGAGGCAGGTGCCGTGCCTGATTCCTTGCGGAATCGACCAAGACCCTCATTTCAGAGTCGCCAGGGACGTCGCCCCGGGGTTGGGATATCCGAAGCCGGCGATGCTGTATTGCAAGATGTTCCCCGGGCTTGGAGGGGGGGACAAGATGTCCTCTTCCGACGAGAATGCGACGATATACACCACAGACGGCGCCAAAGACGTGAAGAAGAAAGTGGGCAGAGCGTTCACAGGCGGAAAGGTTTCCGTGGAAGAGCAGAAGAAATGCGGCGGGAACCCTGAGGTGTGCGCCGTGTTCAAGTACAATTACTACCTTTTCGAGAAGGACGACAACAAGATCAACGATCTTGCCGATAGATGCAGGAGGGGGGAGATCCTCTGCGGCGAATGCAAGACTGCCCTGACAGACAAGATCAACGTGTTCCTGGAAGACCATCAGTCCAAGAGGGAAAAGGCGAAAGAGATCGTGGACGGGATGACGTTTGACGGTTTCAAATGGGTGAAATGAATGGACAAGGCATTGATCGAAGGACTTAGCCATAACGAGAAAAGGCTGTTGCTGGC
>JAITOF010000059.1 GCA_031290095.1 Candidatus Methanoplasma porotermitis
GGGTCGCGGCGGGCGCACGGACTCACTTGGAAGTCTACGACTTCCTCGTTCGTCCGTGCGCTGTTGTTATATACTCGTTCCTTTTTGTTCAACTGTAAGAATAACTACTTGTCAAAACACGTCGATTCTCCAGCAGTAAAGTTTTTTAACGAAGCACAGCATGGTTGGGTGATAATTATGGTTATGCCTCAAGTATTATTGGAAAAATCCGTTGACAAGCGCGTCTCGCTCCTGCTCAAGGACGGACGGGTCCTTGAGGGCAAGCTCACGGGCTTCGACGAGTACATGAACATGGTGCTTGAGGAGACCACAGAGAATAACGTGGCGGGCGCAGAGGAAAGGCGCCTGGGAACCGTCGTCCTCCGCGGCAACAACGTTGTGAGCATCTCAGTGCTCTGAGCGTCCGCGCGCCTCGCCGGAGAGGAAAACATGTCCCTCTTGAAAAAGATTAACGATCTGTCAGACAGCGGGAGGTCCCGCAGGGCTTGGTTCGGCCTCGTCTGCATGGTTTTCCTCGTTTTAATAATAATTCCGTCCATATTCGTCGTCTTCAAGATGTTCTCGGACTGGTCATCCGTCAACGACGTGATCGCCGACGGCGCCATGATGGATACTATCAAGGGCGCATTGGCAAACTCCTTCAGCATCGCGTTCATAGTCACGATAGTCGACATCTTGGTGGGCATCCCCATGGCCTGGATGCTGGTGAGGAAGCAGTTCCGCGGGAAACGGTACCTCGACACGCTTATGGACATGCCTCTGGCGTTCCCGACGGCCGTCCTCGGCATCTCGGTCGTGATGTTCTGGGGCGCGCCGGAGGGGATAGACATCCCCGGGCTCGGCCTGAACATATCCCCTTATTTGATGCTGGTTCTTCTCCACTTCATCTTCACATACCCCTATATGGTCCGCTCGCTGTCAGCGATCCTGGAACAGATAGAGCCCAACTACGAGACGGCGGCTATGACCCTATCTGCGTCAAGGTTCACCGCCGTGCGGACGATAACGCTCCCTCTTTTCAGAGCGGGCCTAGTGACGGGGTTCATACTCTGTTTCGCAAGATCCCTGTCCGAGACGGGCGGAACGTACATCGCGCTGAAGATGATGGGGGTGCAGTCCTCCTTTTTCACGGGGCCGACGTTCATCAACGACGCCAAAAGCCTGTTCGGCGCCGACGCGGCCATGGGGCCGATGATCCTCATAAGCGTGTTGATGATCCTGTTGGCCCTTGCACTGCTGATCGTAGCCAGGTTTATGATGGTCAGGCTGAAGATACCTGTATCCAGAGTATGGCCGCAGATAGGCCGCAAGCTCAGCCGCGGGACCGTTCCGAAGGTCAAAGACGTGCTGTCCATAGCGTTTCTGGTGCTGATCGTCCTGATCCCGTCGTTCTACATATTCGCATTCCTGACGCAGCCTATGGCCGATGTGGATTACGGGGCGTTGTTGCACTCGATCGGCGTCTCATTCTTGGTGGCTGGAGCGGCAGTGGTGTTCGACATCGTCTTTGGAATACCTATGGCGCTGTACATAGCCAGGAACAGAAGAACGTTCCTAGGCAAAGTTCTGGACGAGGCCGTCAACGTGCCGCTGATAATACCCACCACCGCCTTGGGCTTCTCCCTGGCCCTGTTCTGGGGCATGTTCTATGGCGGAGGGTCTGCCGCAGTGTTCACTGCGATGGTGATACTGGGGCACATATCCTTCACATATCCTCTGGTGGTCAGGAACATCATCGGCGCAGTGGAAGAGGTGGACGCATCATACGAAGAAGTGGCCATGACGTTGGGAGCGAAGCCTTTTCAGGCGTTCTCCAAAGTCCTGGTGCCCATAATCAAGTCGTCAATAATCGCGGGCGCGATACTCTCGTTCACAAGGTCGCTCGGAGAGACTGGCGCCACGACGTCCATCAGCGGCTCCGTCAAGACGGTCCCCGTCTACATCATGGACTTGGTCAACAGGAACAGCTATGCCGAAGCGGCCATGTGCTCCATCATACTGATCGTCATATGCTTCGTCCTGATTTTCGCCGTGAGGATGATGATGAACAGAGGTGAGCGCAGTGCCTGAGATAACGCTGGACGGCCTTGTAAAGGCATACGGCGGCACGAGGGCGGCCGACGGGCTGTCTCTGACGGTCAGGAACGGGGAGTACCTCTGCATACTGGGTCCCACCGGGTCCGGGAAGACCACATGCCTCAGGATGATATGCGGGCTGGCCGTGCCGGACGAGGGAAAGGTTCTGTTCGACGGAAGAGACGTGACGCGCGAGCCTGTGAGCAGGCGCAAGGCCGCGATGCTGTCCCAAGTATATTCGCTGTTCCCTTCCAAGACGGTGTACGAGAACGTGATGTTCTCCCCGCAGACGCAGGAATGGCCGGAGGACGACGCCAAACAGATCGTGAAGAGCATGATCAAGATGGTCCATATGGAGGGCAAGGCCCATTCGTACCCCAGAGAGCTGAGCGGCGGCCAGCAACAGCGCACCGCGCTCGCGCGTGCCTTGGCGTCGGATTCCGACGTTCTTCTGCTCGACGAGCCTCTGAGGGCGTTGGACGCCCGTCTGAGGCTTGAGCTGAGGAAGGAGCTGCGGTCCATGGTGAAGGAGATGGGGCTGACGTCCATACACGTCACGCACGACCAGGACGAAGCCCTAGAAATGGCGGACCGCATCGCCGTCATAAGGAAGGGCCGCATAGTCCAAGTCGGGACTCCGATGGATGTTTTCAAGAACCCCCTCACCCCGTTCGTGGCCAATTTCGTCGGGCGTTCCAACATCTTCGTAGGAAAGATGGGGCGGTCCTTCGAAAGCCACTCCGAAGTCATGATATCCAGCAAGGAATGCCAATTCACGGTGAGGGCGCGCAGGACGGACATACAAGAGGGGAGCGACGTCGTAGTCGCCGTCAAGATAGGGTCCACGAAGCTGGAGAAGGTCCAACCGGATGCCGTCGAGGAAAAAGAAGGATATGTCAGCGGCCGGGTGGAAAGGGTGCTGTACGAGGGCGCGACGATAACCGTCGAGATAGAGACGCCTGCGGGACTTGTGTCCGCAAAGCTTCCCAACCGCAAGTTCGAGGACCATGTCGCAGACGATGTCGTCTCGATATGGTGGCTGCCCGAGGCCGCCTCGGTGTTCAGGGTGCCCCCCGAAGGGCTGGAAGACGAGCTGAGGTTGGACTGATGAAGATACATTTGGATAACGTCTCAATGAAGTTCGGCGATTTCTATGCGGCAAAGGACGTCAACATATCCATCCCCAAAGGAGAGTACCTCACGATCCTCGGACCTTCTGGGTGCGGCAAGACGACCCTGATAAAGATGATCTCCGGCATACTTCGACCTACGGAGGGGCGCATACTCGTGGACGGGGAGGACGTCACGGACATACCGCTGGAAGACCGCGACACCGGATACGTGTTCCAGAACATAGCGCTCTTTCCGAACATGACCGTCGCCGACAACGTGGGATACAGCCCCAGGGTAAGGGACATGGCCAAAGACGAAACAGAGGCGACCTCCGAGGACTATCTGAAACTCGTGAAGATGCTGGACCGGGCAGGGACGCTCCCGCACGAGCTGTCCGGGGGCGAACAGCAGAAAGTGGCAATAGCCAGAGCGCTGGCGTCCGGGTCCAAGCTGCTGATGCTGGACGAGCCGTTGTCGGCGCTGGACGCCCGCGTCAGGGTCGAACTGAGATACGACATACGCCGGCTAGTGAAAAAACTGGGCGTCACCGTCCTCCATGTCACGCACGACCAGGAGGAAGCCATGTCTGTGTCAGACAGGATAATATTGATGAGGGCGGGCAGAATAGTGGAAATCGGCACCCCATTGGACATTTATAGGAACCCCGGATCGATATTCGCGGCATACTTCATAGGGGAGACGAACCTGCTGGAGTGCACCGTGTCAGGAAAGACGAAGACAGGAAAGACCGTGGTCCGTCTCAGAGGGGGGCAGATGGTGCGGGCGGCGAAGTCCTGCCTGTCGGAGGGCGACGCCGCTGTTATATCGGTCCGTCCCGAGAACGTGTACGTTGCGAGAGACGGCCTTAAGGCGGAGGTGACCGAAGTGGTCTTCATGGGCACGTATTGGAGAGTGAGGACGGTGGCGGAGACCAACGACTATCTGGAGTACAACATCTCGTCAAGCGATGAGACTCCTAAAATAGGGGAGAAGGTGCATCTGGTGTTCAACAAAAAGGCCACCATGGTCTTCCCCAGGCCGGAAAAAGGATTAGAAGAGGCGATTGAACTTGAATGAAAAAGGAATGTTAGGTTGGTTCGGCAGGAGGAAAGAAGATACTGTGCGCACAGGATCCAGGAGCCATGGCCTTGCCGTGCTGGACACGGCGACTGAGCTGGACCTCGCCATACAGGCGATGTCCAGGGGAGAGAATGCGACAGCCATGAAATGCATAGAGCGGCTGATACTCTGTGAAAGAGAGGCAGACCGCATCGAGGACCGCCTCTGCACCGAGATAAGCGGAGGAGAGCTAAGCGTGCAGGAGAGGGAAGACCTCATACACTTCGTCCGCAAGATGGACCACATCGCGAACTGGGCCAAGGAAGCGGCGTTGCACGTCCAGCTCATAAAAGAGACAAACTCTGCGGTCCCGGAGGAGATATGGCGGCAGATCGGGAAGATGTCGTCCGAGATCATGCCCGCAGTGAAATACCTGATAAAAGCCGTGGAGTCTTTGGCGGCGGACAGCGCAGAGACTGTAAGGAACGTCGATGCCGTCAACGACCAAGAGATGATAGTCGACGGCCTCTACTTCGAGTCGATAAAGAAGGTCCACCTGTCGTCTATGGACCCGAAGGCAGTCATGCTCGTCCGCGAGCTCATACTGTCCCTTGAGATGGCTGCTGACACATGCAAGGCCTGCGCCGACACGATAACCATCCTGCTGGCGTCACGGAGGCTCTGATTTGAGGCTTTTCGGAACGAACGGGGTACGCGGTGTCATAAACCAGGACCTGACCCCCGAGCTCGCTTTGCGGATGGGGAGGGCCATAGGCAGGATCTACGGCGGCACGGTGGCTCTCGCGACAGACACAAGATGTTCGGCAGACATGATGCTGTCGGCGGCGTCCGCCGGCATCAGGTCCGCCGGGGCGAGCGTACGTTATATAGGCATGGTCCCGACCCCCGCCCTCCAATACTATGTGAAGAGCCACATAGACGTGAGCGGAGGGGTGATGATCACCGCGTCGCATAACCCTCCTCAGTTCAACGGCATCAAATGCGTGTCTGCCGACGGCACGGAGGCCGGGCGTGCCGAGGAGGAGGACATCGAGAAAGCATATGCCGAAGACCTCCCGTGCGTGCCTGCAGAAGAGACAGGGGCATACAGCACGGCGTCCGGCGCCGGAGAGGACTACATCGACGCCGTGGTTTCATGCATCGACGCAGCGGCAGTCCGCAAAGCACGCCTCACTGTATGCTTGGACTGCGCCAACGGCGCATCGTGCCGCACGTCGCCGTTGCTTCTCAAAAACTTAGGCGTTCGGGCGATAACTCTCAACAGCGATCCGCAGGGGGAGTTTCCCGGGCGCCTGAGCGAGCCTGTAGAAGAGAACCTCAAAGAGCTCATGTCGCTCACCCGGCACTCAGGAGCAGACCTCGGCATCGCGCACGACGGGGATGCAGACAGGTGCGTGTTCGTGACTGGAAAGGGTGAATTCGTCAGCGGAGACAAGAGCCTGGCGCTGATTGCAGGATATATTCTCGATGCGGAGAAGGGAACGGTAGTGACCCCCGTGAGCACGTCCTCCCTCGTCGAAGACGTGGTCAGGTCGCACGGAGGCGCGATCGAATACACCGCAGTAGGGTCGCCGGTCGTGTCCAGAAGGATGCTGGAGACGAAAGCGGTGTTCGGCGGAGAGGAGAACGGCGGCCTTATATTCCCCGCTATGCAACACTGCCGCGACGGGGCGATGAGCATAGCCAAGATGTTGGAGTTCGTTGCCGTGAACGGCCCGTTGGACAAGGCGGTCCGCACGCTCCCCGCCTACTATATAGAGAAAAGGAAGGTGGAGTGCTCCGACAAGGACAAAGAGGCGATAGCCGCAACGCTGGAAAAGAGAGCATCGGCCGTAGAGATATGCAAAATCGACGGTCTGAAGCTCATATTCGACGACAGCTGGGTCCTTCTCAGGCCGTCTGGCACGGAGCCGATATACAAGATATTCGCAGAGTCGAGGGACGCTTCGATCGCAAAAGCAAGAGCGGACGAATACGTGGCCCTCGTGCGCACGATCCTGACAGACTGCCACAGTCAGTGATGTTTGGCGTATATGGACAGGGCCTCGTTGACGAACCTTGCCGCCAGCACAGACGTTATCCCAGAAGGGTCGGTCGGCGGGCACACCTCGGCGACGTCGAATCCGACGAGGCGGCTTCCGACGGAGTTAAGGATCTTCTTCACGTCCATGGGCGTAAGGCCGAACGGTTCCGGCGTGCCCGTGCCCGGAGCGTATGCGGGATCGATCCCGTCTATGTCCAGAGAGACGTACACTTTCTCGTTTTTGACGCTGTCCAGCGCCTTCTCCGTTGCTTTTTCGATCCCTGTCTCGAATATTTGAAACGACGTGACATGGGGCACCACGTCCTCCCTTTCCAGCTCCTCTCTGGCTATAGCCCGCACTCCTAAGGCGAAAACATTATCGATGCCGAGGTGCTCCGCCGCTCTCCGGGTCACGCAGGCGTGGCTGTACGGCGTGCCGAGATAGTCGTCGCGAGAGTCGAGGTGGGCATCTATCGTTATAAGGGAGACGTCCTCGAAGCACCGTATGATCGGGATGTTGACGGAGTGTTCGCCGCCGACGGCCACTGTGAACTTCCCGTCCCGTATGGCAGGGCCGAAGTTGAATGCGACGTCGTCGAACATCTCCTCCGGGAGGAAGCAGTCGCCGCAGTCGCCCAGGTCATGGACGCGCAACTTCGGAAGATCGAGGCCATGCTCGAAATGAACCTCTTCGAAGTTATATGAAGCACGCCTTATGTGGGAGGGGGCCTCGCGGGCCCCCGACTTGAAGCTTGCAGTCCTGTCGTAAGGTATTCCGCCGAACACGGCGTCGGCGTCGGAATACTCCGAATCCGCGCCGGCATACGAAGTGCCGTACGACAAGCCCGTCACGCTCACATGAGCTTGTTCTTGCCCATGGCGACGAGATACATGATCTCTCCGCCTTCGACAATGGTGCTCTCGTGGTCGTCGTTGATCGCCATCGAGAACGTTTCGAACGTCTCAAGATCCATTATCTGGACTTCGTTGTCCCGTATGGAAAGCACCTGTCCCTTCCTTTTGTCTATCTGGGGGACCTGAACTTTCGTGCTCACAGGCGCGTTTATGGATTTTTTAGAGCCGGTAAATATATCGACGGCATCTATGTTGGCCTTTGCCGACCCGTGCTTTCCAGGTTTGGACGTGCTTATCGATATAATCTTGCAGGGGGACTCGTCGATGTTCACATACCTTCCAACTTTAAGTTCCCTGATTTCTTTCATTTCCCACATTGGTGTTCACCTTCAATTAAACAGCAGACGACCATCTGGCATATCTCAAAGCCGCAGTCCTCCGCCATATCATGCTAGGTCCCTATTGGTCACACGCTTAAATATATTAGTATGAGGTCAACGCCTGGGTCTCCCCTGAGGTTTCCCGCCTTTTCTCTTCGGCTTCTGCGGCCTGACGGGTGCTTCGGGGTATCTGCGCCTGATGTCCTCCACCCTGGATTCGAACTCTAGCTTCAACGTGTCGCCCATGAACTCTCCGTCGAACGCGTCCAGCTTCGCCGCGATGAGGACTTTGCCGGCCAGCGCCCTGGATATGTTGCCCCTTTGCCAGTAAGGGGCGCGATGAACGTCCGGGTGCTGGTAAATCACGCCATGCTTAGGGGGCTTCTTCCCGGACCTGAGATGCCTGAACATCGCTTTTTCTGCGCCGAGCAGCTGCACCGTGGACGATGGCAAAGAGGCCAGTCTGACCAGGCCGCCTGCGAGCGATATCAGCCTGGCTGAAAGCGGGCCGTCGAGCAAGGCGCACATGTTGGGACACGCGACAGACACGATGCCGGAGATGTAATCCTCGGTTCTTTCACGCTCGTCGTAAACGACGCAAAGCGTTCTGGCTAGACGGGACGCGGCCCTGACGTCCTCCTCGTCGAACTCGGAACCCACGGATTCAAGCTCTATCTCCAGCTCATTGATGATGCCGCCGCGCTCGCCGTGTTTTGCCACCAGGTCTGCGTACGTTCTGTCCTTCGCCAAGTCTGCCAGCTCTGGGAAGTGCATCCCGTACCATTCGTGCAGTCTTTCGTTGAGAAGGTTGGCAGTCTCGATAAGGTCGTCAAGCCCTCTGATGGCCTGCACAAGGTTCTTGTCTCTGGATATCGGCTCCGCAGTCCTCAAGTTTCCCAGCCGGAGCATGACCTCGTGCATGACGCTTCCGGAGAAACCGAACTTCTCAGGGGTGATGAAAGACGAGTCGAAGAGGGCCGGCCTTCCCAGCTCCGACTGCCTTCTGTCGGAGACTGCGACCTTCTCTGCCTTGGAGGCGAGTTCTCGCTCCTCCGGGAGGATGCCGCCCCTTTGGATCTCGGCAAGCTTCGCGGCGGTCGCGGCAGGGTCGAGCGACATGAGCCGTTTGTCTATGACCTTCCCGGATTTCTCGTCTACGAGGAACACTCCGAACCATTTGGTGACCAGTATCGGCATCTTATCACATTTTCCTCAGCTTGGCGATTTCTTTTTCAGGCAGGTCCTCCGCGTCTCCGACAAGGAGCTGCAGCCTAGCCTGGAACTCTAGCTCTTCCATGCGGTTGAACGCCTCTTCAAGGTCTCTGCCTTGAGTTATTGCGCCATGCCTCTCAAGCAGCATGGCCCCGTGGCTCGAATGCGCCCTCACGGCTTCGACGAGCTCCTTCGAGCCAGGCGTGAAGTACCCAAGCGTAGGGACGTCTCCGAGCAGCATGACGCCCTCGGGAGTCAGGCCGCACTGCATCTTCCGCCCAGAAACGGTGAGGGCGATGCAGTGGAGCGGGTGGCAATGGATGACAGACGTGGTTCCCGGGTTTGCGGCATAGAGCGCCAGATGGAACTTGTGCTCGATAGACGGCTTTCCGTCGGAGAGCGGCTTCCCCTTGGAGTTTATGAGAACCGCGTCCTCGGGGCACAAAAGGCCTTTGTTCCTGCCGCTGGGCGTGATAAGGAACAAGTCGTCGCCGAGCCGCACGCTCATGTTGCCGCCGGCAGACACGGTGAGGTTGCGGTCGTACAGCATCTTGCATGCGTCAGTCAGCCTCCTGCGACCGAGAAGCTCGTTCATGACTCCAGCCTCCTTATGTCTCCAGGGGACAATATCCCCTTCTCTGTGATGAACCCCGTCACCAGCTCGGCCGGCGTGACGTCGAACGCAGGGTTGAGCGCCGGAGAGCCTTCGGGGGCGATGTGCCGTCCCCCGATCTCGGTGACTTCGCTCTCCGCTCTCTCTTCGATGACGATGTCTTCTCCTCTTCGGGTCTTGAAGTCAAAAGTGGATATCGGCGCCGCCACATAGAACGGTATCCCGAAGCGCTTGGCGACGATAGCTTTGTCAAG
>JAITOF010000090.1 GCA_031290095.1 Candidatus Methanoplasma porotermitis
CGACGCCCACGGATCCTGCCGGGGCTATCGTAGAGTTCGCGTCCGCCGACGCGGCCACGGCGAACTCCAGGCGCGTCGTCTCCACCGATATCGCGCGGTCGGAGACCACGCCCTCGAACACGTACGTCCCCGCCGCCGCGGCGGCCAGGTCGTACACGCCGTCTATCCTGACCTTCCATACGGCGTACCCGGGACTCGCGGAGAACGCGAAAGCCGCGTCGCCCTTCTCCGCCACGCGGATCTCGCCTCCCACGACGCCGACGTCGCCGGACGGCGCGATCTCGCCGTTCGAGATCGACGCGGACACGACGAAGTAGTAGCCGAAGGACGCGTACACGGTCCTGGCGACCCCGAGCTTCGACACGTTGAACGACCCGTCAGCGAGCACCGTTTGGATGTAGCCGTCGAGGACCATCTGCCCGTAGTCGGCGGGGTCCGACAGGTCGTAGACGTCGGCGATCCACGACGTGCCTATCCTCGCCGCGCCGTCGAAGCCCGAGAGGGTCACGTCTCCGCTCGGGGACTGCGCCGCTGAGACGTGGCCGCCGGCGGGGAAGCCGACGGTGCCGTCGTAGTAGACCACTATCGCAACAGGAGACACGGCGTCGGGCGTGGCTATCCTCGTGGGGGTGGCCGAGCCGTCGTTGTAAATCGATATGGCGGTGATCGGATAAGCGGCGTCGTTGATGTTGAACAGGGCGTCGGGCAGGTTTCCGAGGCCGGGAGCCATTATGGTCGCCGAGGTCATGTAGGATCCCGCGAACGCGGTGGAGGCTATGCTCGTCACCCCGGCGCCTATGACGACCTCCCGGAGGGTGCGGCAGTTGGAGATCGCGTTGGCTCCTATGGTCGTCACGTTGTCGGGGATCGTGATCGAGCGCAGGGAGTAGCAGTTCCGGAACGCCTCGGCGCCTATGGCCGTGCCCGTAACGTTCGACAAGTCGATCGACTCGAGGTTGGCGCAGTTCCGGAACGCCCAGCTGCCTATCGTTATGCTGCTGCCTTCTGCTATTGCCACTTTCTTCACGAACGGCCTTAAGTCGTTCCAAGTCGGCAACGATGCCGCGGTGTGCGTGATGACGCCCGTTCCCGAGAACGTAAGCTTCCTCTCGACCGCGTCGTAGACCCAACTGACGCCCGAGTCGACGCCCGACGCGATCGACGGAAGGTTGGGGTCGGCAGGGTCGTACGCGGACGCGGGCCCTCCGCGCACCGCCGTGGTGTAATTGAGCGTCACGGCGTTTGTGAACAGGTCGAAGACGTCCGTCGACGACCAGACGTACGCCACCAGGCCGCGGACCGACGTGGCGTCGTCCAGGTCGAACGAGGCTGCGCCGAGCGTCAGCGGCAAGGAGCCTTCGAACACGATGTTGCGCAGCGCGTGGCAGCCGGCGAACGCGCCGTTGCCTATGGTGTCCACGCTGGAGGGGATGACGACCTCCTGCAGGGAGCCGCTGTAGACGAACGCCCTCTCGCCTATGACGCGCACGCCGGGGGAGATCGTGACCGAGGTGAGGCCGTACAGGGACGCGAACGCATTCGTGCTTATCTCCTCCACGCCGGAGGGGATGACGACCTCTTGGATGGAGACGCACCATCTGAACGCATATTCGCCTATGGACGTCACGCCTGCGGGGATCGTGATGGAGGCAAGGGCGTAGCATTGGTAGAACGCGTAGTTGCCTATGTACGTCACGCTGTCGGGCATCTCGACGGATGCGAGGGAGTAGAGCCTGTAGAACGCATATGCGCCTATGGACGTCACCCCGTCTTCTACGACGACGCGCGTGATTTCGTCTTTGTAGGCGTACCACGGCGCGCCGCCGGCCGAGTAGCCGCCGACGACGCCCGTACCTGAAGTCTTGGATACCGTGAGCGCGCCTTCGTGCAGGCTCCATGTGATATCTCCGTCGACGGCGTCGGGCAAGTCCGTCGCGTCGGCGTATGGCGCGTCCTGGTCGGATGCGAGGAACGCGCCCGCGACTGCCATCGCGACGACGGCGAGGATGGCGGCGTAAGCGTGCAGCTTCATGCACGCACGCCCCTGTTGGCGCTCCCGCACGGGCGGAAGGCGTTTTTCAAACGTTTAGACGATAACTCCTCTGTCGCGCCCGATAAAAGCGCGCGGTGTGATGGGCCGGAGCATGGCTGCCCCCCCCCCTCTTGATGCTGTCATGATAATACTTACCCCCTGCATGCACATGACGACGCACGCGCCAGAGCATTCCTGCGCCGCGAGCGGCCTTACGTGCATGCAAGCGTTTTACACAACATGTCTTTCATAGTTAACGGTTTCGCACACAAACTGCGTTTCCATGTTCGCCCCTGCTATAACACCAGACATCACACAATCGAACTGACGCAAAGTGGTCCTCGAATGAGCGGTGATCCTATCGTGAACGTGGCTACACCTAGAATCCATAAGCGGAGCGCCATGTAGCCGTCCTGTCAAATCGCTCTTCTCGGCAACAATGTGAATTCAAAAATAGAATCGACGTTGCGTGCAGGGACGCGCCGACGGTAAAAAAAAATGTTGACCCGGCCTAAGGAGGGTGGCCAGATCAATTTCATGCCGTTTCGCGCATTCCAGTACGGAATACTGCTGAAAATCCCACTATCGCAAGTGCGGCAAAGGCAATTGCCGCCCCAAGGAAGAGAGGCACCCCTTCATCGGAAACTCCCCCTTCTTCCCATGCGGCTTGGACCTCTATCCCGTTCGTGACGTCTGCGGCCTCTGCGCCGTCGTCGCTGTGAACCACGACGGAGACTCCGACTAGCAACGCTACGAGCGCCAGCGGAATCAGTCCGACCACGAACACATGCAACGCCTCTGAATGATTCTTTCCCTTTGACATGCAATACCTCGTACGGCGGTTTGTGATATTAATCGCCATTATGGTTATATGTTATTGAATACTTAATCATTTGTATATTTAATATTATATTTAGTATTCATTTGTATATAATTTATTATTTTTATATGAATTTTGATACATACATCTAATTGATTGCGAACGCCATCTATTTTTAGTGCTATGCACATTCCCTTCTCGGTGATCACAAATGCCGAATTTTGCAGACCCGTTCGTGGGCAATGTGAACAAGAAGATGAGCAACGAAGAGCTGGCCCAAGCGCTGAGGCTTGACATCGCGGGGGAGCTGGAGGCAATCACCCTCTATGAATCGCACATACTTGCGACTGACAATCCTGTCGCAAAGGCCGTCCTCTCGGACATACGCGACGAGGAGAAGATGCACATGGGCGAGCTGATAACTCTCATGAGATATCTGGACCCCAACGAAGAGAAGCATTTCAACTCCGGCGCCGAAGAGGTCGAGGAGCTACTTGAAAAGCTTAAGAAGTCCAAGGCCGGAAAGAAATAACTTCTGAATGCGGGCCCTGCCCGCGTCTTTTTTTATCACTCGGCGGAACATCTTTCAGAACGAGGATTAATTAATCACAAAGAGCATATGGTTTCATGGAAATTGAAACAGTTGCGATAATCTGTATCGTCGTGGGCCTCGTTCTCCTGATAATCGAGGCCATCTCGCCTGGATTCTTCGCAATCATACCCGGAGCCGTTCTGGTCATCATCGGCGTGCTGGGCTATTTCGTGGACGATTTCTTCGATTCCTGGCTTCTCATAGCCGCCATGGCAATCGTCACGCTGGTGGTCAGCATCGTTACCATCAAGGTATATCAGCTTCTCGCAAAGCCGGAGCCGCCAACCACTACGGTGACAGAGTCCCTCGTCGGAAGGACAGGCATCGTGACGGTAAAAGTCGAGCCGGGCAACATCAGGGGTAAAATCAAGATAGACAACGACGTTTGGAGCGCCACGTCCGACGCCGCCATAAACGCAGGGGAGACAGCCACGGTCCTCGAAGGGACCGGCGTGCATGTAAAGGTGGAGCTGAAGGGATGAGTCCTTCGACTCATGCCCGTGGTATGAAAAAGGAGAGATAACATGGAAGAATGGATATTGATACTAGTTGGCGTCATAATGATCGCCGTGATTGCGATCCTCCTCAGCGGGGTCAGGATCATACAGCCTTACGAACAGGGAATATACATGAGGCTTGGAAAGTTCATAAGGATCCTCAACCAGGGTCTGAACTTCGTCTGCCCGATGATCAACACAGTCGTCAAACTGGACCTGCGTACACAGGTCTTGGACGTTCCTAGCCAAGAGGTCATTACGAAGGACAACTCCCCTGTGAGCGTCGATGCCATCGTATACATAAAAGTTACGGACCCGAAGAACGCGTTCTTCGAGATCGTCAACTATCGCTTCGCTACCGTCAACCTCGCACAGACGACGCTCAGGTCCATAATCGGCGAGATGGACCTTGACGAGATTCTGTCCAACAGGGAGAAGATCAACACGCAACTGAGGGACATCCTCGACGAGAACACGGACAAGTGGGGCGTCAAGATTGAGAGCGTGGAGATAAGAGAAGTCGATCCCGCGCAGAAGGTCAAGGACTCCATGGAGGAGCAAACCTCTGCCGAGAGAAGGAGGCGTGCGGCCATCCTTCAGGCTGACGGGTTGAAGAAGGCGGCTATCCTCGAAGCAGAAGGCAAGAAGAAGTCCAGGATATTGGAGGCCGAAGGCCTTCAGCAGTCCATGGTCCTCGAGGCCGAGGGAAGGAAGCTCGCCCTTATACTTGAAAGCCAGGGAGAGGCCCAGAAGCTCAGGATAATATCCGTAGGGGCCGCCGCTCTGGACTCCAAGGCCCTCTCCGTGCTTTCGATGGAGACTCTGAAGAAGGTCGGGGACGGACAGTCCTCGAAGATATTCTTCCCCATCGAGGTGACGAAGCTCATAGACGGCATATCTCAGTACATGGGAACGGCGTCTGACATACCTGACAGGTCGATCAGCGACCTGAAAGACATCGAGAAGGTCGTTGGAAAGGCCGACGACATCCTCGGGCCGATACCGTCTGCGGCAGAGATCAGGGACAGGCTGTCCAAGGTCGACAAGCTTGTCAACGCCGAGATGGCCGAAGCCGCTGACATCACAGAAGGCGCTAGGTCCAAAACGTAAACCTATCGACCTCCTTCCTGACATCGGGAAGGAGGTCCAAACACCTTGTTTTACACATATGTCTTTTAATTTTATATTGTCTTATTATGTACATTGATGTCCGAATATTAAAATAACAAGCATCCTTAGTCGTATCGAAGAAAATGACGTCAGACACAACGCTCGCGATGGGGGGAAGGAAAAGATACGCCATACTGGCATCGGGGATGCTCATACAGCTCTGTGCCGGCATAATCTACCTATGGAGCGTGTTCAAGAACCCGGTTGCCGTCAATCTTGGCGGATGGGACACAACGATGGTTTCGTCGGCGATGCTAGTCTCGTTCGTCGGCGGAATCCTCATCGGCGGAACGATAATGGACCGCATAGGTGTGAGGCCCACATGCGTCGCAGGCAGCCTGCTGATGTCCATGGGCATATTGCTGTCCGCGTTCGTGAACTCTGACGCGCCGTTCCTGATGTATGTCACATACAGCATAATGGGGGGCTTCGGAGTGGGCACGATATACACGTGCACCGTGTCCCCGATACAGAAATGGTTCTTTGACAAGCGCGGGTTCGCCACGGGGTTGATGATATTCGCTTTCGGGTTCTCGCTTGTGGTTTTCGCTCCACTTGTGCGGTATCTTATCGACACCCAAGGAGTTTCCAACACGTTCCTGATCTTGGGGGGCGTGTTCGCTATAGTGTGTACCGTTGCATCGTTGATGATGCGCAACCCTCCTGCAAACTATGCCACCTCGCCGAACAAGACTGCAGTCCTCTCCGCTCAGAAGCAGTACACCACTAGAGAGATGTTGCGCAGGCCGTCGTTCTACCTGATTGCCCTGTCCCTGTTTTTCGTGCTTTCCACATACTTCATGCTCAACCCGTACTTCTTGGGCCTCGGCGAGGACCGCGGCCTGTCAAGCGACCTTGCTACCGCCGGCGTGATGGTCACAGGAATCTGCAGCGCAGCGGGAAGGCTAGGTATCAACTGGCTTTCTGACAAGATCAGCAGAACCACGTCTGTGTTGCTGATATCGGCCATAAGCGCGGCAGGGGCTGTTGCCGCGATATTCGCCCATGACCTGTTCTTCATCGTGACGATCGCCGCCGTCTCTTTTGCGTTCGGGGGCATAGCGGGAGTGAGCTCCACCATAACCGCAGATCACTTCGGAACAAAGAACATGGGAACCAACTACGGGTTTGTCATGCTCGGCTATGCGGCATCTGCGCTTGTATTCATGCAACTTTGCAAATCATTGTCGGACAACGGCCACGGAAGCTTCACCGCACCGCTGATAATAGCGACGGCGGCTTGCATCGGCTCCCTGATATGCGCATTGCTTCTGAGAACTCAGAAGAAAGACCAGCCCACGGCCCAATGAGGGCGGGGGCTTACCCCTCCCCTCACACACGTCTTCTTGGATTGAGATATTCGCACGGCACTCCTGTCTGGCAGAGCCCGCATCCAGTCGGAAGGCCGACCATATCGTATCTCTCAGGTGCTCCGCTGTTCCCGTAAACGAATGCTTTGCATCTGCCCTTATCGTGACCGTCGGCGCTTATGGCGCCTGCCGGGCAACGTCTCATGCATTTGCCACAACCGTCTCCGTTGCGGAAAAGACAGTTACCGTCGAACGCCGCATGGCTTCTAACGTCTCTCTCGATTTCGGCGTCTGTGACGAACGACAAGAGTCTGATCGCCGCTCCTACCTCTGAGATGAACGAGTCGTTGAGGCTGAACGTCCCAAGGCCTGCGGCATATGCGATATGCCGCTCTGACCATGTTGAGTATGATGTTTCGCTTTTGACGAGGTTCGAGAGCGAATGGGATGGCACGACGACCTTGTATTCTTTGTCAAAGCGTTCCGATATCAGCATCGACAGGTCCGCCGACATCTTGTCGGCGTGTGCGCGGCATATCGCCCATTCCCTTGAGGGCATGTCCTTCTGAGGCCTGTTGCTGACTCTTATGCGTTCTGCAATCGGCAACACTATGCTCACGACGCTGCCCCTTTCCAACACTACGTTGAATCGTTTGGCGAACGCCTCGGCAGGAGTCATATGCTCCGGCCCCACGGTTCTCCTGAACTCTTCGAATATGGGATCGTTCGGATCTGCGATGCCTATCACCGGGTCGCCAGAAAATCTGCCTGTCTCAGGATGACCGCCGTCGCACATGCCGAGCATGTCGGCGACGAACTCCTGAAGTTCAGCCTTGGGCCTCATAGAACGGCACCATAATAATAAAAAAGAAAAAGGTTTGGGTTGCGGGAAGATCTGCGGCCTCAGAGGCCGTAGCTCTTCTTGTTGTAGTTCGGAACGAGTTCCTTGTACTTCTTGTCCGCGTACTCGACGAACTTTGCCTCTTCTGCCGGCAGGGCCTCGAGCTCCTTTATAACAGAGAGCAGAACGTCTTTCTGTTTGTTGGTGAGCAGGATCTCCTTGCCGTCGTAGCCTTTCTTTATGAGGTTGGCTGCGGTGATGGCGGCGGCCTTCGACCTGAGGTAGATGTTGCTACCTTCTTTGGCGATTGCCTCTCCGATCTTGTAGGCGTTGTCGTAGGCGAGGATGAATCCCTCGGGTCCCCTGGTACGGTCGGTGATCATGTACAGGTCTCTGAGGGTCTTCTCCTGGCCGGTTGCGATCGCAGTGTTCATCAGAGCGACCTCGTATCCGAGGGATCCGAGCCAGCACTGGACGGACGTTCCTCCGAACTCGGGGTGGTACTCGACGGACTCGTTGGACCACAGGTCAGTGATCTGGGCCATCAGGTTTCCCTGAAGATCGGCGTGTGCGCACTGGCAGTTCTTTCCTTCCTGAGCGCAGGGCTTTCCAGCTATCGACTTTGCGATGGGGCCCTCGTATCCACAGTCCTTGTCAGGACCGGATGCGCCGGCTTCCCATGCGACAAGGGTCCTTGCCGCGGATATTGCCCTGGTCACTGCGGAGAAGGTTCTCTGAACATCGTTGTCCAGGTATCCGCCTGCCATGAACATGGACACGTTTGCTCCAGAGCAGTTCGTGTCGCCGCCGGCGACGGTCTTGTTCTTCTTCGCTATGTTGACGAACTCGCTCCAGACGTACTCCATGTCCACGGAGCCGAGGTAACCGACACCGTACAGGAATGCAGTTATGTCTCCGTTGGTGACTGCGTAGTCAGCGAGTTCTTTTCCGCCCATCGTCTCGCAAGACAGGACGTCTGCGCCGTTCTCGCATGCAATCTCGGCAGCTTTGAAGAGTGCCTCGGGGTATGCGTGCTTGCCTTTTGCGCCGGTGCGGAGGCCTTCCTCGGCCTCACGCTGGTCAGGTATGGTGTGCCTGACTGCGGTGTTGATCCCGTATTCCTCGTGGAATTTCTCGGTGATCTCTTTCTGTCCCTCTACGACCGGTGCGGACATTTTGGGGTTACCCATCTGGGAGACCCACTCTGTCTCGAGCTGGAGGTCGGGGAATCCGAGGGTGACCGCTCTGTTGAGGGCGTCCTTGGAGATGTAGTCCACGTACTCCTTTCTCAGCCTGGCCGGGTCCTTCTCGGATCCGGGCCTGGGGGCGTAGTTCAGCTCGGGTATGACCCTGCCAGCACCGACTTTGATGCCGAACCCGTACGAGACGGGGGATTTTGCGGTACCGAAGACCATCTCGTCGGCGTCCTTGTATGCCATTTTTGTGTATCTTGTTACGGACATGTTCACACACCTCCAACGATGTTCTCCCACTCAGCCCTGATCTTTCTCCAGTCGTAACCGGCTTTGATCTTGTCTGCTATGGGCGGTGTCTGCGGGGCCTTCTCGGAGTATATTCCGAGGTCGAAGGACTCTGCGAAGTCTCTGTTGACTGCGCCGCCTGCGGCCATGAAGGGTATGCTGATGCCCTTTCCGCGGAGCTGCTCTGCGGCTGCGGGGAATGCGGTCATCGTCGTGGTCATGAGCGCGGTTCCGGTGACGAGCATCGGTTTGGATTTGACGACTTCAGCAACGACGTCTTTGACTGCGACGTCCTTGCCCAGGTCGATGATTGCATATCCGGAGGATCTCAGCATGACGGCGGAGATGTTCTTTCCGATGTCGTGGGGGTCACCCTCGGCTGCGTGCATGACGACGAGGCCTTTTGTCTCTCTTCCGCCGGGGATCTGCTTCTCGGCGAGTGCGATTCCGATTTCCATGGTCTTTGCGGCCATCATGATTTCAGGGAGATAGTAGATGTGGTCTGCGTAAAGCTTCGCGACAACTTCCATTCCTGCAACGAGCCCGTTGTTGATAACGTCCAGAGCCTTCTTTGTTTTGAGGGCTTCCGTGACAGCTGGTCCTACTTCCTTGAACTTCATGTACAGGACAGCCTCGGCGACTTTCTTGTACACGGGGTCCGCGGGGAGCATTTTTTTGGCTACAGCTTCCGGGGTGGACTCGTTCTGAGCCTCAACGTCGTAGCGTTTGAGGATCTTCGAGTAATCTACTCCTTTGTAACTAACCATAGTTTTTCCTCCTTTGTGTGTAAAGCCCAGGTCATGCCTGGACTCCCACCATTTGATTGTTATGACAAGACCCTATTTAACGGATATCATGGATGGATGTTATATCCTCATTTATAAATAGTCACAAAAAGTTTATATATTGAGATGCAAAAGCTAGCTGTTGCGTTCTGCGGAAACGCCACGACGCCGATGTAAATTTATGTTGAACTTCGCCGCTTTTTTCATCCATTGTTTATAAAGCTTATATATCTACTATGATTTTTTCGTTAATTAGGGTTCAGACGCGGACGGCCCGTAGGATCCTTCCGTTCCAATGATGCGTCACACCCGGATAGACGACATCGGATACTCGTCGTTGATTATCCCGTACACGATGCTGAACGAGACTCCCGTCGATATCGCGATCGAGGTGCAGGAGCTTCCCCTTCTATATTTTAGCAAGATCTCCTCTAGCCGAGGTCTTTCCACCATGTCCAAGTAGATGTTCCTTGTATCGGAATCGTACGCTTCCCTGGAATCGCCGTTGCCGGCGTTCCCCGATGCGTCATTCCACAGGGTGGACCTGCACTTGGGGCATTTATTGGGGGGCTTTTTCCCCTGGGCCGTCCATTCGTGGCCGCACTTGGAGCAATCGAATCTTGTAGGAGCCTCGTTCCACTTGTATGTTCCGCATTTCGCGCACCTCCCGGGGACGCGACCGGAAGCGTTCCACGAATGGCCGCATCTAACGCACACTCTGCGCTCGGACGGCTTCATCCATACGGTGGACCTGCATGACGGGCAGTTCCTGGGAGGTTTCGATCCGTCTTGGATCTTCCATCGATTGGAACACTTGGAGCAGACCACGTAGGTGAAGTCGCCGCGATCGTCCTTTGCCGAACTGCCTCCCGAATGCGCATACCCTGTCATTTCATCTCGCCCCGCTAGGCGTCGAAACGAAGTACAGTGAAAAGGCTTATAAACTGTTGGATGAAGACATGGTCTACGCGTTTTAAAAAAACAGTAAAAGGTTTGTGGCGCGATCCTCTGGTCAGAGGTCGTAGTTCTTCAGAGTGAAGTTGGGGACGTCCTTGTACTCCTTGGCGGCGTACTCCGTGAACTTCGCCTCGTCGTCCGGAAGGGCCTCGAACTTCTTTATGACGTCCAGGGTGACCTCCAGCTGCTTATTGGTGAGCCCGAGCTCTTTTGACTCGTACCCTCCGATGATGATCTTCGCCGCTTTGAGCCCTGCCGCCTTCGAGCGGAGGTACAGGTTGTCGCCATTGGCGGCGATGGCCTTCCCTATCTCGTACGCGTGGTCGTACGCAAGGATGTACGCCTCGGGGCCCCTGTACCGGTCTGCGTACATGTAGATGTCCCTCAGAGTCTTCTCCTGCTTGAGCTGGATGGCCGTGTTCATCAGCGCCGCCTCATATCCGATGGACCCGAGCCAGCACTGTACTGAGGTTCCTCCGAACTCCGGGTGGTACTCGACGGACTCGTTGGACCACAGGTCTGCGACCTGCGCGATCAGGTTTCCCTGAAGGTCGCAGTGCGCGCATTGACAGTTCTTTCCTTCCTGCGTCGTAGGTTTCCCGGCTATCGCCTTCACAATCGGGCCCTCGTATCCGCAGTCTTTGTCGGGGCCGGACGCGCCGGACTCCCATGCCGCGAGCGTCCTTGCGGCCGAGATCGCCCTCGTGATAGCCGAGAACGTCTTCTGGACGTCGTTGTCCAGGTACCCGCCTGCCATGAACATGGAGACGTTGGCCCCGGAGCAGTTGGTGTCCCCTCCCGCCACGGCCTTGTGCTTCTTTGCTATGTTGGCGAACTCCTGCCACACGTACGTCATGTCGATGGACCCGAGGTACCCCACTCCGAACAGGAACGCGACCGCGTCCCCGTTCGTGACCGCAAAGTCAGCGAGCTCTTTGCCGCCGACCGTCTCGCACGAAAGGTTGTCTGCGCCGTTCTCGACTGCGATCTCAGCGCATTCGAACAGCTTCTCGGGATACTGGCGGCCATGCCTCGAGGGACGGAGGCCCTCGTCAGCCTCGCGCTGGTCAGGAATGGTGTGCCTCACAGCAGAGTTGAGCCCGAACTCCTCGTAGTATTTCTCTGTGATCTCCTTCTGGCCAGCGACCACTGGCGCGGAGAGCTTCTCCTGGTTCATCTGGGAGACCCATTCTGTCTCGAGCTGGACGTCGGGGAACCCTACGGTTATCGCTCTGTCGAGGATGTCCTTGGAGATGTAGTCCACATATTCCCTTCTGAGCTTCTCGGGGTCCTTCTCCGTCCCCGGCCTGGGGGCGTAGTTGATCTCCGGGATGACCTTTCCAGCTCCGATTTTTATTCCGAACCCATAAGATATGGGGTGTTTTGCCGTTCCGAACACCATGTCGTCCGCGTCTGCGTACGCCATCCTCGTGTATCTTGTGACTGCCATGGTTACTTGCCTCCTACGATGTCGTCCCACTCTTCTCTGATCTTCTTCCAGTCATACCCCTCTCTGATCTTGTCCGCGATCTTGGGGGTCTGAGGCGCCTTCTCGGAATAAATCCCGAGGTCGTACGAGTTGGCGAAGTCTCTGTTGACGGCTCCGCCGCATCCCATGAGCGGCGTTTCTATGCCGTTCTCCCTGAAAAGCTTGGCCTCTGCGGGGAATGCCGTCATCGTCGTGGTCATGAGCGCGGTCCCGGTGACGAGCATCGGCTTCACCTTGACGGTCTCCGCCACAAGGTCGGACACGGGGACGTCTCTTCCGAGGTCCACCACGTCGTATCCGGACGACTTCATCATGACTGCCGCGATGTTCTTTCCTATGTCGTGAGGGTCGCCCTCGGCCGCGTGCATAATCACGGTGCCCTTGCTGTCCCTCCCTCCGGGGACCTGCCTCTCTGCGATTGCAATCCCGATTTCCATGGTCTTTGCGGCCATCATTATCTCGGGGAGATAGTAGACGTGCTCTGCGTAGAGCTTCGCGACGACCTCCATCCCTGCCACAAGCCCGTTGTTGATGACGTCGAGGGGCGCTCTGGCCTTGATCGCTTCCGCAACCGAGGGCCCGACTGTCTTGAACCTCATGTACAAGACCTCTTCCGCAACCTTTCTGAACACTTCGTCCTTGGGCAGCATCTTCTTTGCCATCTCCTCCGGAGTGACAACCACCTGCTGTTCGATGTCATATCGTCTCAGAACAATGCTGAAATCCGCTTCTGCCGGTTTGGTTAGCATGTTTAATCCTCCTTTGGGCATAAACGCCCGTATCCCGGATTTTGGAGGTGATATTTAATTTGTTCATAGGATGGATATAATGTACATACAAAATTAAAGATAATTATATATATTGTTGTATTAAAATTGTATCCAACTAACCATATACATCTGTAATTGGAGTACAAAAAGGAATAAAATGTAAAATCAGAACGTGAAACAGAGGTGCGTATAAAATATTGCAAACGTCTGACTGAAGATGCTCTCGCCCCATAGAGACGACGAACCGACCTTGCAAACTCGGCCCAGGCCTTTGCCGCCAGAGGGATAGTGGGCATCGATTGCCGTTCCGCGTCTCTTCAGGTGCTCGCGTCGGACCGCCTGTTCGCAGACGTTGTCGGGCAGGACGGCGCGGACTTCCCTGAACAGGGGCCGCCTCCGCATCGCCCATGCGGCCCGGCCTGCGATGTCTCGGGCGCCGTCGTTCGATTAGAGGAAATAGACCGTGTCGTCGTCTCCCGTAACGGGCGGCGAAGTCATCTTCGGGAATAGGCGCTGCAGCTTTCCACAAACCTGACCGGGATCTTGGGATTGGACGCAAAGTGCAGATGGAGGTAGCTCGCCAGCGTGTTGCCGGCCATGAAGCCGTCCTTTCCGTCGACGATGCCCTTTCCGCGACTGAGCTCCCACGCGTACTTGGAGTCCGCTGGCGGGACGACGCTTGAATAGTGGAACTCGTGGCCGCGGGTGGTCCAGCCTTCGGCGCTTAGGGGCGTGTCGCGAACAGACGTCGCTTCCACGTATCCCAAGGTCATGCGGCCGCCGTTCCTGATCTCGGCGCATGCGTCGAACACGCCTGCCATCTCGTACAAGTTCCCGGACGCGTCCTCTGCGCGAGAGCATAGGTACATCATGCCGCCGCATTCAGCATAGATGGGCATTCCGTCGTCTGACGCCTTTTTCACGTCCTTCCTCATCGCATGGTTCTTCTCAAGCCCCGCAGCAAACAGCTCAGGGTATCCTCCGCCGAAATAAAGGCCGTCGACATCAGGCAGGGCGTCGTTTTCGGGAGAGAAGTACACTATCTCTGCGCCGGCGTGTTCCAACTCTTCTATGTTATGTATATAGTAGAAGTTGAACGCCCTGTCGCGGGCTACCCCGATGCGCACGCGCTCCCTCGCGACGACGGGAGGCGGTTCTACGATTTCGATGGGCGACGCCTTCGCGGCGGCATCGGCTATGCCTCTCACATCGACGCATTCGGATATGTGGGTCCTGATTGCTTCGTACTTCTCGGAGTCGTACGTCTCTGCGGCGGGGACCAGCCCCAGATGCCTGCTTTTCATGTGCATTGCATCGCTCTTGAAGACTCCTCCGAAACAGGGGATGCCTCTCAAGGAGTCCTCCAGCATCCTCTGGTGGCGGGGGCCGCCCACGTTGTTGAATATCACGCCCGCGATGCTCACGTCGGGGTCGTAGACTCTGAACCCTTCTGCGACCGCCCCAGCGCTGCGTGCTGCGCCGGACGCGTCTACCACAAGCACCACAGGCGCCCCGAGCATCTTGGCCAAGTGTGCAGAGGACCCCTCCTCGCTTCTCCCGTTAACACCGTCATAGAGGCCCATGACGCCTTCTATCACAGATATGCCCGACCCTTTAGCTCCGCGTGCGAACGCTTCGACGACGCCGTTGGGAAACATCCACGTGTCTAGGTTGCGACAGGCTTTCCCGAGCACCATGCTATGATGCATCGGGTCCAGGAAGTCCGGGCCTGCCTTGAACGGCGAGGGGTCCAGCCCCATCCTCTTCATCTCGAGCA
>JAITOF010000086.1 GCA_031290095.1 Candidatus Methanoplasma porotermitis
GATACCGCCATACAGCTTCCTCGTGTAATATTCCGCGATCTGGGAGGCGAGGTCGTTGTTGTCGTCCACGAACAGCACGCGCAGCTTCTTCTTGTCCTTGGGCATCTGCCTTCCGATAGTCGGGGGCGGATATATCTTTTCGCCCGTTGCATGCCGCTCGGGCATATCATACGGCGCCGGTAGGCATCGTTTGTTGTCAGATGCGAACGAATAAATAATGATTGGCTCTCCACTATGCGGGTGGACGGGAGAGGCCGGGCGCATATCCATATACTCCGGCACGCCCCGGTCCGGGGGAGAATATCATATGACAAGGTGTATTGCATGCGGGATGCTTATGCTCAAGGCGTCCGATTATTCCACAGGGGACATGAACATGGAGTATTGTTGCCACTGTTGCCGTTCCGACGGCACGATGATGACGTACGAGGAGAGGCACGCCGGCTTCGTCGACTTTATAATGCGCACGCAGGGGTTCGACGAGGCGGGCGCGTCGCTGATGGCAGACTGCTTGATGCGCGAGCTCCCTGCGTGGTCGCGCCGTGACCGGCAAGAGGACGGCCTCTCAGACCTCTAAAGGGTTTTATCCTTCATGCCGATTGGGGGGTGCCGCGATGATGAGCCTTTATCGAGCTGAACCGCTGATGATAGACGGGCGAGCTGAGCGGCGTTTTCAATACTTGTAAATAAACGTCTGCGGATTGAGTGGGCATGACCCCCGTCTTGCAGGTGGCATTGGACTTGATGCAGTTGAACAGAGCGACGGCGATAGCCCGCGAGGCAGTCGAAGGCGGGGCGGAGTGGATCGAGGTCGGCACCCCGCTGATGAAGAGCGAGGGCGCGGAGGCGATACGCGCAATGCGCCGAGAGTTCCCCGGCCTGAAGATCGTGGCCGACACGAAGACGATGGACACCGGGGCGTTCGAGGTGGAGATCGCGGCCAAGGCGGGCGCCGACGTCGTCACCGTGCTGGGGCTCGCCGACGACTCCACCATATCCGAGGCCG
The DNA here is from genome assembly GCA_031290095.1 of Candidatus Methanoplasma porotermitis. GTDB lineage: Archaea > Thermoplasmatota > Thermoplasmata > Methanomassiliicoccales > Methanomethylophilaceae > Methanoplasma > Methanoplasma porotermitis. The sequence goes on from JAITOF010000086.1 coordinate 1,007, forward strand.
TGTCCGCTGGCAGGAAGTACGGCGCCGAGGTCATGATAGACCTGATTAATGTAAAGGACAAAGTGAAGAGGGCGAAGGAAGTCGAATCCCTCGGCGCGTCGTATGTGTGCCTCCACATGGGCGTCGATGCCCAGATGAAGGGCAGGGCGGCCCCAGTCGACCTTCTGAGGGAGATCGTGAACGGCACGTCCGTCCCCGTGGCCGTGGCAGGGGGCGTGACCGCCGATGCCGCACGCGCATACGTCGAGGCGGGCGCGTCCGTGGTCGTCGTCGGAGGGGGGATCGTCAAAGCCGCTAATGTGAAAGAGGCCGCCGCCGCGATTAAAAAGGCGATGTCCGGCGCGGAAGTGTGTTCCAGCCTGTCGAAAAAATATGGGGAGGACGAGCTTTTCGAAGCGTTCTTGCGAGCTTCGACGTGCAACATATCCGACGCGTTCCACAAGCGCGGAGTCGTCATGGGGCTGCATCCGTTCATCGGACGCGGCAAGAGGATGGTCGGCCGCGCCCTTACCGTCCAGACGGCCAACGGCGACTGGGCGAAGCCCGTCGAGGCGATCGACCGCGCCAAGCCCGGAGACGTCATCGTCGTCGACGCAGGAGGGTCGCCGGTCGCAGTGTGGGGGGAGCTTGCGTCCAATTCCGCGATGGTCGTAGGCGTCAACGGCATAGTCGTCGACGGAGCCATAAGGGACATTGACGGAATTCTTGACCTTGGATTCCCAGCTTTTGCAAGGTCCGTCGTCCCGTGCGCCGGAGAGCCGAAAGGATACGGCGGGATAGGTATGGAGATAACCGTCGGGGGCCAGGTCGTCCGCACCGGAGACTGGGTCGTCGGAGACGAGAACGGTCTCGTCGTGATTCCGAAAGAGGTTGCAGTAGAGGTTGCTAACCGCACGGTGGACGTCAACGAGAGGGAGGAGCGCACCAGAGAAGAGATCAGAAGGGGCTCCACCCTCTCGAAAGTCAACGAGCTGTGCAAGTGGGAGCCGGTGAAGTGATCACAGTGCGTCAGACCAGCGCCCGGAAGGCGCCGCGCTCCCGCCGTTCTCCATCCTGTCCGCCATCGCATTGAGCCTGGCTATCCTCTCGTCCATCGGAGGGTGCGTCCTGAACAGCTTCGAGAGCATGTTCTTCTTCCGTATAGGATTGGATATCCACATGTCGGCATAGCTCTCTTTGTTGTAATCGTTGTCGGGCCGCATCACGCCGGCCTCGATGCTCCCGAGGGCGCGTGCCAGCGCACGCGGGTTGCCGGTTATCTTCGCGCCGGTCTCGTCGGCGAGGAACTCCCTGTTCCGAGACACGCCGAGCTGCACGAGCATCGCGGCGATCGGGACGGTGACGCTCAATCCCACGGCCATCGCCGTTATCCGCCAGTCGCGGTTCCTGCCGCTCAGGGCCATCCAGAGGAGGTAGTGGGCCATGTACGACAGCACCGCCGCCATGGTGGACGCGATCGACATCACCAGTATGTCCCTGTTCTTGACATGGGAAATCTCATGGGCTATCACTCCCTCGAGCTCTGCGTCGGGAAGGAGCCTCAATATCCCCCTCGTGGCGACAACGGCGGCGTTCTTTGGACCCCTTCCAGTGGCGAACGCGTTCGGCATCGGCTCCTCGGTCACGCCGACCTCCGGCTTGGGGATGCCTGCCTTCTCGGCCACCCTCGCCACGATCGCATGCAGGCGCGGCTCCTCGGCCTCCGAGACTATTCTGGCGCCGTTGGCCCTGAGCGCATGCTTCTTGGAGAACACGAACGCATAGACGTTGAATATCACAGAGATCAGCAACATCGCGAGCAGGCCGAACAGCACCTGCCCCATAAGCATGCCCACAACGAAGCCCACGGCCATCATGATTAGGCTCATCGCAACGAACATAGCTGCAGTCCTAGCCTGCCATACCGCTCTCATAGTCCGCCTATAGCGCAACGGTTCGATATTAGGGTTTCGCGACGTGTGCTGTTTTTGTTGTGCAAGACGCTTCCATGACCTGCGGCTTTGACCTATGACCCATGGACACGATTTCAATATAATCAGAACAAACCTGACAACACCATGGCGGAAATGACTGTGGACAATATGGTAATTATCAATTGGGTGCATTTTTTAGTTATTTCCAACAAGTTGTTGAGCTGGTGTCTGGCTTTTACATATCTGCGCAATAGGTCTCTCGCATCATCGTCCCTCTCACGGTGCTTTCCCCTGTAGCTTGCTATATCATTTTGGAGGGATGACACCACCTGGTCCCATTTACCTATTGCCTTGACCTCGACAGTTGAGCCTGCGTTTTTAGCCTAAATCTTCGGATTGTATGGTTACATCATGACAGGGTTATCGCCCCGCTCTTGGGCTCCTCGAGCCCGAACAGCGCGAAGGCCTCCCTGACGCCCTTGGACGCCGCCGTGAGCCGCCATCCTCCCGCGCCCCCGACGGCCATGAGGGTGCCTAGGGTCCTGAAGACCTCGTCCACGGTCCTCCCGTTGACGGAGTCTTTCTCGACTTTGCCCGAAAGCGCGTCCTCGTCGTGGGCCCGGAGGACGTTCTGGACGTGTATGCGCATGATCAGCGCGACGAACTTGACGAAGAGGCGGCCTCTCGCCCGCTAGTCGGCTTATGACTGCGCCGACCCTCTCAAAAACCCAATTCCACTATTTTATCGGAAGAACCTGTTTTTGCTCACCAACTGTCGATGTCAAGGTCAGATCGAAATCTATAAATTACCAACACGCGCAGAATTTAGGACAAAATGGCCATTTGGCCGAAAACCATGATTTCCCCAAAGCCCGAATGCCAATGGTTACTTATACGACGATTAGCATGGTCAACTGCGACATCACAGTGTTGGTGTAGCGAGCATATAAATGAAAAAACACATCTTAGTTTTGATTTTGGCGATTGTGATGGTAACGTCAACAATTGCCATTGTTGTGTCTAACGCAGGAGACTCCTCTGGGAATCAAAGCAAATCTCTGGACGAAGGATATGCCTTGGAAGAGGCAGACATCTTCACATACAGCAATCTTGTGGTGATAACAAACACAGAGGGTGCGAAGGCTTCTTCAGAGAAAAGCAATGTGAAGATCCAGTCTTCGTTCGACTCTGTGTCCGGCTTGGACGTGGTTGTTGTCGATGGAAGCTGGGTCAAGTCCTTGGACAGCAAATATGTTGCCAAAAGTATCAAAGCCCTGACAGAAGCTTCGCACCCCGTGTTGCTTCTGGACGAGAGTCCCGAGATACTGACGAACAACATTGCAGTGTCTCACGCGTTCACTACGGTGGCGGAAGTGTACGGGTTCTTCTATGACAACAACACCGGCGTCTCGTACTGCAACAGCGTCACTGGCGCAGACCTGAACGACTCCCTCTCGAAGCAATATGTTTGGGCAAAAGGGAAGTCGGACGCATATCTTGCCGCAGGCGTCACCCCCACGATAACCAACTCTGGCAGCGAAGTGTGGGTGCTGAAAGTACACTGCACGGCAAGTGCGAACACAGGAAACTTTGGAGAGCTGAACGTCAGCACGTACTACTACGCGTTGCAAGAAAACGACACCTCGGGAAATTACATCATGACCATGTACCAGCTACAGGGGGACCCATTCGAGGCCACATCGAGTTGGGACAATTGGATTGCCGTCGCCGACATGTACACTGACACCACACTGAGCTATGGAAGCCCCACGTTACTTACGTATGCCCCGCTTTCGACCGGTGGTAGTTCGACTGTCGGCATCAATCTGTCCATCAGCGCGGGAACGACTGGAATCAACGGAACCGTCGGGGCCAGCTGGTCATATACCATCCCGGATGTCGTCATACACAACCAATCAAACTACTCCCAGAAAAAATTCGATATCTGGCACGACTTCAACGAGAATGGAGTGAATAAGACCGACACGCATGAAGTGAGGCCGGGCAAGATCTCTAAGTCTGCGGAAGTGTCGACGGGGAGCATAATGTACAACGAGATCGACCACTACGCGGTACAGTTCTACAAGGACAGAACCCTGTTGGCAGACCAGTTTGAAACGTGCAATTTGTATGTGAGCGTGGCCATAGTCAAGTAATAAAAAAAGACGGACGCACAACTGGCAAACCACAAACCGCCTCTCGGGCCTCCGAGAGGCTTCATTTAATAAGATGGATACAATAGCAAGAGATGGTGTTGAGTAAAACATGAGCACGTTCTTAGATGCAGGCAACGGCAAGGGTACCTTGAGGCTGTCGCGAATTGTGGTTCTGGGGATAACGCTTATTCTTGTGGCCGCAGTGCTGGCATCATATCTTCCAACGCGTGTTGAAGAATCGATGGAATATCATGTTTTTCAGGTAGGCAAACAAACATACGTCACCTTGAACGGAGATTTTGGGCGAAACGATGGCAACCTGACGGCATCTGTCGACTCTGACGGAGTCCTAAGCATATCCATATCTGGTCAGACGGCTGAATCTGGCCGTTTGTTCCAATGGACCGTTTTTGACGACGACCATCCGTTCATGACAGGCGACTGGTTGGGAACTGTTTATGCGGGAGTGGTCACCGAGGGCAATCAGCCATCGTTGTCGCTGGGAAGCCAATACGGGTCGTACAGTTTGAGCGTGCGTTGCTTTGACAACAGCTCGAAACAGTCCCAAAGAGCAGAATACAAGGGAGAAGTAATCTATTCCAAACCCGTTGAAATCCTGTACGAGTGGGAGTACGAGGGAATACGATATAAACTGGACACGTCTTTCAATTACAGCGAATACGTGCATTACAAAAAAATAGATGTTGCCGGCAGGGGGGTTATGCCGTTTGGCCAGTATGGAAAATTCATCACTCCCAGCGATCTGGTGATTGTCGATATTGCCTCCAAGCTCAGGAACGCATACGGCTACCCTGACGAACACAACAGGTTTGCCGGATTCGTACTGTCCTTTGTTCAGATGTGTTTTGAATACCCCCTTCACACTGACCTGATAAGCGCGGACGAGTACAAGCACGGAGTAAAAGAATACTTCGCATTTCCATTGGAAACTTTGTTCAACGGCGGCGGAGACTGCGAGGACACGTCCATACTTCTGACATCCATATACATTGCACTTGGCATGGACTCGGCACTGGTATTCTTGCCGAACCATGTCATGTCAGGAGTTCGAGTAGATGGCTATGTGTCTGTCAATCGCGACCCCCTGCGCTACGAGGCCCTTATTGATGCGGATGGGGGGTTTCTTGCCTGTGAAACGACGGTCGATGAGTTAATTGATGTAGGCATAGTTCCGTTTGTGGATGTCGGCGGACACCCGTACTCGTATTATCTGGGAAAAGAATCCCCCCTCGGCGACACGTACGGGTTCTACCCAATGGGGCCATGACCTTAGCCATTCACTTTTGGGCATACCCCCGACGCCTTGTTCGGGTTCCTCACGCCCCCGTCGATGTCATTCGGAATCCCGCTGTCCCCCGTGCGCATCGGCTTCACCAACACATATACGTCCGGGACATCCCTCTGCAAATGTCTCTCAACTTGACTGGGGCAGTTGAGAGATGTGGTTTTGGATGTTTAACCCGAATTTCTACTTGAAGCAACCCTCACGGACTCGGAGAAAGACTCGCGGGCATGAACAAGCGCATATATGCAAACATCATTCTATTCAATCTGCAAATTTAATTGTAGTTTATCTACAAACATAATTTTATATTGCCTGCAAAAGTTATATTAACTGCCATGTGGCTGTGAGCGCCATGATCAAGGCTCCTGCCGACAGGTACCGTCCTAGAGTAGTGGATTCGCTGATAGACGAGGATCTGTCAATATTCGGAGGGGTGCTGATCACGGGGCCGAAGTGGTGCGGAAAGACTTGGACAGGAATCAACCATTCCGAGTCCGTCATATCGATGGACGACAGGGACAGCCTGGAGGTCGCCCGCCTCAGCCCGAGCACCGCCCTGTCAGGAGGCTTCCCCCGGCTGATCGACGAGTGGCAACGCGTTCCAGAGCTATGGGATGCGGCTAGGCACAAAATAGACTGCGCGAACGAGAGAGGACTGTACATCTTCACAGGGTCCGCTGTGCCGCCAGAGAACTCTACGTTTCACACGGGAACAGGAAGGTTCGCAAGGGTGAAGATGCGCCCGATGTCCCTGTTCGAGTCAGGGGACAGCACGGGCAGCGTGTCTCTGTCAAAGATGTTCAAAACAGGAACGGTGGATTCGGCGCCTTCCTCGATCGATTATGAAAAGGCGGTGTGGCTCATTTGCAGAGGCGGCTGGCCCGCCTCCCTGTGGGCCGACGGCGAAAAGGCTCTACGCATCCCGAGGGCGTACGTGGAGTCGCTGGCTTCTTCGGACACGAACCGCGCAGACATGAGAAGAAGAGACCCTTTTGTCAACGAGCGCCTGCTGAGGTCGTTGGCACGGAACAGCGCCTCGCCTGTGAAGGCTTCGGTAATAAGCACAGATGTTTCAGGAAGCGAACACAACGTCTCCGAAGCCTCGGTGCGTAACTACGTTGATTCACTGAGGACGATATTCGCTGTTGAGGAGCAAGGAGCATGGATGCCGTCGTTGCGTTCCAGGGCGCGCGTGCGCACATCTCCGAAGATTCACTTCGCAGACCCCTCGCTTGCAGTCGCCGCCATGAAGACAGGGCCCGACGGGCTCAAGATGGACGCAAAAACAGCAGGGATTCTGTTCGAATCGCTCTGCTACCGGGACCTGTCCGTATGTGCGTCGCCCTTGAACGGCAACGTGTACCATTACAGAGACAGCAACGACCTGGAAGTCGATGCGATCGTGGAGCTCGCCGACGGCAGATGGGGCGCCGTCGAGGTCAAGCTAGGACACAGCCAATACAACGAGGCGGCGTCGAACCTGCTGCGCCTTGCGGAGAATGTCGGCGAGGGCGCGTCTAAGCCTTCGTTCCTGATGATTCTCACTGCTACCGGAGGGTTCGCATACGCCCGGTCAGACGGGATCTGCGTGGTGCCAATAGACTGCCTTGGCCCCTGAGTGGTCGTCCTTCAGGACGTCCCGCCCCGCTTTCAGTGCAACCCGTCCACTCGTTTCAACCGTGACTCTGCACTTATCGGTATAAGTTCAGCCCGAGCCCCTTGTCCAGCCTGACCACGTCCGCGCCGACCTCGCAGTCCAGGTCCGCGTCGGGGGGCCTGAGGACGTCCTCGGGGGAGCGCTTGGAGGAGTGCCCCGCGTCCTGGATCCGCATCGCCATCTCCGTCCTTATGCGCAGGGCCAGGAAGGTCACGAACAGGCGCCCCCTTGTGCCGTCGTCGTGCATGTACGCGCGGTCCATGCCCAGAACGCCCTTCCCCGTCCTGAGCCCCTGCCCCGCCGCCTCGCGGTGCTTGTACCTTGACCTCGACAGTTGAGCCTGCGTTTTTAGCATGCCAGACGCATTCGACAGACGGCCCGCGACAGGGCCTCCGCTGGCCCTCCTCCTCGCCCGCGACCTCCGTCGAGATCGCCTCCCAGCTGCTGAAAACGGGCCTCTCCCTCGCCTTGCCCCTGCAGAAGCGCGTAACCGTCGAACGGCGCGGGGGGCGCACGATCGACATCTCCGACGGCTTGACCTCGGCGGCGGCCTTCTCCTCCTCGCGGCCCCTCGTATCGAGCCTGGCCGCCGCCGCCTCCGCGAGGAGGGCCGGCGTCATCGACCCTTCGATCGAGGCCTCCTTCCACACGCGCAGGGGCTTGACGCGCCGGCCTTGCCCGCGCTCTGGGTGACCGTCCCTCCTTCCACACGCGCAGGGGCTTGACGCCGGCGGCCCTCTTGAGGGGCGGGACGGGACGCCCGAGGGTGCCCCTCCTCCCGTGCATCTGGAGGGCCTCCGACGACTCGGGCTTGAAGCACCGGCGGCGGGGCCTGCGGTGTCGTCCACGGCCTTGGCCGCGTCTGCGGGGCTCTTGCAGCCCAGGCACGTCTGCATCCCGAGCTTCAGGTCCTTCGCCCTGAAGAAGGGGTTCTTCTTGACAGCCGCGAAGCCCTTCGCGCCGGCCTTCCCCGCCTCCCCGTGCTTGCGGGCGGCCTTCCCCTCCGCGGCCGCCCTCTTCGTGGCGGCGAGGCCCCGGGAGCAGGCGATGTGCGTCGTCCGGCCCGAGCCCTCGAAGACGTGCTTGGCGCGGCGCGTCTCGCCGACGACCGGCGCGAACTCGGGCCCGTCCCGCTCCATGCGCTCGTCGTCCGACGCGTTCATCCTCGCCCGCGCGAGGCGCTTGCGCCTCCCGCTTGCGATCGAGCTTGGCATGTCCCCGGCGCCGCCGCCTGCATCTTGCCCGGGTTCTTGTCGCGGGGGTGCCCGAACGCGGCGAGCGCGGGCCGTCACGGCGCCGCCGGCCGCGGACACGTTGGCGACCGCGATCCCGAACGCCTTCTTGAGGCCCTCGAACATGGCCTTTATCATCTCGTCGGCGTGCCCGCCTGTCATGTCGAGGGCGCGGTCGAGCGTCCGCTGGCTTATGCGCCCGCAGACGCCCGGCTCCCTGAGGACGTTCGGGCCGGACAGCCGTCCGGCGCGGCCGCTCGTGCTGTCGCTTCCTGCGAGCAGGCGGGCGCGGAGGGCCTTGACTAGGGTGCGCGTCGGGACGCCTTTCTCTCGTGCCCGTCCACGAGGTCGAGCACGCCCGTCAAGCCGAGGCGGCGCCCCACGGCAAGCGCGAGGCCGCAGGGAGGCGACATGTCGTCGCCCGGCGCAGGGACGTCGGCCCGGAACCTGCTCGTTTAGCCATAACCGAGGATGTTCCGGGCCCCCCTTTGACCTTTCGGCCGCGACGCCTCCCCCCGCCCCTCGAAACCAGAGTTTTCGCTCACCAACTGTCGAGGTCGGGTTAAATTGATTTTTGAGCCTTGGGAAGAGCGTCAAAGGGACGCGGAACTGGACGCCGCTGGCAATTCCCTTCGGACATCCAAAACTGCATCCTCGACCGTCAAGGTTGGGAAACAAACGGCCACATGTCCGGGAGCGTGGCGGACTCGCGCGGGCGGACGCAATGCCGCAATGCATGGCGGTTATAACTGTTTCTAACGAATTCAGTATCTTTTTTACGAATTTAGATAGACATTTGTCTAATTAGGCACATTATACGCATTCATTCATTGGGAAAACCAGAAAACTTTATTAACAGGTTGAATGCTGTCCGACCTATGGTAAACAGCAGATTCAAAGCGGTCGACGACGCAGTCCGCAAGACTCCCGTCGCGGCGGTCCCGCCCGCAGGAGAGACCTCCGGGTACTACGGAAGCAAGGTGTTCAACAGAGAGGCCATGCGAAAATACCTCTCCGAGGCCACCAGGCGCAAGATCTACGAGACGATCGAGCGCGGAGCCACCCTCGACAAGTCCGTCGCGGAGCACGTGGCGGCCGGCATGAAGAGGTGGGCGATGGACCTCGGCGCGACGCACTACACTCATTGGTTCCAGCCTCTCACCGGCGGCACGGCGGAGAAGCACGACTCGTTCACCGACCCTCGCGGCCGCGGGGCGGCCGTCGAGAACTTCAGCGGCGACCTCCTGTGCCAGCAGGAGCCTGACGCGTCCTCGTTCCCCAGCGGGGGCCTCAGGAACACCTTCGAGGCCAGGGGATACACCGCATGGGACCCTTCCTCGCCCGCCTTCGTCGTCGACGACACGCTTGTCGTTCCCACAGTGTTCATATCCTACACCGGGGAGGCGCTTGATTATAAAACTCCTCTTCTCAGGTCCGTCGCAGCCGTCACGAAGGCGACGTCCGAGGTGCTGGAGTACTTCGGCATAAAAGGGGCGGACGTCCAGTCGTATCTCGGATGGGAGCAGGAGTACTTCCTGATAGACTCGTCCTTGCACGCCCAGCGCCCCGACCTCATACTCTCTGAGCGCACGCTCATCGGCCACGGCAGCTCCAAGAACCAACAGCTGGAGGACCACTACTTCGGGGCCATCCCCGCGAGGGTCTTGGAGTTCATGAAAGACTTGGAGTTCGAGGCCTACCAGCTCGGCATACCGGTCAAGACCAGGCACAACGAGGTCGCGCCGAACCAGTTCGAGCTCGCCCCGGTCTACGAGGAGGTCAACCTCGCAGTCGACCACAACCTCTTGGTGATGTCTCTTATGAAGAAGGTCGCGGAGCGCCACGGGTTCAAAGCCATACTGCACGAGAAGCCGTTCGCCGGCGTCAACGGGTCCGGGAAGCACTGCAACTGGTCGCTTGGGACGGCCGACGGCATCGGCCTGATGTCGCCTGGGAAGACGCCCGAGGACAACCTCAGGTTCCTGACGTTCATGGCGAACGTCCTGAAAGCGGTCTACGACAACAACGGACTTCTCAAGGCGTCCATCGCGACGGCCGCCAACTCCCACCGTCTCGGGGCCAACGAGGCTCCGCCCGCTATCATCTCGTCTTTCCTTGGAAAGCAGGTGAGCGCCGCTTTTGAGGAGCTGCTCAACACCAAGGACCTGGTGAAGATCGGCGCGAAGAAGGGATACAGCCTCGGGATATCTCAGATACCGGAGCTGCTCGTGGACAACACCGACAGGAACAGGACGTCCCCCTTCGCGTTCACAGGCAACAGGTTCGAGTTCAGGGCCGTGGGGTCGTCCGCCAACTGCGGCGCCCCCCTGTCCGTGCTTAACGCCATAGTCGCGTACCAGCTCAAGCAGTACAAGAAGGCGGTCGACAAGAGGATAGCAGCGGGCGCATCCGTGCAACAGGCCGTGCTGGACGAGACCCGCGAGACTTTCAGGGCCGCGAAAGAGATAGTGTTCGACGGCAACGGCTACTCCGACGAATGGAAGGCCGAGGCGAAGCGCCGCGGGCTCGACGTGGAGTCGTCCGTGCCGGCGATGATCGACTCCTTCACGTCCGCCCAGTCGATAAAGGTGCACAAAGACACGAAAGTCCTCACCGAGGTCGAGCTCAAGGCCAGGAACGAAGTCCGCTGGGAGGAGTACTCCAAGAAGATCGAGATCGAGGCGAGGACGGTCAGCGACCTGGCGTACAACCACATAATTCCCGTGGCCGCCCGGTACCAGTCCCTGTTGCTGGACAACGTCACGAAGCTGAAGGCCCTGTACCCCGAGAAGGAGTTCAAGCAGCTGGCCTCGGACGAGCTCGAATGGATAAAAGACATCTCCCGGAACACCTCGGAGGCAAAGAAGATCGCCGACAAGCTGGACGACCTCTGCGACAGCCTAGAGGGGTCGGAGGGCCGCAAGAAGGCCGTAGGATACCACGACAGGGTGGTCCCGCAGCTCGAGGCGATAAGACGGCACCTCGACGCCCTCGAGATGATCGTGGACGACCAGATGTGGCCCCTGCCCAAGTACAGGGAGCTCCTGTTCATCCGCTGAAAGGAAAGCGATCTGATGAGAGGAGCGGTGGGCCTTTACGACCCTGCAGAAGAGAAGGACTCGTGCGGAGTAGGCCTGGCCGTCAACATAGACGGCGCCAAGGACCACAGGATAGTGGAGTACGGGCTCCAGATACTGGAGAACATGGAGCACCGCGGCGCCGAGAACGCCGACGGCAGGACGGGGGACGGCACAGGCATAACCGTCCAGATTCCACACGAGTTCATTAAAAGCCTCGGGATACCCGTGCCGGAGGGCGGCAGGTACGGGACGGGCCTGATATTCCTCCCTAAAGACAAGAAGGCCGCCGACGCCTGCATGAGCATCCTTCGAGAAGAATGCGACGCCATAGGCTTGGCGAGCATAGCCGAGAGGGACGTCCCCGTGGACCATTCGGTCCCGGGGCCGCTCGCATTGGACACGGAGCCCCGCATAATACAGATATTCCTTACGAGCTACGACAGCCCGGAAGTCCTGGAGCACAAGCTCTACAGCGTCAGGAAGAGAGTCAGCAACCGCATCGCCCTGACGGGCGCGTCCGCCTCCGAGGAGTTCTACGTCTGCAGCCTGTCCGGCAAGGTCGTGGTGTACAAGGGGATGCTGACTCCCGCGCAGATAAGGCGCTACTACAAGGACCTCTCGGACCCGTCGTTCAAGTCGGCCGTGGCCATGGTCCATTCCAGGTTCAGCACCAACACGCTTCCAATGTGGAAGCTGGCGCAGCCGTTCCGGATGCTGTGCCACAACGGCGAGATAAACACGATCAAAGGCAACCGCGCATGGATGGGCGCGAGGGAGAGCGTGCTGGAGTCTCGGCTGCTCCCCGACATGGGGAGGCTGTTCCCCGTGATACAGAGCGGGATGAGCGACAGCGCGTCGCTGGACAACGTGTTCGAGTTCCTGACGATGGCCGGCAAGTCCATGCCGAACGCGCTGTCGTTGATGATTCCAGAGTCATGGAACAACAAGAACCCCATCCCCGACAGCCTCAAGGCGTATTACGAGTACCACAGCATCCTGATGGAGCCGTGGGACGGGCCCGCGGCAGTCCTGTTCACCGATGGAAGGTTCGCCGGAGGGATGCTTGACCGTAACGGCCTCCGTCCAGCTAGATATGCCATAACCAACGACGGGCTGTTCATCCTGGCGTCAGAAGCCGGAGTGATCCAGATACCGGAGGCGGACGTCCGCGAGGCAGGAAGGCTAAGGCCGGGCAAGATGATCGTCGTCGACACGGAAGAGGGCAAGGTCGTGCACGACAAGGAGATTAAAAGCTCGCTTTCGTCCGCATACCCGTACAGGGACTGGCTCAACTGCAACAGAGTGGAGCTGGACGAGGTGTCCTCGGGAAGGGAGGTCACCCGCTCGGTCGCCGAACATGCCAGAAAATTCGCCGCGTTCGGATACAACCCAGAGGACGTGGCCAAAGTGATCGAGCCCATGGCGATAAACGGCAAGGAGCCCGTCGGGTCCACTGGGTCGGACATACCGCTCGCAATACTCTCAGATAGGCCGCAGCGCCTGTTCAACTACTTCAGGCAGTCGTTCGCGCAGATCACCAACCCTCCCATAGACCCTATACGGGAGGAGCTGGTCATGTCCGTGACGGGATATATCGGCCCGATAAACAACAACATCCTCGACCCGACGCCCAAGCACTGCAACATCGTCAAGGTCCGTCACCCGATAATCACCAACCATGAGCTGGACCTCTTGGAGAACTTGAGGTACAGGGGGTTCAACACCACCAAGATCCCGATAACCTTCCCCGTCTCCGAGCATGGCGGCTTGGAGAAGGCCCTCGGCACGATATGCCGCAAAGCGGAGGATGCGGTGGACTCCGGCGGCGCGTACATAATACTATCGGACCGCGCCATCGACGAGGGCCACGCGGCGGTGCCGTCCCTCCTGGCGGTCTCGGCGGTGCATCAGCACCTGCTCTCCAAGAAGAAGAGGCTGCAGACCGGGATAATCCTCGAGTCCGGAGAGCCTAGGGAGGTCATGCACTTTGCGCTCCTGATCGGCTACGGCGCCAACGTGGTCAACCCGTACATGGCGTACGCCGTGATCGAAGAGATGGTCAAAGACGACAAGTCAAGGATGGGCGTCGAGACCGCGGAGCACAACTTCATCAAGGCCTGCGAGAAGGGGATGTTGAAAGTGATGTCCAAGATGGGCATCGCGACGATACGGTCGTATCGCGGCTCCTGCCTGTTCGAGGCGGTCGGGCTCGACAAGGGCGTGACCTCTAGATACTTCGGAGGCACCGCGTCCCGCGTCGGAGGGATGTCCCTGGAAGGCATCGCCGAAGAAGCGGCGGCGGCGCACAAGGCCGCGTACTCTGGAAAGGACGCAGGCCCCGAGGACCCCGGAGTCTACGGCTACAGGAAGGACGGCGAGAAGCATTCGTGGAATCCAGAGACGGTGAAGATGTTGCACTCCGCCGTCCGCGAGAACGATGAGGAGGCGTACAAGTCCTTCTCCGAGGCGGTCGACGGCGGGGAGTTCTTCATACGCAGCCTGATGGACGTGCGGAAGGAGAAGCCCGTCCCTCTGAAGGAAGTGGAGCCTGCGTCGTCTATAATGAGGAGGTTCGTCGCCGAAGGAATATCGTTCGGGGCCATAAGCAAGGAGTCGCACGAGGCCATGGCCGAGGCGATGAACCGAGTCGGAGGACAGAGCAACACCGGCGAGGGCGGGGAGGACCCTGCAAGGTTCAAACCTCTGCCGGACGGGCGCGATCGCAGATCGAAGGTGAAGCAAGTCGCCTCCGGAAGGTTCGGGGTCACGGCGCAGTATCTCGTGAACGCCGACGAGATACAGATAAAGATCGCGCAGGGAGCCAAACCCGGGGAGGGAGGGCAGCTCTTGGGGCCGAAGGTCGACGAGGTCATAGCCGCTACGAGGCACACGATACCGGGCATCACGCTCATATCGCCCCCGCCTCACCACGACATTTATTCAATAGAGGACCTCAAGCAGCTGATATTCGACATGAAATGCATAAACCCGGCGGCGCGCGTGAGCGTGAAGCTGGTGGCGGAGGCGGGCGTGGGGACGGTCGCCGCTGGCGCGGCCAAGGCCGGCGCGGACGCGATACTCGTATCTGGCGCGGACGGAGGCACAGGGGCGTCGCCCCTCTCATCGATAAGATACGCCGGGCTGCCCTGGGAGCTGGGGCTCGCGGAGACGCAGCAGACCCTGATGGCCAACGGCCTCAGGGGCAGGGTGAGGCTCCAGGCGGACGGGCAGATGAAGACCGGGAGGGACGTGGTGATAGCGGCGCTCCTCGGAGCCGAGGAATACGGGTTCTCGACGGCGCCGATGGTCGCGCTCGGATGCGTGATGTGCCGCAAGTGCCACACGAACGCGTGCCCCGTCGGCATAGCGACGCAGGACCCCGAGAAGCGCGCCCGCTACAAAGGGTCTCCTGATCACATAGCAAACTACATGAGGTTCCTGGCGGAGGACGTCAGGAGGCATCTTTCTCAGATGGGGTTCCGCTCTCTCGACGAGATAATAGGGAGGTCCGACCTCATCGTCAGGAGGCAGGCATCCTGCAAGAAAGCCAAGGACGTCGACATATCGCCGTTGCTGGAGATCGCCGGGGACGGGACGAAGACGTTCGCCGAAGGGCAGCCTGACACGACCTTGGACATACTGGACAGGAAGATGGTCCGCGACGCCAACGCGGCGCTCGAGATCGGCACGTCAGTGAAGCTGGAGTACAGCATCTCGAACGTCGACCGCTCGGTGGGGACGATGCTATCCGGCGAGATAGCCAAAAGAGGGAAGCAGCTGAAAGACGACACCATAAGGATAACATTCAGCGGCTCCGCAGGCCAGAGCTTCGGCGGGTTCCTCTCCAAAGGCATGACGTTCATCTTGAAAGGCCAGGCGAACGACTACGTCGGCAAAGGGCTCTCCGGAGGGAAGATAGCAGTCTTCCACGAGGGGCGCGCGCCTGACGGGAACGTCATCGCCGGCAACACCATCCTCTACGGGGCCACGTCCGGGGAGGTCTACGTGTCGGGAAAGGTGGGCGAGAGGTTCTGCGTCAGGAACTCCGGCGCCATAGCCGTGGCGGAAGGAGTGGGCGACCACTGTTGCGAATACATGACAGGCGGGCGCGTGGTAGTGCTCGGAGAAGCGGGAAGGAACTTCGCGGCGGGGATGTCTGCCGGAACAGCTTACGTCCTCAACGACCGCGGCGACTTCGACCGCCATTGCAACATGGACATGGTCGAGCTCTCGCTAGTGGAGTCGCAGGCCGACCGTGCAGAGCTCAGGAAGATCCTGGAGTCCCACGTCAAGTTCACAGGAAGCCGCACGGCCGCCGAGATATTGGAAGACTGGGACCGCAACGTCGGCAGGTTCCTCAAGGTCATGCCGATAGGGTACAAGAGGCTGCTCGAGAAGGGCGTTACAAAGGGATGACCGCGACCGTGCTTCTTGGTTCCAGACGTAGCCCTGTTTGCAAAGAGTGCGATGGAGGGGCGACTATATGTTGATCGAGGGGAGAAGAAAAAATGCGGGAGTAATGTGTTGCATTTGGGCGGTCGTCCCGCTTACCACGTCTTTGCTTTTGTCGTATGGCGTGTATTGGGGGGATGAGACCGGGCTGATTGTAGTTTTGATTACCAGCGGGGTCGTGCATCTGGCGGGCGTTGTAGTCTATCTCGGATTTTATGAGGCCTTGGCCGGATTCAGTACGGCTAGCGATGAAGAGATGGAGCAATTCAACACAGACGAAGTGACGGCTTTCATGGGCGTGTCGCTTTCGCTCGTTTCGATGGTCCTGTTCTATGCATTTCTCCTTGCAGTCAAGTTTGCAGGAAACCTCGCCGGGACGCTCTCAATGGCGGCAATAACATTTGTAGCCGTCGTCGCCATGTCGATCTACGTCGGCATCAGCCAAAGATTCAAGAACTCAAAAGAACATGCCAGCCGCAAGTGAACTATGATGTATGCAGCGACACCTGTGGTAGTTCTGATAGTAGTGGGAGCAATAGTCTTGTTTGCCGTCATCGGCATAATGAACTGGGGGCACATATTCTACAACGGCTTCAACAGATACAGCATGACCGACGAAGAGAGGTCGAAGTACAACATGAAGAGAGTGACGAGGACGATAAGCTCAGGGGGGATTATTGTGATGCTGGGCTTGCTGACGGCGGTGGAGCCGTCTGTTCTGGAGACGTTCGGAATCCAAGATCCTTGGGCGGGGTTGGTTCTTTTCGCCGCGTCGATCGTGGTTTTCGTGGCGGCGTATGTCGCAGCGGTCAAGGGAAGATACTGGAGAGCAGAATGATTGCGGCGTGTGAATGGCATGAGTTCAACACGTCGCGTTCAACGCTGACGCGCTCCTCCTTCGAGATGGTCCGAATCTTAGGAGAGCATAAGTCGACGTAACGAAGAGGGGAATGACTGAGCGGGCAGGGCGCCATGGCGGCGATCAAGTGCTGAGATTCAGGCGATGTTCACAAAATTCGTATGATAATCTATCAGTAAAACTTATGATAATCTATCAGTAAAACTTATGATATTCTATCAACAATATATACTGGGAATGCTATCTTTTGTCATGGCGAAAGAATATATGAGGCGAGTTCTGGATGCATACATCGAGGAACACCTGGAATCAATGGGAGCCTTGCTGATAGAAGGCACTAAATGGAGCGGCAAGACAAGGACAGCCAAACAGTTCGCCAAGAGCGTTCTGCCGATAACCAACGAGAATCAGATAAAGGCGCTGACACACATGGTTGAAAGCGGCTCGTTCGGGTTTCTTGACAGAGAGCCTCCGTTGCTGATAGACGAGTGGCAGGAGGTTCCAGGGATATGGGATGCGGTGAGGTTCAAAGTGGACGACCGCGGGGAGGGGGGACAGTTCATCCTCACCGGGTCATCGGTCCCATCTGAAGGCGCCGTGAGGCATTCAGGCGCTGGCAGGATAGCCAAAGTGACTATGAGGCCCATGAGCCTTTTCGAGTCCAAAGAATCCAACGGACAGGTGTCGCTCAGGGAGCTTTTCGAGTCGGAGCCGAACGCAGACGGTTTTTCCGAGCTTACGTTGGAGGGGATAACTCAAGCGATCGCCCGCGGCGGATGGCCGGGGAGCATAGGCGGTCGGAGCGACAAGGCCGCTTGGACGGTATCCCGATATCTGAGAGCGGTCATCGATTCCGATGTTTCTCGCGTCGACGGCGTTCAGAGGGACGCCGTGACAGTCAGGCGCATAGTGGAATCCATAGCCAGGAACGTCTCCACGTTCGCAAGCTAGGAGACGGTGAGGAAAGAAGCCGCAGGAACCGACGGGACTCTGTCGATGACGACACTCAGAGAATACCTGACTGCGATGCAGCGGATATTCCTGATAGAGAAGCAACCTGCATGGAATCCGCACATGCGCTCCCGATCCAGGCTGGTCAAGGCCTCGAAATGGCACTTCTCCGACCCGTCCATCGCCATGGCGGCCCTGAACGCGTCCTCAGACGCCCTCCTGATGGATTTCAACGCCTTCGGACTTCTTTTTGAATCGCTCTGCATAAGGGACGTCCGCGTGTACTCCCAGCCATTAGACGGCGCCGTGAGCTATTTCCGCGACAGCAACGGCAACGAGGTGGACGTCATCGTGGAGCTCCCCGGCGGCAAGTGGGGGGCCATCGAGGTCAAGCTTGGGATCGACTACATCGACGAGGGTGCGAAGAGCCTGTTGAAGCTTAGAGACAACATCGACACGAAGTACATGAAACAGCCGTCGTTCCTCATGGTCCTCACCGCCGGGCAGCTCGCGTACAGAAGGCCGGACGGGGTGCTGGTGGTGCCTCTCGGGTGTCTAAGGGACTGAAGCCGCCGAAGCGCCCTGATGATTGCATGATGAGGTTCGCTGACAAGTTCGCTACATCTAGATTCTGGCGACGCTGTCGCCAAAATTGAGCTGGTCGCACACAGTGGAGCTCTTGCCGCTCGAAACCCAAGAGGCGCGCCCGTATTGCGCCGACGACGCCGCAGAGCGCAAATACGGCGTGAGGGAGCTTCGCCATCAGATCCCCCGCAAGGCATACGAACACCGGGAGATTGCCAACATGTAGCTTTGTAAGAGTGAATATAATTTTAAAAACTTTATAAAAATATGTTTTTTTAAAATTATTTTACTAAACTTTTAATAATCGCCCGCCGAT
>JAITOF010000056.1 GCA_031290095.1 Candidatus Methanoplasma porotermitis
AGCTCCCCTGCCGACGCAGAGCTTGTCGGCGGGGCCGATGCGATAGAGATCCGCACGGATCTCATCGACTCTCCATCGGAGATTCTCAGCCTTCCTGCCCTCAAAGGCATGGCCGCCGTAGTGACGTTGCGCGGAGACTCGGATCTTTCTCTGCTTCCCAAAGGGTTCTCGGGTTTCGTGGACGTGGGCGAGCGCCCGCGCCCTTCCACCGTCGCCACAGTGATCGCGTCATATCATGACCATGACGGCACGCCGTCGTCTGACGACATCGTCAGCAGGGTCGAGGGGCTGGACGGCGACATCGTCAAGGGCGCGTTCAGAGTGAACACCTTCAGCGACCTGCGCTCCATCTTCCTTGCTTCGGAGGCCATCGAGAGAAAGCACGTGCTCTTGGGGATGGGCGAGTTGGGCGCCGTGACCCGCCTCAGAGGCGACAAGCTGGGCAACGAGCTGACTTTTGCATACGTGGGAGAGCCCACCGCTCCCGGACAGCTCAGCCTTGAGGAGATGTCTCGCCTCGGCGACGGCTGCATCATAACAGGGCTGCTCGGCCACCCGATATCGAAGAGCCTGTCGCCGAAGATGCATAATGCCGCTTACAAAGCGTCAGGCCTCAAAGGCATATTCCTGAAGTTCGACTCGGAGAGCGCCGACGACATAGAAGAAGTCGTGAGAGAATACGGCATAAAGGGGTTCAACGTCACCATACCGTTCAAAGAGAGCATAATCGGCCACCTTGACGAAGTGGACAAGGATGCAGAGTCCATGGGAGCCGTCAACACGGTCGTCAACGACGGCGGAGTGCTCAAAGGATACAACACCGACGTGGTCGGGATAGAGAAGGCTATGGCTAACAACGGGGTGGACCTGAAAGGCATGAAGGCCATACTCATCGGCTCCGGCGGAGGCGCCAGGGGGTGCGCGTACGCCATGAAGAGGAGCGGCAGCCTCGTCACGGTGACTGGAAGGAACGTAGACTCCGCGATGAAGCTGTCCAAAGACCTAGGCGTGGAGTGCATGCCGAAGAACTCCGTCGCCGTGGACCGCTACGACGTCATCGTCAACTGCACTCCGGTAGGGATGTACGAGGACTCGTACTACCCGATTAGCCTGTGCGGGATGTCTGGGAGGCAGGTGGTCATGGACATGGCTTACGGAGCCAAGACTCCGATCATATCCCAGGCGGAAAGCGTTGGGGCTAAGGCGATTCCCGGCGAAGAGATGCTCGCGGCGCAGGGCTCGGAGGCATTCAGACTCTGGACCGGCGTCGATCAATACGAGGTCATGAGGAAGGCGGTGCTGGGCTGATGGGCTCCGGGGCTTCGCACGGCGCGGTCACCGTGATCAACGCCATGCCGTGCGGGATAGGCGCCACCATAGGCGTGTGCCTGAAGACTGCCGCCGAGTTCCAGCCCGGCGGCGGCATCCGAGAAGTGATCATCGGGAACGACCCCTGCGAGGACGCGGGGATGGCAAGGCTTTGCGTCTCGGCGGCATACGCTCGCGCGGGCGCGACGGAACCAGCTGGATGGACGCTGGAAACCGCGTCCGACATCCCGATATCCCGCGGGCTGAAGAGCTCCAGCTCCGCATGCAACGCGATAGTCGCGGCCGTGTTCGACGAGCTGTCGTTCGACTGCGACAGGATCGAGACGATCAGGATCGGCGTGGACTGCGCGAGGAGGGCTGGCGTGACGGTCACCGGGGCGTTCGACGACGCCTGCGGATGCTTCCTCGGAGGGTTCGTGATGACCGACAACGAAAAAGACGAGCTGCTGCTGCAACGCGACGTCGAAGACATGGACGTGGTCATCGTCGTGCCTCCCGGCAAGATTTCCAAGCGCAACCTCCCTTTGGACCGTTTGAGGTCTATGGCGCCGCAGATGGAGGACATAGTTAAGATTGCAAGAGACGACCCTCTTTCGGCGATGACCGCCAACGGGCGCCTCATATCGTCCGTCTCTGGAGTGGACAACTCCGCGGCGGAGACGGCCCTGAGGCACGGCGCCTTGGGGGCGGGGATGTCGGGGTCCGGGCCGGCAGTGGCGGTGATGCTCAGGAAGGGCGACGCCTCCCGGTTCCTGAACGAGACGGGGATGGAAGGAATCGTCACGACTACAAGGAGGCCGGGCAGGTGAGGATGTCGTTCGGGGGCGGCGAGCTGTGCGGCAAGGCCGCGCCTCCGCCGTCTAAGAGCCATACGCACCGCGCGGTGTTCCTTGCGGCGATGGCCGATGGACGTAGCAGGCTGTCGAACGTCTTGGCGTCCGAGGACACGAAGGCGACGATGAGGGCGTCGAAGGCCATGGGGGCTAAGTTGGAATGGGCGGACGGCGCCTTAGTCGTAGACGGCGGGCGCCTTCACGCCCCCGTCGGCACGGTAGATGCCGCCAACTCCGGGACCACGATGCGCATATTCTCCGGTCTCGCGTCGATGTTCGACTCCCGCGTGACGATAGACGGGGACGCATCCTTAAGAAAGAGGCCTATGGGACCCCTGCTGGAAGCATTGGCGCAGACCGGCACGGAATGCGAGTCCGAGGACGGAAAGCCTCCTGTGACTGTAAGAGGGCCGAACCTCGGCGGCGCCGTCCGCATAGACGGAGGCGTCAGCTCGCAGTTCGTCACCTCCCTCTTGATGGCGTCCCCCATGCTTCCGAGCGACTCGGAGATAACCGTCGAAGGGAAGACGGTATCCGAGCCGTACCTCGACGTCACGACGCATATGATGAGACTTTTCGGCGCGGACGTGAAGAAAGACGGGCGGACGTTCCTCGTCAGAGGCGGCACAGGATACCGGCCATGCGACTACAGGGTCCCTGCCGACTTCTCTTCGGCCGCGTTCCCCTTGGTCGCCGGGGCGCTTGGAGGAGCGGTGACGGTGGAAGGGCTGGACATGAGCGACCCGCAGGGAGACAAGGCGATAATCGACATACTGAGGATGTCCGGAGCGGACGTCGCTGCGACCGGAGGCCGTGTCGCCGTGCGCAAGGCGCCTCTGTCCGCGTTGGAGATAGACATAAGCGGCATCCCGGACCTGTTCCCGATACTCGCGGTGCTCCTGAACACGGCCAAGGGGACGAGCAGGCTGTACGGCGCGCCGCAGCTCAGATTCAAGGAGAGCGACCGCATACGGACTTCCGAAGCGATGTTGCGGGCCATAGGCGCCGACATGACCGGGACGGACGACGGCTGCGTCATACGCGGAAGGCCGGTGCTGAAAGGCGGGCATGTCGAGAACGAAGGGGACCACCGTATAATGATGGCCGCGGCGGTCGCGTCTCTGGCGTGCGAATCCCCTGTCACGATGGACGGCGCAGAGTGCTGCGCCGTGTCGTACCCGTCGTTCCCGGAGGAGATGAAGGGGCTAGGGATGAGGGTGGTCTGATGTACAGCCTCGGGTCCGCTCTCAAATTCACGCTGTTCGGGGAGAGCCACTCCGAGCATGTCGGGGGAATAGTGGAAGGCCTGCCGAAAGGGACGGCCATCGACATGAAGACGATCGAGCGCGACATGTCGCTCAGAAAGCCGTCTGTCGGCATCGGCACCCCGAGAAAGGAAGAGGACAGGGTCGAGTTCACTGAGGGCGTCGCGGACGGCGTCGCGGACGGCGGCCCGATAAGGTTCATAATACGCAACAAGAACACGGACAGCTCCAAGTACGCCAAGTTCAACACGACCCCGCGCCCGGGGCATGCGGACCTTCCCGCCCTGGCCAAGTTCAAAGGCCACGACATAAAGGGAGGGAACCAGTTCTCCGGGAGGCTGACCGCTCCGATCGTGGCCGCAGGCAGCATGGCCAAACAGCACATCCTGGCGCAAGGCGTCGAAGTGCATGCCTTCACGCGCTCGATCGGCAACGTCAGAGACGCGGAAGAGAGGACCGTCCGAGATGCCGAGGCGTCGGAAGGATTTCCTACGCGTGCATGCAGCGCGGACCTTGACGGAAAGATGACGTCGGCCATATTGGAGGCGGCAGATGGCAAGGACAGCATCGGCGGCGTCGTGGAATGCATCGCCGTCGGCCTCCCGATAGGCTTCGGAGGCATATGGTTCGAAGCCTTGGACTCGGAGCTCGCAAGAGCGGTCTTCAGCATACCCGCCTGCAAGGGCGTGGAGTTCGGCAAGGGGTTCGCCCTTGCCGAGATGAGAGGGTCGGAGAGCAACGACCCTTTCTTCTTCGACGGCGGCGTCAGGACGAGGACGAACAACATGGGGGGAGTCCTCGGAGGGATGAGCGACGGGGCCCCCCTCGTGTTCAGGGCGGCTTTCAAGCCGACGCCGTCCATAGGGCTGGAGCAAGACACCGTGAACCTCAAGGAGATGAGGAACGACAAGGTGACGGTGGAAGGGAGGCACGACCCCTGCATCGTGCCGAGGGCGGCGCCGGTCGTGGAGGCCGTCGCGGCGCTGGTCATAGCGGACCAGATGGCGAGGGGGCTTTGATGACAGACCTGAATCAACTGAGGGAAGACATTCGCACAGTGGACAACGAAATACTCGTTCTTCTCAGGAAGAGACGGGACCTCGCACGCGCGGTCGGGGAATACAAAGCCAGCCACGGCAGGGAGGTCAGGGACCTTTCCGTAGAGGACGGCGTGGTGCGCAGATATCGCGAGTTCGCCGAGGAGAACGGCATGGACCCCGACAAGGCCGAAGCCGTCTGCCGGCTAGTCATGGAAGAGTCCGTCGACGTCCAAGAGGCCATCAGGCGCTGATCATTCCAGATAGGCCCCGTTGGCCCCGTTGGTCACCAGCGCCCGGTATTTCTTCTGGACGCCTGAAATTTGCCGCTCCACGGGCTTGACGATCTTGAGGCGGGCATTCAACTCCTCGTCGGTGATGCGGACGCTGAGCTTCCTGGCCGGTATGTCGATGTCTATGACGTCCCCGTCCCTCACGGCGGCTATCGGCCCCTTCTCATAAGCCTCCGGGGACACGTGACCTATCGCTCCGCCCCTGGTGGCCCCGGAGAACCTCCCGTCTGTGATGAGCGCTACGGAGTCCCCCAGCCCCCTTCCCATTATCAGGCTGGTCGGGGACAGCATCTCAGGCATTCCCGGCGCGCCTCTGGGGCCTTCGTATCTGATTATCACCGCGTCCCCCGAGACGATGCCCCCCGACAATATGGCGTCGGTGGCATCCTTCTCGCAGTCGAACACTCTTGCGTTGCCAGTGAACTTCATCATCTTCTCGCTGACCGCCGCCTGTTTTATCACAGACCCCTGCGGCGCCAAGTTGCCTTTGAGGACGGCGATCCCGCCCTGTTTGTGGTAGGGGTCGTCCAGCGGCCTCAGGACGTCGTCGTTCTTCACTCTTGCCTTCCTTGCGACGTCCAGGATGCTCTTGCCGTCGGCGGTCCTTGCCTCTTCCAGATGTTCTTGAATCCTGTTCAGGACCGCCGGCATGCCGCCGGCGCGGTCTAGGTCTTTGATGGAAAAACGTCCGGCAGGGCGGAGGCTGGTTATGTGAGGTATCTCCCTCGATATCTTGTCGAAGGTGTCGAGCGTGACGTTCTGGCCGAAGTCCTTCGATATGGCGGGGATGTGCAACGCAGTGTTGGTGGAGCCTCCGATGGCCATGTCGACGCGCACGGCGTTGCGGAAAGACTCCGCTGTGACGACGTCGCGGGGTTTGACGTCTTTCTTGACGAGCTTGACGATGAGCCTTCCAGTGTCCTTGGCGATCCTCAGCTTCTTTTTGTCAATCGCCAGAGAGGTGCCGCATCCTGTGAGGCTGAGTCCCAGGACCTCCGTGAGGCACGCCATGGAATTGGCTGTGAAAAGTCCTGAGCAGCTGCCTTTGCCCGGACATGCGGCGCACTCTATCGTCCTCACGAACGCTTCGTCGACGTTTCCTGCGGAGAACGATCCAAGCGCCTCGAAGACTGACTGGAGGTCCAGGCTCTCGTTCTTGTGCCTCCCGGCCTCCATTGCGCCGCCGGTTATCATCAGCGCCGGGACGTTCATCCTTCCTGCCGCCATGAGCATGCCGGGCGTGACCTTGTCGCAGTTCGTGACCCCTACCCACCCGTCGAGGGCGTGTCCCTCCACCATGACCTCGCAACAGTCGGATATGACCTCTCTCGATATCAGGGAGTAACGCATTCCCTTGTGGCCCATGGCGATGCCGTCGCATATGGCCGGGACGCCGAAAGTGAAGGGGACTCCTCCGGCCTCCTCTATCCCTGCCCTCACCGCTTCGACTATCTCGTTAAGATGGATGTGGCCCGGCACTATGTCGTTCCATGAGTTGGCTATGCCTATGAAAGGCTTTTTGAAGTCCGCGTCGGTAAGACCGTCCGCTCTGAGGAGGCTCCTCGCCGGAGCACCTTCCACGCCTTTTCTGATGACCTCGCTTCTCATTGGAATCACGACAGCCGAGTTAGAGTCGCATGGCGTATATAATTTACTGGTTCGGCGCCGTCGGGCCGCGAGGCGCATGCCGTCCTCTTCCGCTTTCATGACATGGTTCTCATCGAACCCTGATGCGGAGAACATCCCCAGGCTGACGTCTAGCCTTCGAACGCCCTTGCCATCGAACGTTTCTCTTTCGAATCGTCGTACACAGACAGCGTCACCTTCTTTTCTGAGTATATGCACTCGGCGACGACCATCTTCTTGCCCTCCATACGATAATCTGAATTATCGCAATATGAGTTATCATAATTTATATGAAGGCATGCCCGCGGGAGCCGTGCAACGGACGAAGGCAGGGGGTGACACAGCTCATACCCGCACATGCATCGGCGTGCAGGAAGGGCCTTTATTCACAGATGGCTGTTTTCGGAACGTAAGATTTGCCCTCATATGCCCGGACGTCGCCGAGGCGCTTCAGGCCGAGGCACCGGAAGAGCATGAACGACAGCACAGCAACGGCATAGCAGGCAACGAAAAATTGGAAAAAGGAAAAGGGTTGGTTGGAAGCTGTTTAGGTGCTGCGCAGGACTATCTCGATATTGACGCCGTCCGGCACCTGGATTCTCATGAGCTGCCTGAGGGCCCTCTCGTCGGCATCCAAGTCTATAAGCCTCTTGTGGATGCGCATCTCCCAGCGGTCCCAGGTCTCGCTCCCTTCGCCGTCTGGGCTCTTCCTGCAGGGCACCTTCAGCTTCTTCGTGGGAAGAGGCACGGGCCCGCGGATGTCGACGCCCGTCCTCTGGGAAATCCCTTTGATTTGAGCGCATACGCTGTCCACCTTCGCGGGGTCTGTCCCGCTCAGAGATATTCTTGCACGTTGAGACATATGTTATCCCTTATAGCATGTGGGAAGGCTTATGCCTTCTGGACCTCGATGCACATTCCGGCAGCGACGGTCTGACCCATGTCACGGATGGCGAACCTTCCGAGCGGGGGATACTCTTTTGCAGTCTCGATTACCATGGGCTTTGTCGGCTCGATCTTGACGACCGCGATGTCGCCGGTCTTGAGGAAGTCCGGGTGCTCCTGCTTGACCTGGCCCGACTTGGGGTCGATGGTCTTCACAAGCTCGACGAACCTGCAGGCCGTCTGGGCGGTGTGGCAGTGGAACACAGGGGTGTACCCGACGGTGATGACCGAGGGGTGGTTCAGCACTACGATCTGGGCGGTGAACGTCTTTGCGACAGTCGGGGGGTTGTCTGCAGGGCCTGCGACATCTCCTCTCTTGACATCGTTCTTCGCGACGCCGCGAACGTTGAATCCGACGTTGTCGCCGGGGCCTGCCGAAGGCAGCTGCTCGTGGTGCATCTCGATGGACTTGACCTCTCCAGGTATGTGGGACGGCTCGAATATGACCTTCATGTTGGGCTTCAGCACGCCGGTCTCGATGCGCCCTACAGGCACAGTTCCTATGCCGGTGATGGTGTAGACGTCCTGTATAGGCATCCTAAGGGGCTTCTCGGTCTGTTTCTCCGGAACCTTGAGGTTGTCGAAAGCGGCCAGCAGGGTCGGGCCTTTGTACCAGGGCATCTTGTCAGACAAGACCTTGATGTTGTCCCCGTTGTACGCGGAGACAGGAACGAACGGAACGTTCTCGGCCTTTATCCCGACCATCGCCATGAGTTTGGTCATGGCCTCGACGGTCGCCTTGTACTTGGCCTCGTCGTAGCCGACCGCGTCCATCTTGTTGACGGCGACGATGATCTGCTTGACGCCGAGGGTGGTTGCAAGGAACACGTGCTCCTTGGTCTGCGCCTGAGGCCCCTCGATCGCGGAACATGTGATGACAGCCGCGTCCGCCTGGGATGTGCCGGTGATCATGTTCTTGACGAAGTCGCGGTGTCCAGGCGCGTCGATGACGGTGAAGTAGTACTTGTCGGTGTAGAACCTCTTGTGCGCCACGTCGATGGTGACTCCTCTCTCCCTCTCTTCTTTCAGGCCGTCCATGACCCATGCGAAGTAGAAGGAACCTTTTCCCTTCTCCTCCGCCTCTTTCTTGTATTTCTCCACTATGTGGGGGTCGATCGCGCCGGTCTCCAACAGAATCCTTCCGGTGAGGGTGGATTTTCCGTGGTCGACGTGGCCGATTATGACCAGATTCATGTGTTCTTTCTCTGCCATTTTATGTCCTCTCCTATTATTTTATAGGCGTGCCTTTTTCAGCCATAAGGTGTTTTGTATTTAAAGTTTACAGACCTGAGTAGTAGTTCGCGTCATAAGGCTCAGGATTGAGGCCTTTGCGCGTCCTTATTTCGGTCACGACCTTCTTCTGCAGGTCAGGAACCAGCTGTTTGAAGCCTGCGTTCTCCGTGGACCAGAGGGCGCGTCCCTGCGTGGATCCGCGTATGTCCGACGCGAAACCGAACATGTCGGCTACGGGACACTCCGCCAGCACGGTGGAGTCCGCTCCGTCCTGCCCCATCTCGAGTATGGTGCCACGGCGCTGGTTGATGAGGTTCACCGCCCCTCCCATGTAGTCGGGAGGAACGCTGATGAACACCTTCTGCATTGGCTCCAGGAGTATCCTCCCGGCCTGACACATAGAACCATAGATACCGTCCCTGACCGCCGGTATGACCTGCGCGGGACCTCTGTGGATGGTATCCTCGTGGAGTTTTGCGTCGAGGAGCTTCACCTTCATGTTGGCGACCTTTTCCTGAGCCAACGGGCCTCTGACCATTGCCTCGTCGAACGCCTGTTTCACAAGCTCCATCGTCTCATGAAGGTACTGGATTCCTTTAGTGCAGTCTACCAGCA
The DNA here is from genome assembly GCA_031290095.1 of Candidatus Methanoplasma porotermitis. GTDB lineage: Archaea > Thermoplasmatota > Thermoplasmata > Methanomassiliicoccales > Methanomethylophilaceae > Methanoplasma > Methanoplasma porotermitis. Next base: position 9,177 of record JAITOF010000056.1, read on the forward strand.
TGTTGCTGTTCTTGAACGACACCACTCCTTTGCCCTGGTCCTTGTCGAGCCCCATCTCCTCCAGCTGCTTGGCAAAGGCCTTGGGGTCCTTGATCTTCGCGTCCGGGTCGATGACGCCGGCGCGAATCGCGTCGATGATGCCCTGCTCAAGCGGCTCTACGATGAAGTAGAACTTGTTGTGCTTGTTCGGGGACTTCCCCTCGAACTCACGGGCATTCGGGCCTTTGACGCCTTCCTGGTAGACGACTATGGGCGGGGACGAGATTATCTCGACCTTCTGCTCGTTGACTATGCGGTACTCGGTGATCTCCAGGTGGAGCTCTCCCATTCCCGAGAGCAGGTGCTCGCCGGTCTCGTTGTTTATCTCTATGTTAAGGGACGGGTCTGCCTTGGCGATAGTCCTGAGAACCTCCACGAGCTTGGGAAGGTCCTTCATATTCTTCGCCTCGATGGCTTTCGTGACCACAGGCTCAGAATAGTGAGTCATCTTTTCGAAGGCATCCATCTCTTTTATCGTGGATACCGTCGAACCTGCGATGGCATCCTTCAGGCCCGACACTGCGACGATGTTCCCCGCGATGGCGGTCTCTATCGGAATTCTGTCTGCGCCGACCATGAGGGCGACGGTCTGCACCCTCTGCGGCGCAGGCATTCCTGATATGTACAGCGTCTGGCCCTTCTTTATCTCGCCGGCGAACAGCCTTCCGATCGCGATCTCGCCCGCATGCGGGTCCATTATTATCTTGTTGACCATCAGGGCTACGTCGCCAGTGTGTGTGGAATCCAACATGGCTTTGCCTATAGGCGACTCTAGATCCCCCTTCCAGATGACCGGGATACGAAGCCTCTGTGCGTCCTTCGGGTTCTGGATGTGCTTGATCGCCATGTCTAGGACGACTTCGTGCAGGGGAGACTTCTTTGCAAGCTCCGCCTGCCCGCCCTCTCTGGAGCAGTAGTTGAATATGTCGCTGAACGATATTTTTGACTTCTGCATGAACGGCGCGGATATCGCCCAGTTGTTGTATGCAGAGCCGAACGCGACAGTGCCGTCCTGGATGCTGACCTGCCACTGCTTGTTGAGCGGTGCGGGCAGTATGTTGACGATCTTCTGGTTGAACTCGGTCACGAGCTTGGAGAACTTCTCGATCATCATCTCCTTGGTGACCTGCTGTTCCACGATCATCCTGTCCACCTTGTTGATGAACAGCAACGGCCTGACTCTCTCTTTCAGGGCCTGTCTTATGACCGTCTCGGTCTGGGGCATTATGCCCTCCACCGCGCAACAGAGTATGAACACTCCGTCAAGCGCCCTCATCGCCCTTGTGACGTCTCCTCCAAAGTCCACGTGCCCGGGAGTGTCGATCAGGTTGATCAGATACTCCTTGCCGTCCACTTTGTGGACCATCGATGCGCATGCCGCGTTGATGGTGATGCCTCTGGCGGCCTCCTGTTCGTCGTAATCCAAGACCCTCTGCTCGCCTGCGAGCTCGGAGGACATCATGCCTGCTCCAGCTATCAGGTTGTCAGAGAAGGTGGTCTTCCCATGGTCGATATGCGCGGCAGTCCCTATGTTCCTTATGGACTCGGGAGTGCCCATGAGCTCCGTCGCGCGTTTTATGTTGTCTTCCTTGCGTCCCATGCCGTTTCACCACGTTTACCTTGCCGATGAGGCTACCCTCTCGATCTCTTCCTTCTTAGCAACGGAGAAAGAGGTCATGTCGCCCTTGGCGGCGAGCATTATCTCGTCTGCGAGGCACTCATAGATGGGTTTTTTGTTTTTAGAAGACGCGGCTACGACACCTTTTGAAAGGTTGCGGAGGGCTATGTCGAGCCTCCTCTGGGGGGATATGTCCACCGCTTTGGGCACGGATATGCCTCCGAACTGAAGTCTTGTCACTTCCTCGCGGGGGGCTGCGTTCTCGAGCCCCTCCACGAGGACTTGGAGCGGGTTCTTCTTGGTCTTCGCAGCGACTATGTCGAACGCGACGGACACGGTCTTGTACGCCTTCATCTTCTTTCCAGTGTACTTCTCGGTCCTCATTATGTTGTTAATCAGCCTCTCTACGATGCTGAGCTTGGATTTTCCGAACCACCTGTTCGCATGCTTACCGCCCGAGTGAGGCACATTGGTTGGGGTTAGGTCTATGTATTTAGCCAATCCGCCGTCGTTGACGATAACCTCGGACGTGTCGTACTTTCCGAATATGAGCGCCTTCTGCGCAACGATCTCTTCTGACATGATGTTCACCTGACCGGCTTCTCGGTCCTTCCCCTGACCATCTCGTTCAGGGACACGTTGTTCACTTTGATCACTTTGTAACGGACACCGGGGATGTCTCCGTAAGAACGGCCCATCCTCCCGCCGATACCTTCGACGAGAACCTCGTCGTGCTCGTCTATGAAGTTGATAGCTCCGTCTCCGACCGCGAAAGCAGTAATCTGACGTCCGTTCTTTATGAGCTGTATCTTGACACATTTACGGATGGCCGAGTTGGGCTGTTTCGCCTCGACTCCGACCTTCTCAAGAACGATGCCGCGAGCTTGGGCGGACCCTTCCAGCGGGTCGGACCTCTCTCTCAGCCTCAGCACTCTCTTCTTGTATCCCCTGTCAAGCCAGCGGAACTTCTGCCTGTCCTCTCTCATTTTCCTTGCGGTGTATAGACCTCTACCCAACTTTTCACCTCATTATGAAGTTTTTTGCGATTACGATTATCGTATTTAAAGCTCATGCGACTATGCATAGCTTTAGGCTGAAGGTGGCTAACCTAATTAAATATATAACATCTCTCACTGTTTCGAAGGTTTTGAGGCTTGCACTCTGTGTTATCTTCGTTCGTACGGGCGTTTTCCTCTTCAGGAGCCGTTTTTAACCAGCCTCAGACGACGTTCTCGCCCACCCCGATGAAGACTTGGATTTCGTGCGCGACTAAATACTTAAGGGTCGAGGCAGTCGATTGGGACCTAGTGAGTTCAAAGTTTTGGAACGACTCTGAACTCGATATCTCCGATCCTGCCACATGAGGCGTGCGGTTTTCTCGCATTAGATTTTTATATGGCCCGTTCGTTGTCGTTGCGATGGCTAAGAAAGACAACAGCTCGTTCGCATCGTCCGCAGGATTGATGAGATACTTCGACACCGAGGACGACAGGGGACTCAAGATAAGCCCCAAGGTTGTCATAGGCGCCGCCATCGCGTTCAC
>JAITOF010000066.1 GCA_031290095.1 Candidatus Methanoplasma porotermitis
CCAGAGATGAAGAGCACGGGGGAGGTCATGGGCATCGACGAGGACCTTGACACGGCATATTACAAAGCGTTCACCGCCGCCGGCAACAAGGTGCCCGTCGAAGGCGGGGTGTACATAACTGTCAACGACGGCGACAAGCCCCGCGTGCTTCCGATCGCGAAAGAATTCAAAGAGATGGGTTTTTCAGTTTATGCGACGAAGGGTACGTCCACGTACCTCAGGGAGAACGGCGTCGAGACGGTGACCGTGTTCAAGATCGACGACAACATGAAGCCGAACGCCATAGGGCTCATGAGGGAGGGGAAGATCGGCCTTATAATCAACACCCCCTCGGAGAAGTCCGGCCCCGTGAGGGACGGCCACAAGATGCGCCGGCTCGCCGTGGAGCTGGAGGTCCCGTTCATAACCACGGTCCAAGGGGCCGACGCCCTCGTGGGGGCCATATCCGTTGCAAGGAGAGGCACGCCTTCTGTGAGGGCGACGAAGGAGTTCCGACTGCTCTGATCAGTACATCCTGAGCTCGCCGGTGATCTTGTCCAAGACGGAGACTTTGTCAGGTCCGATACCGAGGCACGTCACCGACCCAGGCGCGATCTGCGTCCTTCCGGCGTCAGCGACCAGGGAGCATGTCAGGCCTTGGGCCTCCGCGACCGCTTTGAAGTCGTACAGCTCCTGCTCCGAGTCCACCCTGAGGACGACCTTAGGCTGGGCGCAACCCATCCACTTCTTGAAGTCGTCAGGCCTCTTCTTCATGGACGCCAACGCGCAGCCCAAGGCCGCATGGCACGCTTGGGCCGCACATTTCCCCGCGCCCATCTTGAGGTCTTTCCTCATAAGTATGACGAGCTTGTACTCCTCGTCGCCGGAGAATGAAATGCGGAACATAGTTGCGCCGATATTCCAAGGTGGATTTAACATATGCGCATACATGTAGTGAAAAGCCGGGGCATCGGTCGCCCGAAGGACCTCTTCGCGCAGACCGCTCCCGCATCCACATCTTACGAATCCTTCGGCCTTTATCCGCTTTCTCGCCCAGAAGCTCCTTACGGGCCGCCAAGCCTCCAATGGATCAACTCCGACTCTGGGGAGCGCTCCGTTTCCAAGATGTCCTCGAGAAGCCTGGGGACCCCTGCGAGAGATGCAGCCCCTGTCATGCGGCTCCACTGCGCCTCGGAAACGATCACGACGCTCCCCTCCCTGATCCTCACGGTCTGGACGCCGCCTTTCAAAGCGGCCTTCAAGACTCCGTACAGCGGGGATTTAGCGTCTGCGACCTCTGTTTCGACCATGACTGCAGAGCCTGCTTGCATCATTCAAGCTGCCCCCAAACCGAACACGTTTCCTGCGATTTTGAGATTGTGACGAAGCCTTCGTCACAATTGGTAAAGAATATAGAAAGGCGTTCGATGTTCATAATCTTCGAAGGATGGTGAGATTCGCCGAGAACTTCAGCGATTTTGAGATTGTGACGAAGCTTTCGTCACAATTGAGCTGGTCGCACTTCATCGAGCTGCTTCCGCTGAAAACCGAGGAAGCACGGCAATATTACGCGGACGAGGCTGCAAAGCGTCGCTTCGGGGTCATCGAACTTCGCCATCAGATATCGCGCAAGGCTTACGAGCGGCACGAGATTGCCAATGCAGGGCTTGCGGAGCGAACCGTCATCCCGTTCAACGTGTTCAAAGACCCGTACCTGCTCGACATATTAGGGCTGAAAGACAACTTCCTTGAAGCGGACTTGGAAAAAGCGATTCTCGCAGAGCTTGAAGCGTTCATTCTTGAATTCGGCCACGGATTCACATTCGTCGAACGGCAGAAGCGAATGACGGTCGGAGACGAGGACATAGTTCTCGATTTGCTGTTCTATCACCGGATCCTGAAACGGCTTGTCGCGGTCGAATTGAAACTCGGTGTTTTCAAGGCCGCCTACAAAGGCCAGATGGAGCTGTACCTGAATTGGCTTGACGAGAACGAGAGGCAACAGGGCGAGGAGGCCCCACTAGGCATCATCCTCTGCGCCGCAGCAAACCGTAAAAAGGTCGAAATGCTGAAAATGGACAAAGCAGGCATCGCCGTTGCCGAATACTGGACGGAGCTACCGCCCAAAGCGGAGTTCGAGCGCAAAATCAAGGAGATTCTGCATGAGGCACAGGAGCGCTTGGCACGCCGCAAGTCATTGTCCCCTGGCGATTCGGGGAAGCAGATCGAATATTTCTTTGAGCCGAAAGGCGATGAGGACGAATGACGCCATGCCGACACGTCAGAAAGATAGGATGAGCGGAAGGAGGCACGTGGCGGAAACGCCGAATACGGCTGGACAGGACAATGGTCGTCACGCTCAGGATGGCGGACGACCGTCTGTCGGAAAAGTGGATCAAAGGAGTGTGGGACGCTGGCGACGGGCATACCGAAGAAGCAAGCATCGAGTGACCCGGAGAACGCGCCCGTCAGCCTCCACTATGAGGGGAAATCCTCCGAGGCCGAGATACTCCGCGAGCCGTTCGGCGAGTATGTGGACGCGGGCGGCGTCAACGCCGAATCGGACGGCCTTCCGAACGAGCTGTACTACGGAGACAACATCGACGTCCTCAGGCATCTGATAGGACTCGGGCGCGGCGGGACGATAAAGATGGTCTACATAGACCCCCCGTTCGCAACGAAAAGCGTTTTCGAGTGCAGGGACCGGACTCCCGCTTACGAGGACCTGCGCGTCGGCGCCCAATACGTCGAATTCGTGCGAAAACGCCTGGTGCTGTTGCGCAGGCTCCTCTCCGACGACGGCTCGATCTACGTCCATCTGGACTCCACGATGGTCTTCCACATCAAGGTGATCATGGACGAAGTCTTCGGGGAGAAGAACTTCAGAGGGATGATCACACGGAAAAAGTGCAGCAACAAGAACTACACGAAGAGGACCTACGGGGATGTCGCGGACTATATCCTGTTCTACAGCAAGACCGAGCGCTACGTCTGGAACCGCCCCTATACAGAATGGACCGAAGAAAAGACGATGGAGCAGTATCCCTGCCAAGACGAAGAAGGAAGAAGGTACAAGAGGGTCCCCTTGCACGCCCCCGGAGTGAGGAACGGGGAGACGGGAAAGGACTGGAGAGGCATGTCTCCGCCCCCGGGAAAGCATTGGCAGTATCCCCCGTCGAAGCTGGAGGAGCTTGACAGGAACGGGGAGATTTACTGGTCTAAGAACGGAAACCCACGCCGCATCGTCTATTTCGACGACAACCGCCAGGGCATATCCGTTCAAAACATCTGGACGGGCTATCAGGATTCCAAAAATCAAAACGACAGGGTCACGGGGTACCCCACGGAGAAGAACCTGGACTTGCTGAAGCAGATCGTGCAAGCCTCCACCGACGAAGGCGACGTCGTGTTGGACTGCTTCTGCGGTTCAGGAAGCACGTTGGAGGCCGCGTTCCGGCTCAATCGCAGATGGATCGGCGCGGACAACAGTATGGAGGCCGTCAAATCCACCGTGGGGCGGTTCACTCTCGGGGTGGGACGGCACGGCGCCGAGGATGCAACAGAACAACCCTCATCGGATGGGAAATGCCCCTTCGCCCTGTTATCCAGCAGAACAGACGCAATCCGCATAGCCGAAGAGTTCAGAGGCGTGCTGATAAAAAAGGATGGCGCAACAGCCGTGGACGATGTGGAGCGCGAGATAAAACCGTCGAATGCCTCGGAGAAGGATGCTTCGACGTCCGTATGACCCTCCAACATGCGGCAACCCGACTGTTAATCTGCTCTGAGGCCCTTCCTGAACGCACGGTAATCGTAACAAGAGCGCGAAAGACGCCACATGCGTTCCAAAACGGCAAGCGTGACGTAGCAGCACTTCTGTGCGTTACAAATGATTTTTATCCTGATTGTAATTTAATTTCCCAAAAAGATTAAATTGAGCATCATTGTACGAACTTGTGATGACCGCTGACGAGTTAACGATCACTGTTCTCCCGGGAACGACCAAATCCGGCGCAAAGGAAAGATTCGACCGCGTGGACATACGGCCCGGGGACACGATATCCATCGTCGGCCCCACAGGGTCTGGAAAGACCGCGCTCATAAACGACATCGAGGTGTTCGCACAGGGGGACACTGTCACAGGCCGGCGGATACTCGTAAACGGCGAGCTTCCGCCTGAATCGTTCGTAAGGGACCCTTCGCAGAAGCCTATCGCCATGATAACGCAACACACAAAATGCTTGGCAGACCTTTCTGTCAGACAGTTCCTGGACATGCATGTGCGTGCTAGGAAGAACGCCGTCCCCCAAATCGCGGAAGAGGCTGTGGCCCTGGCCAACAGATTCACCGGCGAGAAGGTAGCGGGAGACGACCGCATGTCCTCGCTGTCCGGCGGGCAGACCCGCTCCCTGCTGATAGCGGACTCCGTCCTGATATCGGGCGCGCCCATCCTTCTTTTGGACGAGATCGAGAACGCAGGCATATACAAGGACGAGGTCATAAAATACCTCAGGGGCGTGAACAAGGCCGTCCTGTTCGTCACCCACGACCCGTACATATCGCTTCTCTCTGACCGCAGGATAGTCATGAGAGGCGGAGAGGTCACACAAATCTTGGTTCCGGGCGACTCGGAGAAGAAGGCGCTCGGGATAGTAGCGGAAGCAGACGCCCTCCTCTCCGGCCTTCGCGAGCGCATAAGGTCCGGAGAGACCCTGAAGGAGGCGGTGTGATGGTCAGGCTGATAGTGGTGGCGGGGCCTCCCAGCACCGGGAAGACCACGGTGATAAGGCGCATAATAGAACACGTCCGCGGCACCAGCAAAGTGGCATACTTGAAAGTGGACGTCACCTGCGCCTTCGAGGACGAGGAGCTGAGCGCAGAGTTCGGAATCCCGACCAAGAAGATCTATTCCGGGGACCTGTGCCCCGATCACATGGGAATAATGGTCATCGAAGACGCCTTGGGGTGGGCCGAGGACGAGGGAGCTGACATCCTCATATATGAGAGCGCAGGGCTGTGCCTCAGGTGCACCCCGTATATAACTAGCTCTCTTGGCGTCTGCGTTCTGTCCTCGATGGCCGGCACCCACGCGCCGCTGAAGATGGCGCCCATGATCGCATTGGCCGACGTGGCCGTGGTGACCAAGGTGGACCTTGTGTCCCAGGCCGAGAAGGAGGTCTTCAGGGAGAATATCCGCGAGGTGTCCCCGGGCATGGACATAGTGGAGTCCAACGCGGTCCAAGGGACCGGGCTGCGTTATCTTCTAAAGAGGGTGGACGAGCTTGCTTCCATCGGCGAGGGGGAGATCGTCAAGCTCAGAGGCATGCCGCCGCTGGGCGTCTGCACAGTGTGCATCGGAAAGACGGACATAGGATGGCAGAACCACTTCGGGGTCATAAGGAGGCTCAAAGATGCAGACAACATATACCGCGGCGAATGAGATCGCCCTTCCAGGAAAGAACTGCGGCGCCTGCGGGGTTGCCACCTGCGACGAGTTCCGCAACAGCCTTGCGGCGGGAACCGCCGCTATCGGGAGATGCCCACATATCATCACCGTGTCCGACGCCCCGAAAGAGCGCAACGTGGTGACTCCTTACAGCGGGATAGACGTCGTCGGCCAGAAGTACGACTTCTACCTTGCGCCGCTTCCAGGCGAGCCGTCGGCGAGGAAGATAGTCCTGCCGTTCCGGTCCGACCTGGTGGAAAAGTGGAACATAGTGCCTGGCGACATAGTCACCGGCCGCCCCGCTGGCGCAGGATGCCCGGTGCAGCATGTGCTGAAGGTCATAAGCGCGGACCCGTACACCGGGGTCATAACGGGGCACGTGGTCGGACCCTCGTATGCAAGGGGGGCGGAGGTCAAGGACGTCCGCCAGTACCACATGCTGGGCTTCGACGGCTTGGCCATAGTAGTCAACAACGAGCCCGAGTTCGGGAAGAGGTTCCACTTCCTGCCGGGGCTGTGCATGCTCGGGAGAGCGCACACCGGGCTGGTGAACATGGTCTTGGAGAAGCCGTGGGGCCTTCAGATCCGCATAGAGAACATACTGATCCTTTGAGGGAATCCTATGAGCGACATAAAGGACATCGACAAGAAAATCAAAGAGAAGAGCGCGAAGGTCTTCACGGCGTCGGAGTTCAAGCAGATCGTCCGCAAGGGCGGACGTCCCACATTGGACGACGTGGACGTCGTGACCTGCGGAACGTTCGGCGTCATGTCGGGGACCATGGCCGTGTTCACGATACCTGTGGCAGGCTTGACGGAGATAAGCAAGACGGACACCATAAAAATCAACGGCATCGAAGGGAGCGTCGGGCCCTGTCCGAACGAGTCCCTGGGCGTGGTGGACTGCATCATAAACGGCACCGCCCACAGGGACCACGACTACGGGGGCGGGCATTTGTTCAAAGACCTGGTTGCCAGAGTCCCGGTGTCGGTGGAGGCGACCTCCAAGGAGGGGGTGTTCAAAAAGACGCTGACGTTGGACGACTTCGCGTTCGCCAGGATAATCATAACTCGCGGAGGGTTCAAGAACTACACCGCGTTCGCCAACCCCTCCGAATCGACGTACACTACGATATTCTCAGACACCCAGGGGCTCGCTGGAAACCTCAAGGAGGCGAGCGTAAGCGGCTGCGGGGAGATCAACCCGCTGGAGAACGACCATTCGTCGAGGTTCATACGGAACGGGGCCACCATACTGATCAACGGGGCCCCCGGGACGGTAATGGGCCCCGGGACAAGAAGCTCCGAGGCGAAGCCAAACCTGTCCGCGTTCGCCGACATGAAAGGCATGGACCCTCATATGATGGGAGGGTTCAGGACGTCGAGGGGGCCGGAGTGCCTTACTTCTCTTGCCACGGCGATACCCGTCGTGGACCAAGAGGCGTTGGATGCCGTGAGCATACTTGACGAGGATGCCGTGCTTCCGATAGCGGACGTGCATGACCGCAAGCCGCTGTTCAAGGGACGTTACTCCCAGATCTGGAAAGGAAACAACCTCGACGTCGTATCCGACCTGGACTCCTGTCTGCACTGCGGGACCTGCGTGGCAGACGAGCTCTGCCCCTTGGGGGCATCGCCCTCGTCAGGCACGGAAGGAAACGTCCTATGCATGAACTGCGGGCTGTGCGTGAGCACCTGCGTCGGAGGAATCTTCGAATGCGACCTCGGAAGCATAGACTACGGCGGGCAGAGCGTGCCTGTCAAGGTCAGGCAGTCCGACAGGCGCCGCGGGGAGGAGCTCTGCGCCAGGGTCAAGCGCCTGGTGGAAGAGGGCAAGTGGAACCTGGGGAACGGGCAATGGGAGAGCACGCCGTAAGGTGTCCCAAGTGCGGAAGGGCCGTCGACACGCACTCCCTATCCTGCCCCGCAGGCTGCCCCGCCCTCCTGCGCACCGAGTACGTCGCGAAGCGGCTGACGGAGAGGGACCTTCCGGGGATGTTCCGGTTCTTCGACTGGCTGCCAGTGCGGTCTGTGTTGAATTCCAGGTCCTCTCCCGTGGCGTTCAGGAGCAAGGGCGTCTCAAAGGAGCTGGGCCTCAAGGACCTGTGGATCGGATTCACGGGGTACTATCCAGAAAGGAACGCGTTCTCGGTGTCGTGCACATTCAAGGAGACGGAAGCCCTCCCCACCTTTGCCCGGCTCAAAGACCGGGGAGGAGGGCGGATTGTAGTAGCTTCAGCCGGCAACACGGGCAGGGCGTTCGCCCAGACGGCGGGCGACACGGACAGCGACTGCCTCGTGGTGGTCCCCGACAAGGCCGCCGATAGGATAGAGGTGTCCGAGGACAGGGGGAGGGCGAGGCTGCTGACGGTCAGGGGCGACTACGCAGACGCCATACGCGTCGCGGAAAGAATCGCGTCGTTCGGAGGCTTCGTCCCGGAAGGCGGGGCGAGGAACGTGGCTAGGCGCGACGGCATGGGCACGGTGCTACTCGAGGGCGCCCTTCGCATGGGATCCCTGCCAGACCATTATTTCCAGGGAGTCGGGAGCGGCACCGGCGGCATATCGGCATGGGAGGCCTCTCTGAGGCTTGTAGGCGACGGGCGTTTCGGAGACAGGCTGCCGAAGCTTCATCTTGCCCAGAACATCCCGTTCACGCCCATGGCGGACGCATGGAACGCCGGAAGGAGGGACATAATAGAGAAAGACCTGTCTAATGGGACGGACATCTACGCCGACGTACTCGCGAACCGCACCCCTCCGTATGGAATCTCAGGAGGGGTGTTCGACGCCATGACCGCCTGCGACGGAGAGTTCCTGACCGTCACCGAGAAATCAGCCAGAGAGGCGGAGAAGCTTTGGAACATACATGAGAACGCCGCTCTGGACCCTGCGGCGGCGGTGGCATTGGCAGCTCTCACAGCCGCTGTAGAAGACGGGTTGCCCCTCGACGAGAAGATATTTCTCAACATAACCGGCGGCGGCAGAGACCGCGTGAAAGAAGACATTGCGCTGACGAGGATAGAGCCGTCAGAAAGAGTGAATAGGGATGTCAGCGATGCCGACCTGAGGAGGGCCGCGGATGCATGAGGATCAAGTGGTCGGAACGCTGAAAAGATGTGGGATAGACACTGTCGTCAGCCTGCCCTGCGACAAGAACCGCAGGCTGACGTCAGAGCTGCACCTCAACTTTCGCACGATAGACATAACTCGCGAGGAGGACGGCGTGGGCATATGCGCCGGCATATGCCTCGCAGGGAAGAGGCCTGTGATGTCCATACAGAGCTCCGGGCTGGGGAACATGATGAACGCGCTCATGTCGCTTACGTCGCTCTACGAGTTCCCGCTTCCGATATTGGCAAGCTGGAGGGGCGTGGAGAACGAGACGATTCCGGCTCAAATCCCGTTCAACATCGGCATAGAGGGGATGCTCCGCAACTATGGGGTGCCGTCCGTGGCAGTCAGGTCCGCAGACGACCTAGATCTTGTATATCCTGCTGTAAAAGACGCCTTCGACCGTAACACGGCAGTCGTGGTATTGATCGCCCCAAGCGTATGGGGAGAGCCTCCCCCGCAAACCGTCGATTTCCCTTCGCGCCGCACTTTCGCCTCTCTTCGGTACGAAAGGGAGTTCCCGGAGCCAAGGCTTTCGAGGCTGGAGGCCATAAAGGCGATAGAGTCCTCGGTGGACGACGAGACGGTTGTCGTATCCAACATAGGGGTGCCGTCCAAAGAGGTTTTCGCCTGCGGGGACCGGCCGCTCAACTTCTACATGCTTGGAAGCTACACCCAGGCCACGCCCATAGGCCTAGGCATCGCCTTGTCCTCCTCCCGGAGGGTGGTGGTCATTGACGGGGACGGCAGCCTTCTCGGGTCGTCCGTGCTTCCTGTGGCGGCGGCAGAGTCTCCCCCGAATCTCACGATATTATGCTTGGACAACGGCACGTTCGGGTCCACCGGCAACCAGCTCAACCCCGCGTACGCCGTCTCCGACTTGGAGCTGGCCGCAAAGGCCTATGGCATAGAACATACATGCACTGTGAACACGTCGGAAGGGATATCGTCCGCCGTCTCCAAGAACAAATCAATGTTCGTCCGGGCGCTCATACGCCCGGGCAACTCCGACAGCCCGAACATCCCGTTGGACGCACGAACGATAAAAGACCGGTTCATAGCAGCCGCGAGGCGGCCATGAGCGATATCGTCCGAAGGCACTTCGAGGTAAAAGAGACTGCCGTGACCATCTGTTCCGAGGAGCGATACGTGCGGGTGGCCGAAGAGGCCATCTTAGAGGCAAGGCACGCCGTGGAGTTCAAAATCCTCCAAGACCCGTTCTTCGGCGTGACTTATGATTCGTATCCTCCGTCGCCGGGCGACCACCCTGTGGTGGATGGCATGTGCAGGGCATCCGTTGCGACGGGAGTCGGCCCCATGGCGGCAGTAGCGGGAGCAATAGCGGAACATGCGGCGTCGGCAATGGCATCTGAGGGGGCAAGATACGCGATGGTCGACAACGGCGGGGACATTGCGTTCCTGAACGACCGCCCGCTGAAAGTCGGGCTGTTCGCGGGAAGCGATGCCCATCAGGCATGCGCTCTGATAGAGCCGTCCGACCGCATACGGGGGTTGTGCTCTTCGTCCGGGACGATCGGGCCGTCCGTGTCCTTCGGAAAGAGCAGGATATGCACCGTCATGTGCGACGACGTCGCGCTGGCGGACGCATGCGCCACACTGTTCGGGAACCTAGTGACAGGAGAGGACGCAGTCGGCCCTGCGTCAGAGCGCGTCTGCAAAATACCAGGGGTGTCTTGGTGCCTGACGGCCTGCGGAGACCGCGTCGCCTCCTGCGGGGACGTGCCGCCCCTCATCCCATGCAGGATGGACGAGGCGATGATAACGCGCATCATGGCGGCGGATGCCTCGAGCGTCGGACGGTGACTTTTGACCGTTCGGTTGCAGAGCAACAGCATCGTCATATCCAGAATCGGTAAAAACATGCACGCTTGCATCGTTCTTAGCAATCTCATTGCAGTGTGAAGGTGTAAAGAAAAAGGAAGGATGTTTCAGCCTCCCGCCGACTGGGTGAGAGACCGTATGTTTTTAGACGGGATTGGAACGGATCATACCATCCCGGCAATGATCATCCTCATGCGTATGACATCAAGTCCGTTGACCTCGCCGTCACCATTGACATCGGCCACAGAAAGGTCGACAGATGCGGACATCCCGGCGGCAATCCCCAAACTCCAGACTCATGCATGCCCGCTGTGCGAGCGGCTATACGGTGGCTGTCGGATAAGAACCTTGCCGAGGGCCAACGACTGATACAAAAATTCCTGCGTCCGCCCGGCGCGGCGCCACCCCTGCAACCTTATTAATACATCCCTTAACATGCAAGCCTCAGTGGCGTCTCCCTTTCTGTGGGGAAGGCGCCGGAATCAAAAGGAACAATGGTCTCATGAGAGCGCTGTATATTCACGCCGACTCGATGGAGTTCGAGGCAAAGGAAAAGACGAAAGCGGCCGAGGACATCCCTGCGGAGCTGCACAACGGGAAGATGGAAGAGGTGCTGGTCGTCTTCGTCACGGTCGAAAGCGACGACGAGAAGAAGATTGCCCAAGTGGCTGCCGAGGCGTCCAAGGACATAATCTCCGTCAAAGAGAAGGTTGGGGCCGAGCGTGTTCTCCTCTATCCGTACGCCCACCTGAGCAACGACCTCGCCCGCCCGAAGGCGAGCGTGGAACTCCTCGATTTGATAAAGGACATGCTTTCGGCATCCGGCGCAGAGGTCGTCCGCGCGCCGTTCGGGTGGTACAAGGCCTTCGATATAAAATGCAAAGGCCACCCTCTCTCCGAGCTGTCCAGGGACTTCAAGGGAAAAGAGGAGAGGCCTGCTCTCAAAGGCAAGGACGCGTATTTCGTCCTGTCCCCCGACGGAAAGGAGACCGAGATAGGCGACTACTCCGGAGGGTCGGACTGCATGAAGTTCATGATAGACAAAGAGGCCCTCGGAAAAGAGGCCCCTGCCGCCGGCGAGCCCGAATACCTTAGGCTCTGCAAGAAGTTCGGAATCCAATGGGAGTCGATGTCCGACGCAGGCCATATGTGCCTCGCCCCTCACGGCGCGATGATGTTCGACCTCATATCCGACTACGCCACCCAGATCGTCAACTCGTCCGGAATAGACGTATACAACGTCAAGGGGACGAACATGTTCTCCCTCGACGAACCCGCTGTCAGGGAGCATGCAGAGCTCTTCGGTGACAGGCTCTACACCGTGAGCACCGGCAAGAAGAGCTTCGTGCTCAGATATGCGGCATGCCACCAGCAGTTCGCCATGATCCGCAACTGGAACGTCAGCTACAAGCAGATGCCGTTCGGGGCGTTCGAAGTGGCGGACTCGTACCGCCTCGAGCAGTCCGGGGAGTGCATGCTCTGCTTCAGGTCCAGAAGGCTCAACATGCCCGACTTCCACGTG
>JAITOF010000010.1 GCA_031290095.1 Candidatus Methanoplasma porotermitis
GAGCCGGTCTGGTCCACGGCGGTTATGGTGCTGGCCGAGCCATAGGACGTGAAGTACTTCACCTGCCCGTTGAGCTGCGACTCCACCGAAATCTCGTTCGGCTGGCTCGCGGTCGCCGTGGGGAGGTATAGGTACAGGCTGTCCCTATACGTCGCGTTGGTGAACCCCGTGTCGAGGTGATATCTCTCGCTACTCCCGCTTCCCGACGACGTCACGCCCATGAGGGTGTTCGTGTTGAGGTTCTTGCTGTCGATGTGGAAGTCGGCATACCTCGGCACGCCGAACTCCGGGTCGATGAACTTCGGCTTCTTGACGAACACCGACGACACCACCCCTGCGCCCACGTTGACCACGGTCTTGTATAGGGGGTTTCCCTGAGAGTCCCGCGGGTCAGGCAAGACCTTGTTGTTCGACACCCATATCGAGCCTCCGTCTATTGTTACCAGAGAGCTTGACGAGCCTCCGGTGCCTATGTCCTGCGTCGATTCGTAGGTAGTCGACCCATGGTACCTGTCGACGGATATCGACCCGCCGTATATGTTGACAATCGCCCTCTGCCCGGCAGAGTCGGTGCTTGCCGCACCACCTATGCCTTCGCCGTAGACGTGCCCCGAACTGGTCGCATACATCCGCACGCCGATCGTGCCTCCGCTTATGTTGACGGTCACGGGGTGCGAGTTGTTAGATCCCGATGTCGAGGCGGTGCCGGAGCCGTTTCCGCCTCCGCCTATGCCCGCTCCGATTATGGAGCCTGTCGACGTGTATTCCCGTATCTGTATCGTTCCGCCGCTTATGTTCACGATGGCCCCAGTTGCATATGATCCGCTTGTGCCGCCGCCTCCGATGGCCGCGCTGTATATGTTGTACGCACCTTGCGCAACCCTTTCGATTTGGATGTCTCCACCGGAGATGTTTATCCCGCCGTTTCGTATGGCCTGCCCTGCATAGCCGGTTTCTGCCCCGCCTCCGCCTATCGCGGCACCGCGCAGGCTCAATGTAGACCTCTGATAGATCTGTATCGTTCCGCCGCTGATGCTTATTCCGCCGCCGTCCCCGTTGGCGTCGTTCGAGGCGCCCGCACTAAACTTGGACCCGCCGCCTATCGCGGCGCCTCTTAGGGATTGGCCCGTGGAGAATTGCGAGATTTTAATGTGCCCGCCGGAAATTATGATGCTGTCCACGTTCCCTCCGTAGGTCAGGCCGCCTCCTGCGCCTATCCCTGTGCCAGTCATGTATGGGGACGACATCACGATGTCGATGGCCCCCCCGCGGATGCGGATGTTGCCGGAGTTGGATCCAGTCGTGCCGGTGTCGTGATACCCTCCTCCGCCGATGACCGATGCACGCATGCCGTCGTTTGTGTTGTTCCAGAAGAAGTCCATCATCCCTGTCTCGATCTGGATGTTCCCCGGCGTTTGCTGGGACGCTCCCTGCGACCCTATGGCGGGCCCGTCCGAGTCGGCCGTAGCGGTGGACCGGTGCATCGTAATCTTGGAGTTTCCCTGCCCCACGAACACGAAGTTCGTGTCGGGCATCAGCCTGAACGCCGCCGCATACGCCCCGTTGTGGTCGAACGTGTTGTTACCGAAGGCCTGAACCTCGACAGTCGAGGTGCCGAGCACAGTAAGAAGGCTCATCGTATTGCTCGTCGCCGACGTTGACGTCCTCTTCATCCACGCGCCGTCAAACAATATTATGAGGTGGTCCACGCTGCTGTAGGGCGCGGTGCTGCTGACGACGATCTGCTTGTAGTCGTCGAACGTGCCCGTGAACCGAATCACGTTCTGACCAGGCGCAAGAGAAGTGGTCGTCGTGGTCGCGGCGTTTCCGCTCCCTCTCGTGCTTACGGAGTATGTGTAGTGATCGTTGACGTAGTTGATGATGAACGAGCCGAACACATAGTTGTTCACACCGGTTCCGGACGCGCCCGCCACATTCTGGGCGGCCACTCCCGTGGAAGGAATCGTGGAGTTGATTACGTTGAGGCTTACCGCCTTCCATACCGCGTAAAGCGTTATGTCCGTCCAGCCTATGACGAAGAACCTTCCCGTGCTGTGGCTGACGTCGTCCCTCGTGTCGCTGTTGTATTCGTTGACCACCCTGTACTGGGGGTTGACCGCGTTCTTGTCCGTGTCCCATCCTAAGAACGCGTATCCCGCACGCTCGGGCACCGGGTCGAACCTCACTTCCACGATGTCTCCCGCGTCATGAGGTATGGCGACCGCAGGGTCGTCGTAGCCGAATCCCGCAGGGACATCCCACGTCCCGCCGTTCTTGTCATATGTCAATATCCCGCCGTGAGTTACGGCGGACACCTCCGGGCTGTAGGATACTACCACGCTCAGAGAGATAGTGAGCATCATCGCGACGACGACGATGCTCGTCAGAACTTGCTTGCTCTTACGCATGCCGTCACTCCCCAAGTCCAGCCTCGAAGGACCAGCAGAACACGCGCCCCCGCGAAGACGGCGGAATCCCGCCCCCGACAGTTACGGGCATTGCGGTGGACAGCAAAGTGTAAACAATTAAGTGAATACTCCTGCCACGCTTAATCGAGGATCCTTCGCTCGGCCTCGTGCGACGAACAGTCAGATCGGGACCTGCGTTCGACGCCTGCGTCAGACCATGTGTAAAGGCCCCGTAGCCGTCTCTCGCAAGGCTATGGGCGCTGGAAGCACGATGTGCTTGCGACCTCCGCGTGCAGACCGTTTTGGATGCGACCCCAATCGCAAAAATGCGTCTTTGTTCAAGCGTAGTCGATATGATCGTCGATTTCCGCCATTTCGTTGCTTCTCCGGCAGTCTTGTCTTTCGATCCGCAGATTGAAAAGACTCCCCTGTCGAGACAGAATAGGGCTGCCAATACGGTAAATATGCCGATTAACGCCCATGCTACCCCTCCCCGTGCTGATCTCATTTTTACCCCTCAGAGTCAGCCCCCCTTTGATGAACATGCGCTGTTTGATGCATTAATGATCTAAAACTGCAACCGGCATAGGCACCGTCGAAAACATTTCTCGACATTGCCCCGTCGGCAGTTCCCCCAGTCTTTTAACCCCTATGCACCACGCTTGTACTTGCGTCTAAGAACAGTGCCATACCTTATAATGCTTTCCAATGGGCGCCACACCGCCGATTTGTGCCGGAATTGTGCAGCACGTTTGTTGGTTTTTGTAAGTTGTTTGTTCATTTGAACTCCACGTATACGGGTGCCGCAAACGGATCGTAGATGCCCAACATGCGAGTCTGGACAGTCGTCGAAGGAAGCATGCTTGATTCCCATACTGCCCCAGAGGCCTCGGAGCGGCTCCAAAATGATTTTGGTTCAGGAATTCCACAGGCCATAAATACCAAACTAAGCATAGAAACACCTATTCAATAATATGGCCTGCCATCTGCAATTTCAATAGGATTCATGAATTTTTTTTAAAATCTGGACATGAATTTTTTTACATAATATAATACATTATTGTATTAAGAATTAAGTGTAAATAAATAGGTTAATAAATATATAGTGCCTGCTTTAAACATCGTTCGCTCTATGCAGGCCACACGCCAGATAAGCTGAGTGCGCTCGCGCCGACGATGAACATGAGGAGCGTAAGGGCAAGGACCAAATGTTGTCAACAGAAGATTGTATCGAACGCCGTGCAACGGCGACATTACCTATCTTTTTACAAACACAATTGCACAATGAGGGATCGGTTCTTCGCGGGCACATGCCGCGAGGAAGAGGCGGAGGCAAGGGATTGTACATTTGGATTGGTTTTAGCCTCTCTACCCAGATGCACGATGCGGAAGGGTGCCTGTTTCAGCCAGCATCGATATTACGGAAACGCAACAGGACTGTCGTTTAACCAGTTGTGGAGGCTACAAATACGGCCCCCAACAGGCCGAACGAAAAATGGACCTGGTTGATCCCCAAACATGGTGATCCACCCACGCAACCGGGTCATAGCCTGTACGCATGCCCGCGTCAGCACGGGCAACGATGCAAGCAACCTCCATCTTCGCGGCCCTAGCAGAGCCTGTGCGGAATCCTCCCTAAACGCCCTCGTCACATCACATCCTTCCTCAAAACCGTTATAAACATGCCGAATCAGACTATGACTCAAACAATATTGACATATATGCCATAAATGTTAAATCTTGGTATTGTATTGTCTTATATGTCATAAAGTGAACAGCATGACCAGACAGATTGCAAGAAAGGAGTATCTAGACCGTCTCAGGAGCGTGAAGGGCCTCACGGACACGATTAAAATCGTAACCGGCATAAGGAGATGCGGCAAGACCACCGTCCTGATGCAGTTCATGGACGAGTTACGTTCCGAGGGCGTGCCGGACAGCGACATCGTTTACATGAACTTCGAGGTCGTAGGCAACGAGTTCGAAGACTACAAAGCATTCCATGCAGAGATATCGAAGAAGCTTGGCGGCAGGCGCAAGTATGTGTTTCTTGACGAGGTGCAGGCAGTCAAAGGATGGGAGAAGGCGGTGAACTCCATGCGAGTGGAGTACGAGTGCGACATATACGTCACAGGCTCCAACGCGTTCCTCCTTTCCTCGGAACTCTCGACATTGCTTGTGGGACGGACGTTCGAGGTCCGCATGCTCCCCCTCTCGTTCAAAGAGTTCCTGGAGATGAACCCGCATGACGGGACGTACTCCGGCCTCGAGGAGAGGTACTACCAGTACGCCAGGCTTGGATCGATGCCTATGTTCGACATCACCATGGATCAAACGTTGATAAGGGAGGCCGTCAGGAACTTGGTCAGCAGGATAATAACCCACGATATCGCGCCGAGGTGCGAGATAAGGGACATGGACGCCATGAACCGCATACTTGCATACGTCGTGGACAACGTCGGGAACATGGTGAGTCCCGCGTCGATCGCGAAGGAGCTGAGGATGCCCAACCAGAAGCTGGTGTCTACTTACCTGTCGCTTCTGGAGCGGGCTTACGTCATATGCGGGGTCCGACGTTTCGACGTCGCCGGGAAGAGGTTGCTGAAGGCCAACGGGAAGTATTACTGCACCGACCCCGGGATGAGGTCCGCCCTCATAGGATATGAGAGAAAGGACGTGGGGCGGGTGCTGGAGAACATCGTTTACGTCGAGCTCGTCCGCAGGGGATACGACGTGGCCACCGGCGAGATAGGCGGCAGAGAAGTGGACTTCATAGCGGTGAAAGGCTCCGACACGAGGCATTATCGGGTGACGCACACCCTCATCGGCACGGCGGAACGAGAGTATTCAGGCCTGAGGATGATACGAGACAACCACCCGAAGACGATTATAACGGCAGACCGCACAGTGTCCGACGGGGATAACGGCATCAGGGAGCAGAACTACATCGACTTCCTTCTGGAGGAATGGTGAGGCCGTCCGAACAAGGCCTCATGCAGGTCAACGGGACATGGTCGATGGTGTAGGGGCGGACGGGAGGGAGGTCATTTTCAATAACCCGGAGGGTAGAGCTTTACGAACTCCTTCCAAGTGATCGGTCCTGCAGGAGTCCCGTCTAAATTGTAGAACTTGAACCCTGACGAGTCGCTCAGGCGCTCCGCGAACTTGGAGTGGTCGCCGTCCTCCTCCTCCTTGACGTGGAAGTCCGGCAGGATTATCTCTTCGAACTCGATCTCTTTGGCCGCCGTCTCACCTCCGAATACACCTGATAAGGTTCTCCCTTAACTGTCGGAGGGTGACCTTTTTGATATATATCTCTTGGTTAGGCATCAAAAATATCTCCTTCTCCTCTTCCTTAATCCCTGTGAGATATGCCCCCGGCAACGCACGAGTCCCTTTAGGCACGTCGATATGCATCACCACCCCGTCTCCATATGCATTTCTCGAATAGCGTTCCGCGATGCCACAGTCGGTTGATGTGCTAAGGAATGCGGAATCCTTGATAACCATGCCCTTCGTGGGAACAGGGGAGTATTCTGTCACAGAGTATCCGCGCATCAGGCGGGCGTCCTCCTTGATTACGATGCGATCCGCCGCGTCCTCCATGCTCTTTGTGCCTGGACGCCTCTGGCGCCATTGGGACCTGGCCGCGCATGGCTTTGTTGAACGGGACATGGCCTGCTTGGCACGCGCGTATAGGCTCCAGCTGTTTCTGGCTCGGATGCTTCTGAATGCAAATCACATCCTTCATGCCGCCCTCGTAGTCGTTTACGAGCTTGAACTTCAGGTTTGACGCGTGCTCGCGGCGCCGTTCCTCGCAATCCGTGTCGGCAGGGGCCTTCGCCCCTTTGCCTGTGCTCGGTCTTTGGACGCGCTCCCCCTCCCGATGGCGCCTCATGCCTGGCTGGACTTCGGGGAGGGATATAAAACGAAAATACTACAGTTAATCACATGCTTGGCGTCCTCCATCTGCGTCGAGGCTCCTCGGCCTCCGCTTCCTTTTGCCGAAGCATGCCGCTATGACGCACAGGCGGCACATATGCATCGGAGCCGCCATTCCGGCTCTGAGCCGTCATGGTCAAGGCTTTTTCTCATGGCGCCGGAATCGATCGCAGCAATGCGCGTCGCGGAGGTTTCCGTCGGCTCTCGCCGCGGCACGACTCCCATATTATGCTGGCCGGGGGTTTCGCCGCTCTCACGCGAAGGGTTAAAAACCTGGGAGGTCATTAGTTTCACATGAGCGCGAACGCCTCTTTCTCTTGCACGGGCCGTCCTGTCTGCGAGGCGGCCCGCGTGCGGGCCGGAAGGACGGGCGCCTGCTCCGCCGCCGCGCCTGACGCGAAGGTTTTTCGGATTTTCAGACCCTTCGAACGGCTTGTCGAGGCTTCGAGGCATATGCCGCGCCATGGCAGGCGCGAGGCCGTCAGGCGTTCGTGCAGGACACGCGAGCGCGGAGCGTCCCGGACGATCCCGGGACGGCCGAGCCTCATGGTGAGCGGATGACGAGGGCGGTCGTTCTCAAACGCGAAAGCTCTATACCCAAGACCGGGCTGGACAGGTACGCCGATGCCGTCGACAGGTGCCTTGAGGCCGGAGGCGTGGAACGGGAGGAGGTCGAGTTCAACATAAGCATGGAAAGAGGGTTGCTGCCGTTGGTCGTCGGCGGGTTCATAAGGCCCCTCGCGTCGATACTCCGCAACCGCTCCAGAGACGTCACCGTCCATGCCACCGACGAGCTGTGCGGCATCTTTTTTCCATTGGTGCGTGGGAGGAAGGTCGTCACAGTCCACCATGTCATGAAAAAAGGCGAGTACAGGGGGCGGCTGTACTATCTGGCGTGGAGCTTCGCGACCCGGGTGGCGGTGTGGAGCTCCGACGTGGTCCTGACGGTGTCCCAAGACGCCATGGAAGACGTGAAGCGGCATTTCAACATCGATGCCGACAAGATTGCTTTCATGACCCACCCTCCGGACCCACAATACAGGGTCGTCGAGGGCGTGAAGAAGGAGAAGGTCATAGGGTGCATGGGCAGCTTGATCGCCCGCAAGAACATGTCTGCGGCCTTGACGGCTTTCAGCCGCCTAGCCGGCCTTCCAGGGATGGACGGTTACGAGCTTCACATATGCGGCGACGGCCCGGAGAAGGAGGCGCTGGAAAAGGCTGCCAAGAGGCTAGGCATATCCGGAAAGGTCAGGTTCATCGCCTCGCTGTCGGAGGAGGACATGGTGCTGTTCTACAACCGGGCGTCTCTGATATTCAACACTTCGCTGCACGAGGGGCTGGGGCTCGTCACGCCCGAGGCGCACAGGTGCGGGACTCCGACGCTTCACCTTCGGGGCTCCCGCCTGCCTGAACATGTGGTGAGGGCGTCGGTGGCCTGCGACGACGAAGACGACATGGCGGACAGGGCCTACGCCCTCCTGACAGACCCGGCGGAATACGGGGTCGTGGCCGCCGCCGCGCTGGAGCATGCCGAGAGCGTCGGCGACAGGTTCGCAAAGGCCCTCCTCGACCTGTACGCGGGCCGGGGCCTCGGGCCTGGCCGGTGAGAATCGGACTGTCGCTGGGTTTTTAAATGTCCACATAATCTGCCCCCCATGCACATTTGCGCTACGACTCGGTGGCGGTCGTCGTTAGTGGATATGATCCGCACGCACCCTCTCGCCGCCGTGCTCGTTTTGGGGATGATCGTGCGATGCGTCGTCGCCCCGCTTCTCTCGTTCAGCTACGACCTGTCGTTCTGGGTGGCGACCAGCCAGGGGATGGAGGGCGGCAGGGACATATACGAGACCTCTTACTTCTGGTACACCCCGTTGTGGGGGTACATCCTCGGCATACTCACCTGGATAGGCAACGTCGCGGGGCTGGCCGTCCCGGGGATCATCGTCCCGGAGCTGGTGACCGACGCGGTGCAGACGTCGATACCGGGGATGACCGTCACGTCGATAGGCGCCAACCTGCTCTACAAGGCCCCTCTGTTCGTAATAGACACGGTCACGGCCCTCATAGTCCATCAGACCGTCGTTCATCTGACGGCCGACAAGAGGAAGGCCGCGATAGCCGCCGCCTTGTGGTACCTCTGCCCTCTGGTCATATGGTCGTCGGCGGTGGCGTGCATGTTCGATTCGCTGTCCGCGATGTTCGCCCTCATCGGATTCTATTTCACAATAAAAGAAAGATATCTGCCAGCAGGGATAGCGCTGTCCGTGGCCGTCTCGGCCAAGGTGTTCCCGATATGCCTGGTGCTGGTCATCTTGGCGTACGTCCTGTCCAAGCACAAGGACGACGTGACTTCCGCGCTGAAGCATATTGGCACGTTCGTCGGCGGGGCGCTTCTGGCGGCGTTCGCGATCTACTTCCCGGTGATGCTGTCCGGGAACCTGTACAAGTCCTTCGAGTTCTTCTACGCAAGGTCGGAGTCCGTCTCGGGGCCGTTCAACCCCGTGTCGATGATAGTCAACCTGTCCTACAACAGCGTCATACAGCTGGCGCCGATACTCATAGTCGCCCTGATACTCATCGGGATCAAGATGTACAAGTCGGATCCTGCCGACAGGGACCGCAACCTGATACTGGCCTCGGTCCTGTCGTTCGCAGTGATCTTCTTGTGGCCGCCGACGCCGACGTACCCCGTGGTCATGGTTCCGTTCCTAGCCATGGCGATCTGCGTATGCGGGGAGAAGCTGCTCGTTCGCAGCTGGGTGCTGTTCTCGGTGCTGATGACGGCGGAGGCGCTCATAATATTCAACACCCAGCTGTTCTACTCTTTGGCGGCGTTCACGGACCTTTTGGACCTGGGCTCCCTAATATCGGCCACGCAGGCGAACTCCGGCTTGTTCGGGGCCATGGAGCACATTTGCCGGTACACCGGCTTCATACCCGCCATCTCGGTCTTCGTCATAGCATGGCGCCACAACTGGCTTGGAAGGCTCAGGCTCTTAGAGTGGTGGAGGAGGGCGGCAGATGCGTGACCAGACGATCATCGCCGTCGTGGCCGTCTTCGCAGTCACGGTCTTCGTGGGGCAGGTCCTGGTCTACGGGGCGAACCCCTACGTCAACGGCGCCTCCGCGTGGATGACGGAGGACGGGGTCGTAGAGTATTCCGTGAGCTCCAACACGTCGGCGGAATACACCGCTGCGCTCATGGACAACGGCGGCATGTACGACGTGCGGGAGGTGGCCATATACTGGGATTCGGACTATCCTGTCCACAACACGCAGAAGTACGTGGAGGACAAGAAGGCCAAGATCGTCTCGGAGCTGAAGATACGCAACTCGGTGACCGTGTCCGAGGTGGACGCCGAGCAGCTGAGGGGGCTGATGTCCAACGATGTCTTGTCGGGCAAGAACAAGGCAGCTGTCCTGATGATGACCGGCGCGTTCCCTGACACGGTGTACGACGGGTCCGACGACAGCTTGGCGCTGACGTGGCTAGAGGGCGGGGGCGTGCTGTATTGGATTGGATGCACGATCGGCAGATACGTGGCGGAACGCGGGGACGGGCCGCTCAAGGAGGTCGAAGGCTACGCAAATCTGTTCTTCGGCGCAGAATCGGATGCCGCGGTTGGCCACGGGAGCATGCCGTACCCGTCGCCTGACGGCTCCGGCGTGCCGGTCATCGATGACCGGTCGAACCACTCCGACGTTCCATCGAAAGACTGGGGCATGGCCGCAGCCCTCGGAGTGTATTACAACATCACGATGTTCGGCCTGGACACGTCCGGCCTGAGCGATTTCCTATCTCTGGGGTACACGGACGGGACGTACGAGTCGGCGGTCCTGATAAAATACCACCGGGGAGACGGGATGATCGCCCTGTTAGGCGGAGACCCGACTTCGGACGCGGCACCCCAGGTTGCCCAGATAATCTCGTCCAAGCTGAGCTACGCGAGCGAGATTGCAGAAGTAAAGTCGGGCACGGTGTCCAACGGCACGGTGTACAGCGGCTTCTGGGACTGCAACGGGAAGTCGGACGTGTACATATTCTTCGGGACCCCCATGGTATTCTATGCCAGGTCCTTCAGCCTTGGCTGAACGCATGCCTGCGCGATTGCAATCGCCTCTTTGCGAGGACCGCCGTCACGCCTGTCAAAGGCAACAGGCGTAGCGCGTGGCTCCCGCAGTTTTGACGCCTTTGCTTGCTGTTCCGGGCATCCCCGTAGCTTTCCTGACCTCGATAAAATGGTCTGCGACCGCACAGCCGCTGTTCTTGCATGCGAGCATTGCACGGTCGACCACCTGGCGAAATTCTGCCAATTCGAGTATTCGAGCACAGGCGCAAGCTCGCGTGCGGCCCAGTACTCGGAACCGTCGTCTCGAGCGTGCATTATGCCTTCAAAACTTCTATACTCGTCAGATTCCAGCTTGCTATTGCGTGTTCATCCGTCGTCTTTCAATTTTGCGTTCCCAGCGGATTGCCGAGGCGCCGTCGCCATGTGAATCAACCTCGATGGGACAGTTATAGCTTGGCTGTACGGTTACTGTGGAACGACGGCGGACACGGCCGTCTTAACCCCGACAGTCGAGCCGGAGTTTTTAGCGTTCCATGCCTGTTTGACAGCGGCGGAGCAGGCGCCCAAACGTCCGTCACACGGTCGAACGGACCGTCCAGATTGCTGTAAGCGGGATTCTCGCGCCCTCTGCCCGCAGAGAAGCGCACTACTGTCGAGCGGCGCATGAAGCGAACGATCGACATGGATATGGCTGTCCTATGGCCCTCCGTCCGCTTTTCCTCGCGTCACTCGCACCGAACTCGACGTCGCCCCCGCTGACTTACGCCTCCCCTCCCGCAAAATCGCTGTTCTTGCGTATCGACCGTCGAGGTCGAGGAGATTCTCCCAAAGCATGCCTTTGGTGAATTATATATCTTCGAAGACGATTTCGCCTTGATGAATAACGTAAGACGTCTCTTTTCAGTGCCAGCGTGTCTTTCTGTCGCGTCCCTCGCAACGGGGCTTTTATGTCGTGAAGGGGTTTTGTCGTTCCTTTCCTTAGAGGTGCTCGTCTTCGTCGTCGTGCTCGGCACGCGTGGCGGCATGGGTACGCTGAAGTATGCCGTCGCGGCGTCCGTCGCAGTGCTTCTATGCACCGTGTCCCTTGCCACCTTCGCGTCATATGGCTCGTTGGTGAGCGACGGCGGGATGAACAGGGAGTCGTGGCTCTACCTCGTGGCGTTTGTTCACGCCGCTGCCCTGGTGCCCGCGGCCTTGCTCTCGTTCTTCGCCGTGTCTTCAGCGTTCGGGGCCGTGTTCAACTGGGTCATGGTAGCCGGGTTCTTCTGGGTCATGGGCACGGGCATGGCGTCCGTGGGGAACGTCCTCGTGTACTTCATTCAGCGGGCGGACCTGGATGCGGAGGTCGTCACTAATTCCAACATCGACGTCGGCCTCATGATGGGGCTGCTCACGTGCGTGGCCGCGTCCGTCGCGCTGGGCGCGTTCCTCAGGCGCAGGCGCCTGCTTGTAACCTCAGAAGGGCTGAAGGTGAGACAGTGAACGCCAGCGACCACGCCGGGCACCGCGTGGCCTGGCTTATGCTGGTCATGGGGCTGGCCGTCATGGGCGCCCTCTTCGTCCTGGTGACGAAAGGCATGGTCAGAGGGCTGGACTCCGGCCATCCTGTCGAATATCTGCAGTCCTCATGCATCGCCGGCGCCATAGTCTTGTCGATACTTCCGATACTCCGGATCCTCGACCTCGTGTCCCTGCCTTATTGGTTCGTGGCGCTTCTGTGCGGGGACGTGTACTACTTTATTCTGTCCCTATGCCTCGGGCTGTACCTGGACGTCACCTGGTGGGGAGACGTCG
Source organism: Candidatus Methanoplasma porotermitis (assembly GCA_031290095.1). Taxonomy (GTDB): domain Archaea; phylum Thermoplasmatota; class Thermoplasmata; order Methanomassiliicoccales; family Methanomethylophilaceae; genus Methanoplasma; species Methanoplasma porotermitis. The sequence goes on from JAITOF010000010.1 coordinate 12,215, forward strand.
CGCATTCCATCACTGCCGCGATAGTCGCAAGCACTGTGTTCGTCGCGCTTTGCGTCGTCCAGGCGCGCTCCCCGCCGCATGTCGCGCTCGGACGCAAAGGCGGGATCGTCACGATGACCTTCCTTGCAGGCGGGGCGTTCGGCGGCATCTGGGAGATCTTGGAGGGATACACAGACACGCTGGTCGGCGAGGCGTACATGTCTTACGGCGCCTGGGACACCCTGGGCGACCTCAGGGCGGACCTCGTCGGCCTCGTGGCGGCGACCGCGATTGCTTGGCTTGTGTTGAGAAAAAGGGAGCCGGAGCAAGTCTCGTCCGGGGTCAAGGTCGGCCGCAAAGCCGTGAGGGGCCGTCTCTGATCAAATAGACTCGCCGCGAGAGTTGGCGAGCATGCGTTGTTTGAACATGTTGATCGCGCCTATGTCCATCGGGTCCACGCCCTTGCATTGAGCCAGGTACAGAGACAAGTAGTCGCCGGTCATCACCGCCCTGACCGTCCTCTCCAAAGGCGTCTCGCCGTCGACGCACACGACCTTCACGTACTGCCCTGGTGCCTCATGCTTGTATGCCGTTTCGCGGACGGCTTCTGCGGCCGAGGCCTCGCAAAGGAGGAGCGGGGCGCATCGGGCTCCGAACCCTCCCTGCGCCCGCTTGCCGACCCCGTCGCGGCCGAACTCGGAGACAGACCCCGCGAACGCCATGGTCTTGGCGTTCTCGTTGATCTGGTTCTTCCACCTGATCGATGCGGCGTACAGGCCGGAGGTCGCATAGATCATAGGCGTTCTGTCGCCTACCTCCTGCGCCAGGCCCAGAGCCTCGCCTCCGTGTGCCAGCTCCTTCCTGTGCGTGCGGAGCGACGGCAGGATCCTCGATATGTCCCTTACGCAGCCGGTGCCGCAAAGGGAGTCCATGATCTTGGCCAGATGGCTTAGGCTGACGCCCAGCGCGTTGCGAGGCTGGATCCCGGGGTCCAGCTTGAAAACAGGGAACCCGTCGTCCGTTCCCTGCCTCTCAAGGCCCTCCCCGGCGGTTAGCACTATGATCGGGCAGCCTATGTGCTTCGCCTGGCTGTACATGGAGGCGGTCTCCCAGGTCTTGCCGGAGTAGCTGGATATTATCACCATCGTCTCCCTGTCCACCCACGACGGGAGCTCCGGGAACCTCCAAATGGAGATCGGCACGCCGACGTCTCCTATCACGCAGCCGCGTATTATCTCCCCGCTGTCGGCGGAACCCCCCATGCCGCAGAAGAGTATGCGGTCGAACTTCGCCTTTAAATCCATCCTGCCTGTCAAGGCCCTCTCAAGGCCATCGAGAAAATCGTACGTCTCCTTCGTCATCGCCTCGACAGACAAGTCACATCCCCCAGAACGGCTCCTCTTTGCGCCTTATGGCCACAGTCTCCGCCATCGCCGCCTTCTCCTCCTCGCTGAGGCCCATGGCCGACAGCTGCTTGAGCGACGACGCGACGAGGTTCACATAGATCACGTCGCCCTCGCTTATATGGCGGCCGACCGTGACCCCGTCGATGCCGACGGCGACCTCTTCGCCCTGCTTCGCCTCCTTCAGGGCATCCTCGCCGGTGTGTATGCTCTTGATCTTCCCGCCTTCCTTGCCGTTCTGGAGTATGAGCGTCTCGCCCAGCCTTATCTTCCCTGCGAGCACGCGCACTCCGACGATGGCGGGCTTGCTGACCCTGAATATGTGGTCGGGAAGTATCTTCACCTTGGCCGGGAACGGGAACTCGAACCGCTTGTCCGTGTCCAGCTTGCGTTTGGACTCGTCCATCCGCTCCTGGTAGTCCTCCACGAGCTTGTAGACGATCTGGTCGGTGATGACCATGAGGCTATGGTTCAGGAGCTCCGCTTCGGCGTCCTTCGACAATATGACGTTGAACCCGAGTATGGCCTGGTGCGTCTTGTCGCCGTAGGCCGCCTCCACTATGTCCCTTCTGGTGATCTCGCCGACGCCGTATTTGCGTATCGGTATGCCGGCGGCCTTCGCTTCGAAGGCCAGCGCCTCCAGCGACCCGATGGCGTCCGCCTTTATCGTTATTCCTTTCTCCTGCGTCTCGATTTTGATGCTGGTCTCTTCGGTGAGCTCTGCGATGGCAGGGTCGTTGGGCCCCTTGACCACTCTGAGCGGCGCGCCTGCGATGACGCCTTCCATGTTCTGGCAGGATATCTTGACCCCTGCGGCGGCGTTCAGCAGCTTGACGGAGTCGAACCGGTCCCGGGGGTCGCGTATCTCGTCCAAAGGCTTCGGCTTCAGGATCGCCTTTATCTTCGTGACCACCGGCGCGCCTCCGGTGCCGAGGGCCACGGAGTCGCCGGTCTTCAGCGTCCCGGAGTACAAGATCATGTCCATCGTCTTTCCAAGGCCCTTCTCCTCCTTTATCTCGAGTATCGTGCCTTTCCCAGGGCCTTCGCCCTTCTCCAGCTGCCTCTCCAGGAAGCGCTGCGCCAGGCCTATCAGCATGAGCATCAGGTCAGGTATCCCCTCTCCCGTCTTCGCGCTGATGGGGACCAGAGCCACGGCTTTTGTGAAGTCGTCTATGCGGTCGTACCTGTCTGCGTATATTCCCTCTTCGGCGAGCTGCGCGACCACCTTGTACATGCGCTCGTTGAACGCCTCGATCGTGTGGGCCTGCTGCGTCTTCTCGGAAATGATGAACGGCCTCCCGTCCTCGCACAGCCATCCCTGGATGGTGTCGATCTTGTTCATCGCGATGACGAACGGGGTCTTGTACTGCCTGAGTATGTGTATGGACTCTATGGTCTGGGGCATGAGCCCCTCCCTTATGTCGATGACCAGGACGGCTATGTCTGCCAACGAGCCGCCTCTGGCCCTGAGCGTGACGAAGGAGTGATGCCCCGGAGTGTCGATGAAAAGCAACCCGGGTATGTCGAACTTCTTGTTGCCTATAAGTTGCGCACACACCTTGTATATGTGTTCCACCGGCACCTCGGTGGCCCCGATGTGCTGCGTTATCGCGCCTGCCTCCCTGGCTTGGACAGAGGTGCCTCTAATCCTGTCCAAAAGCTTGGTCTTCCCGTGATCGACATGGCCGAGCACGCTGACAACAGGCTGCCTTATCGCCATTTTCTCACCAGTAAAGACCGGTAAAGGGTTTTACTCGTAAATCCATGCGTCCGCAGAGCGGCCGTAGGCCATGAGCTCTTCCGGCCTGAAGAAGAGGGATATCTCCCTGGCCGCAGACTCCGGAGAGTCAGATCCATGGATGAGGTTCATTCCTGTGACCATTCCGAAGTCGCCGCGTATGGTTCCAGGCGCAGACTCCTGAGGATTGGTCTTCCCCATGATGCCCCTGCACACGGCCACGGCGCCGTCGCCCTCCCATACCATGGCCAGCACAGGGCCGGACGTCATGTACGAGATGAGGGAGTCGTAGAACTTCTTCCCCTTGTGCTCGCCGTAGTGGCTCTCGGCGGTCGCCTTGGATATCGCGGTGAACTTCGCGGCCACGAGCTTCAGGCCTTTTTTCTCGAAGCGAGACACTATCTCGCCGCACAGTCCACGCTGGACCCCGTCGGGCTTGACCATGAGGTACGTCCTCTCGACGGCCATGCGATCACTCCTTCTTCTCGATCGCCTTGAGGCGGGCGACCTTCTCGATCGCCGCCTTCTCCGTCCAAGCGGTGGTCCTTGCCACCCTCTTGAGCTGAATCATGTTCTTGAAGCACTTGTTCGTGTCGAAGTTGAGCGCGGTGCCGTCCTTCTTCACATACATCTTGCCGGTGCCCGGCTCGATGTTCTCGCCGCAGAATGAACATTTCCTGATCTCTGTCATCTGGAATCACCTACCCATCCCAAGCTTCCTGGCCTCTCTGGACGTCTCCCTCAGCATGAGTATGTCTCCCATCCTGACGGGACCCATTATGTTCCTCGTGATGATCCTTCCTTTGTCGCGACCGTCCAGAACGCGGACCTTGACCTGGGTGGCTTCCCCGGTCATGCCGGTGCGACCGATTATCTCGACCACTTCGGACGGTATGCTGTCAGTGTCCACCATCTAGGCCACCTCAGTTCTTCAGACCCTTGACTGCCTGAGAGATCTCTTCCAGGAGGGGCTTTCCTCTTCCGACGTCCACGATGGCTATCGATGCCGTGGGCTTCTCCAAGCCGATGGCGTTGCCGAGCTCGGCCTTGCTCGGGACGTACACGTACGGAACGTTCCTCTCTTCGCAGAGGGAGGGGAGGTGGGCGAGTATCTCGGGCGGATTGACGTCGACCGCCATTATGACAATGACGGCATCGCCGCGTTCTGCGGCCTTGGTGACCTCGTTCGTGCCCTTCTTTATCTTGCCGCCCTCTCTTGCAATCTCCGCGAGGGAGTAGGCTTTGTCAGAAATCTCCTTCGGCGTCTCGAATTTAACGAATACAGACATTTTAATTACCTCTTTCCGGCGTCTAAGCGCCGTCATCATTCATCGGCCCTTAAAGAGCATCCCGCCTATCCTCTTTAAGTATATAATTATTAACGCTCGGCGCAAGGCGCCGTGCTAACGCGTGCCTCGACGTGCTGACTGGATGCGCACAGACAAGAATATGGAGTGTAAACGCACGACGGGGGCCGCAACGGGCAGGCCTCCCCGAGAACGAGGATTGCCAGAGGGTCCGACTTAAGGGGGGCTTTGACAGCACGGACCCGTCTGACATTATTCACCCTGCGAACAACCTTGTTCCGCAGGGTGTGTAGCAAACTGCCATGCTCCACGCACATAGTGCGACGGCCTTGCGCGGCTCGGACAGGGTTCGACGCCTATCTGCTCGCACAAGCCCCCTAATGGCACTTCTACGGTCACTCTCATGTGCTTACCGTATTTACTGTTTTCGGCGCGTTGGCTTCGAGGAAATCACGGTTTAGGCCATAACTGCCGTTTTTTGAGCAACTTACGGACGTCGATTCATGGAGGGGAGCCTGCGACAAAGTCGGGCTTTACTGTTCGAAGCCCGTTCATTGCCGGCCCATCCGAGGGCCGCACAGATTACCGCAGGTTCTATCATACTTTGTGTGGATTTGGATAAATGTGTGTGGAAATGCGCACATTTCGCGACCGTGAAATGCGGACGACAGGAACAAGCCGCGAGAAACGTCGCCGCCATGCATGGGATCCGCAGGCGGCCTGCCGGTGACGGGCGGGGATTCAGATAGAGGCGCACGCGCCACTGTGACGCGGGATATTCCTTTGAGAATCCACACAAAGTGGGAAGGAGCCTCACCACATAGTTCACTACGGTTCTCCAAATCCATATAGAACAAGACGGGTCCCGTCCAATCCGCCAGCTCCGCAAAATCATGCGGAATCGGGCGCCGTTGCGATAGCAGGCTCTTCCGGCAGGTCCTGCATCCTCTGCACGATCCACCAAGCGTCGATGCGCCTTTGAACCACAGGCCCGCTGCTGCGGGCGACATGGTTGTACGCCTTCCTCGCCTCTGAACGCGAACAGGCCGGACGGCAAGCATCTCTTCGTACATATCGCCTTTCACGTTCTCGGAATTGTCCATGTCATGGCTCGCTGTTTCCACATGGCGATTGTTTCTATTCATTTTTTGCATAGACGGCTGTTTGGAACGTCTTCGGCGCTCTGCCCACAACATGTGACATGAGGGGGTCCTCTGCAGGAAACCGCTGCAAAAGGAGGGACGCGTCGAAATGCGCGCGTGCGTTCCGCTCATGGCAAGCCCGCTTCCGTCGTGTTCGGTTAAATGAAATAAATAACGTAACGAATTATAACAACGTCTCTTTGACACCTTGTTCTCGACTGAACGCAGGCACGGCCGACGAGACGGATCTCCTGTGACAACACGAAGTCAATGAATCTTGTTCGCAATGAGCCTATGCACAGATTGCATGGCGTCGGATAACATGCCCCTGATCTTCTGTAACGTCATGTCGAAGCCGCTGCGCGGCTGCCCGAC
>JAITOF010000020.1 GCA_031290095.1 Candidatus Methanoplasma porotermitis
GATACAGATTCGTCGAATGGACCGGCGACGCGCCGTCGTCTTCGAACGAGGCGCATGTCTACGCGCTCGCGTCCGACGTGCGCCTGACCGCCGTCTTGGAGGGAGGCGAGGCCCCGGCGTTCGACGCGGCCGTCGCCGTCGCCGCCTCTTTGGCGATCGTAGCCGCGATCCTGGCGGCGGTTGCGTTTTCCTGCAGGAGCTACGACGTGCGCGTAGTCGGCTCCGAAGGCCTCGTCATAGAAGGAAAGGGCAAAGCACGCAGGAAGAAACCGTACTCCTTCAAGGTGAGCGGCGATTCGGATGTGAGGTACCGCATAGGCGACGGAGAGTGGAAGACCCCGGTCAAGACTGCCGACGGCTACAACATACCGGAGGGAGAGGTCACTGCGTCCGTGACCGTCGAGGCTGACTGAGCGCTGGACGTTGCAAAACCTTCTGACCGTGGCAGACGAAGGCCTGCCACGGCGTTTTTCTATTCTGTTATTGTGAACTTCTGAACTCTCGCGTGCGCGAGAGGCCCGTGGCGTCCAAGGGCGTCATTCCTTCCAGAAGCCTCTTCCTGCCGCGCCCATCGCCGCCACGTTCGCGTCCGGGCTGGACTGCGGGGTCTCGCATCCCGGGGCGAGTATGAACCCTCCGTCCGTGCCCGCCGCCTGTATAATGCGACGGCACTCCCTGTCAATACTGTCGGGAGTCCCGGACATGATCATCCCTACCGGGTCGATGTTGCCCATTATGGACATCTTGTCTGCCGCGTGCTTCGCCGCCGCGACGTCCACCGTGAAATCCAGGCTAAAACAGTCCGCGCCAGTGCCCAAGACCAGAGGTATGGTGCCTAGTGTGTTCCCGCATATGTGGAGGAACGCGGGAACGTCCTCGAACGCTTTGGCGGCTCGTATGACCTCCTTCGTGGCGTCGAGGGAGAATTCGGCGTACATGTCCGGCGAGATCATGTCCCCGGACGACGTGGGGTCGGCGACCCATATCACGGTGGCGCCCGCATCGAGCATCTTCACCTGCATGTCAGAGACGAAAGCCGCAGTCTTCTTGACGAGCTTCTTGACTAGGCCCGGGTCCATGAAAGTGCACATCAGCATCTCCTCCGCGCCCATGAGGTACCCGGAGGCCGTCAGAGGGCCCCACGAGAGCCCGCAGACGTGCAGGTCCTCCGGCAGATAGGCGGCAGTCGCCTCCAATCCTTCGGTGAACACCTTTGTGAACAAGGGGCACTCCTCGGCAACGTTCGGGTCGAAGAACGCGAGCGCATCGACGTCCTCCGAGGTTTCGACCGGATGCCCCCTCGAATATCCGTAGTCGTCCTCGGGGAACACTATATTCATGCCAAGGTCTGCGAACGGCACTTGGGAGTCAAGGACCGGCTTTACGAAGTCGGAACGCGTCTTCAGGGCATAGTCGACGGACACCTTGGCCGACGCCTTCGGATGCCATCTCGCGGCGTCCACGGTGATTCCCGCGCTGCGGGCGGCGGTGACCAGCGCGAAGTTGTTGACCGGCGTGCGTCCGGACAGTTCATGCGCAAGCGCCTTTTCAACACAGTCCCTGTGTCCGCTGTCTTTCATCATCGGCCTCAATGTCGCTCAAGGTTTTTAACAACTTCAATCACTGCTTTGGTGAATGCGGACGTGCCGAGGCTCCCGCCCACGTCGGGAGTGGTCCAGCCGGATGCATATGCGCCCCTTACGCCGACCCTTATGTCCTCCGCCTCCTTCCAAAGGCCTACGTGGTCCAAGGCCATGGCCGCCGACAGTATGGCCGAGGTCGGGTTCACGCTGTCCTTGTCGGCCATCTCCGGCCTCGGGCCGTGCATCGGCTCGAACAGCCCGACGGTGTCGCCGACGCTGCCCATCGGGGTCAGGTAGCTCCCGCCTACCAAGCCGGCCCCCACCCCTGCAAGCACGCTTCCGTACAAGTCTGTGGAGACCAGAATGTCCATGGAGGAGGGGTTCATCACCATCTCGGACGCCGCAAGCTCCACCTCCATGTCGTTTACGAGGATGTCCGTCGCCGCGAATTCTTTGTAGAACATGTCGAGGAACAAGCCGTCGGACATGGGGAACGCCGTCACCCTGTGGACGCAGGTGATGCGCCTTCTGCCTTTTGCTTCAGCAGTCTGCATGACCTTTTTGAAGAGGCGCTTGCAACTGTTGTTGGAAAGGAACTTCTGGGTGGTCACGCCGTCCAGGCTCTCGGTCTCGGATATGTTGAGCAACGAGTCCGGGTTCCCTGTCATCAGCATCATGTCGACGCCTTTGGAGCCGATCCAGTCGCAGAGAGGGAAGAACTTCCTGACCACAGTGTAAAGGTTGAGCTGCTTCTTCAGCGTCCTTACGGGATTGTGGTGGTGCCTGTCCGATGCTTGGTCGATGACAGTGCCTACGATGATGGCGTCCGCGTCCGTCGCAAGGTCTATGGCGTCGGCGGGAAGACAATGGCCAGTCGCTTCGAACGCCGACGACCCTATGTCCGAATACATGATGTCGACGACATCCCCTGCGACCGCCGTCAGTACCGAGACGGCGGACGATGTCACTTCAGGCCCCACCCCGTCCCCCGGCAGGACCAGAATCTTCTTGGCCATGTTCAGATCCTGTCTAGGAGCCCTGCGTATATCAGCGGCAGGGTTATCGTCGCGTCCCCTTCGACGGTCATCTTCTTGGCGTTGCTCTTGACCTTCCCCCAGGAGACGGCCTCGCGTATGCGGGCCCCGGACAGGGAGCCGTCGTACTCCTCGGCGGTCGTGAGGTATATGCAATAGTCCAGCCCTCCGCGGAACTGGTTCCACCATATGACGTGGTGCTTGGATATCCCGCCTCCGACGATAATCGCGCCTGTGGACTTGGCGGCGTTCGTCATCTCGCTCAGCATCTGCTCGTCCGCGAACAGGTCGATCCTGAGCTTCCTGTGCGTCTGATAGTACATCCAAAGCTGGCATCCGAAGGACCCGTCCGTGATGCCCGGAACTACCACCGGGACGCCGTTCTTGTGGCATTGGTACAGAAGGCTGTCCGGGTCCTTCAGCCGGGAGCCGACGGCATCGATGATCTCGTGGGTGGACAGGGACTGGGAGTCCTTGAATATGTCGTCGAACATGGGCAGGAGCTTGTCCTCCAAGACGGCGCCGTAGCAGGAGTCTGGAACGAGGACGTTGCCAAGCCTGCTGATCTCATGCTCTTCTCTCAGCATCAGGTCGTCCATCATGAAATCCCCCTTGTAGTAGTCGGCGTAGCTTCTGGAGAGGTCGTGGTCGAGGGTGCCGCAGGTAGTGATTATCAAATCCGCCATATGGTTCTTCACCATGTCCACGATGACCCCCCTGGTGCCCGTCGCCATTATGCATGCCGGGAACGACAGGATCTTCAGGCATCCTTTCTTCTTGACCATCGCCTCCGCAACGTTTGCGGCATCGGCGAGCTTCTGGGCGGTGAACCCCCCCGACCTACCCATGGATCTGAGGAGCTCGTCCACAGTCATCCCTTTCTTTGCTTTGATGTCCTTGACCGGTATGAGTTTTAAGTCTGTCATTCAACGACCCCTGCTTTGGGCGTGCCAAGTATTGCCCTGTTAAAAGGGTTACGCCGAACAGGACGGCGTTGTTCAGTTCGCCGCAACAGTGCAGGCGTCCTCCGTCGCGGAGACAGCGAACGAGTCTGCTGTCAGAGCTGGCATCGACGTCGAGAAGTGCGACAAAGGCCGTTCCGAGAGCGACGGTCTCATCAGAATCGCAGATTTCGTTGCAGGCACGATGCAGCCTTGTGCGGAAGAGCGACGGTCGATTCCTCGGAACATTCAGAAGAGGCGTCCCTCGCCCGTGTAATGCAATTGGACAGCCATAAGGCAACTGAGACACAGGTCGCATCGTAACGACAGCACGTCATTTGACCGATATTTGACGATTGAGGTTGTTTTTCTGTTTTGTTTCGCGAATCGCCGCCCAATGGTTTTTGACATGAATCGAGGCGCATGAACGGCGGCTTCACCCTCGGCAAAGCCTCGACTGACGCCGAGTATGGCAATTGGAACGTCATGCCGACTGTGGGGCGCCGTTCTACGCGAACCTCGCAGAAGGCGCGCCCGGAGGACGAGCCGGACGCGTGCGTGAAGAGGCATGGTTCGTACAAAGCTCGGCGCCGCCTGTGATTTGCAAAACGCAGTCGCAAGAATCAGGAGTGGCAGATCGCGGTTCAAGGTGGAACAAACGCTGTCGGCGGGGAACGTTCGGACACTGGACCAAGACAGGCTTGTCGAATTAGAATCAACGGATGCACGCGGTTATGCCTAGTGCAGAGTTACGGTTGAAACGCACGAAAATCTCGGTCCGTTCGCAGCTTCGTGGAGTGACATGGTTTTACCGGAGCCGTCGAATGCAAAAAAATGAATAGAAACAACCACCATGTGGAAAAAGTGAGCCCCGACATGAACAATTACGAGAATGCGAGAGGCGATTTGTAAAGAGATCGTGGATATGTCCAGACCAATGTCGTTGCCTGCCGATTCATTGCATGCCATAAATGCCGTGTTGGATGCCGCAGTTGAATTTTCAAAGAGAAAACACGCAAAGCTAGGATACTGTGTCGCGGCGGCGTTCGATCTTCTGGTGTCTGCGGAATATTATCAATCCATGACTCACAGGGGGTGGACGTACTGCTCGGAAGGGCCGACAATGCTGGTCTACCCGTTCACGAACACATGTCCGAGATGCGTTTCAAACGGTCACTTCCAGTTTGTCAAAGGAAACAAGCCGGAATCCGGAAGAATTGGAATGGTCACCGTCGAGATTCTATGCCACATCCTGCAGTACATGTTCAACAGAGAAGGAAAGGAAGCAAAGGTAGTAAAAGCTTCAGAGCCGATTGACATGATAATATTCGACTATCGGGCAAGTCATATACTGATTGCAGAGGTAAAAGCGGCACCGTTGTTGACACTCCCCCTGTCTGTGACGTGCGAAAAACAAACGGAGATGCTCGAAGGATCTGCAATAGCCTCCGGACACTCCGCAACCGACAATCCTTTTTTCAAAAGTTCAGAATTGAATCTGTTGATTCCCAAAACAAAAGACAGCGAGGAAACGCCGGTTCCCATAAGTGTCGATTGGGGAGCCTCCTCGCCGTTCTACAGCGCAATAGGCAATTTGGTTTCCGAGAACAGGTCCTTCTTCGAGACGTACTACGTCTATTGGCACAGGGCGTTTGAGGCGTATTGTGGCAGAAACAGGAACGACCCCCCATTTTGGCTTACCAACGGGTGTGGGCAACCCGTTCCAAGGCCGGACGCGTGGCCGTCCCGCAAGGGATCAGGCTACGAGTCTGTTTCCGACGGCAAGACAAGCGTGGGGATGGACAGGACGGACGACATAAAGAAAGGCATCTTCCAAGTGCTAAAGTTGGGGGTGGAATACAAGCCGAGCGACCCCCAAAAGCGCATCCGCACAGCTCTGATGTCAAACATACATGCCGTCAGACACTACAGCGAATATCTGGAGTCGCTACGTGACATTGTTTGGGCGATAGACGAATCTGGAACTGCAAGGCTTATGGCAGATTTGGATCCGGATTGTGCAATCTACAATTTGTTCGATGGGATATTGTCCTTCACCCGGTGCGATATAAGGGATGCTTGGCTGTCCAGCCTGTTTGCGTTCGGAGGCGAAGACGGTGTATAACCATGTCGCCCGCAGCAGCGGGCCTGTGGTCCAAAGGCGTATCGACGCTTTGGGGATCGGGCAGAGGATGCAGGACCTTCCGGAAGAGCTATGGCACGAGAGCTTCAGGTACTACGTCAAGGAAGACTCCACGCGCAGAGGGGGCCCGAACCTGAGGATGATACGGCTGGACCCGTCAAAGCCGTCGCTCACGGTCACGGGGTACGCCTTCAACAAGTTCGTCCACCCGCATGCCGACAGGTTCATCACGGTCCGGGAGGCGGCCCGCCTTCAGGGGTTCCCGGACGACCTCGAGTTCATGGGATCGCTGACGAGCATGCAACAGCAAGTCGGGAACGCCGTTCCCGTGGAGATGTCCTCCGCCATATTCTCCCACCTGCTGGCGAACGCGTCGAAAAACGGACAGAGCAAAAAACTGAACGCGCTGAGCCTGTTCTCCGGGGCGGGAGGGCTGGACATCGGGGCCCAACGCTCAAAACACGATGGGCATTGCATCGAGGTGCCTCTCGCGATAGACAATTGGAAAGACGCCTGCGACACGCTTTCCAACTATGCGGGGCCGAGGACGACGGTCAGACAGCAGGACATATCCAAGATAGACGACCCGTCGGAGTATTGGAGGGACGCGACGAGGCTCAGCAGGGGGCCGGACGTCGTGTTCGGTGGCCCGCCATGCCAGGCGTTCTCCCAGGCAGGGAAGCAGAAGGCCCTATGCGACCCGCGCGGGGAGCTGATATTCGAGTTCGTCAGGTTCGTGTCCGACCTCAGCCCCTCCTACTTCGTGATGGAGAACGTACCCAACCTGGCCTCTGTAGACAACGGCGGGCTGTTGAAGCAGATCATGCGTTCGATGCAGGATTGCGGCTACAATGTGTCCACCGGCGTGCTGTGCGCCGCGGACTACGGGACGGCGCAATTGCGCAAACGCAGGGTGTTCGTCGGCTGCAGGGGGCATTTGGGGTCCGTAGGGATGCCTCCGATAACCCGCTGCCCGTCCTCCAACCTCTATGGGCTTCCCGGATACCGCACTGTGGGTGACGCGTTCCGCGGCCTTCCCCTGGTCGCGGAAGGCGGGAAGAGGGAAGAAAGGAGCATCAGAGCCGCAGAGGCCAAGCCGGAAGAGCCTGCTCTCGCAACGGCTCCCGATTCCGCATGATTTTGCGGAGCCGATGGAAGGCAGATAAGGGTTTCTCCTGCCTCAAGAAGCTTGTAGGGGACATGGTAGGGTGAGAGGACGATGCCGTCTCGGAGGACGAGCCGGATGCGAGGGTGGAGAGGCACGGCCCGCACAAAGCTCGGCGTCGCCTGTGATTTGTAAAACGCAGTCTTGAACGGGCCATCATGGTCCAAGACAGTCTATGGGGACCACGGCGACGCCGTCTTTCCTGGTGTAGGCGTAGCCGCAGGTCGCCGAGACGATCATGAGGAACGAAGGCGGGCGCCCGCCGCCAGCGATATCTCTGAGCTTCATCAGGTTCGATGCCGCCTCTTCGAACCGGTTGCTCCCGAGTTTGACTTCAACGGCCCCCCATCTGCCGTCCGGCAGCTCCACGACCGCGTCCGACTCCAGGCCGTTGCTGTCACGGTAGTGGTACACGGCGCCGTCGGACGCCGACGCGTAGACGCAGAGGTCCCGGTAGCACATCGATTCGAACAGAAAGCCCAGGGTCTTGGGGTCGCTCCTGACGAGGCCGGGGCCGGCGTTCATGGCGGCGGCGGCCAGCGACGGGTCCGAGAAGTGCATCTTCGGCGACGTGCGCACCCGCGCCCTCGAACGGAGGGATGGCGTCCATGCGGGTTGCTCGTCTATGACGCACAGCTGCATAAGGGCGCCGATGTAGCTGCGGACGGTCTGTTCGGACACGGGCCTCCCGCTGCCGGAGACATCTGCGGCTATCGCGGTCGCGGAGACGTTCGTCGCGCTGTTCCTTGCCAAGGACTTCAAGAGGCGCCCCGTCACGGCGGGGTCCCTGCGCACGCCGTCAGCGCGGGAGATATCGTAAGATGTCAGGCTCTCCACATAGCTCTTTGGCAGCGTCAAGGGGTCCGCCCGGTCAGACCAGTACGACGCAGGCCATCCTCCTCTGCATACCAGGTCGGCAATCGTCTCGTAGTCCATGGCGGATTCTGCAGGGTCGACCCGCCCTGTGTCGAACAGCCGGGCAAGGGAGACGGAGCCGTTGCAACCTCCCGATTCGAACAACGATAGCGGGCGCATGCGCACCGTGGCGAACCTTCCTGTGCCGGTGTGGGATGTCCGGCTCAAAAGAGGCGTGGAGGATCCAGTAAAAATGTACATCCCGGTCTTCGCGGAAGCGTCTATCCTTCTCCTTGCGGCATCCCAAAGGCCGGGTGCGTCCTGCCATTCGTCCATAAGGCGGGGGGTCTCCCCCGCAAGTACGGCGTCAGGGCTGATATTGGCCATCTCCTTGACGTTTTCATCGTCTACGGACGCCATCGAATTGGAATGACGGGCGCCGGTCCAGGTCTTTCCGCACCATTTAGGGCCGGTTATCAGTACTCCGCCGAAATTAGACAGGCGGCTCGCAATCTGTGCATCGACGACCCTGGGGCGATATTCAGTTCCAACGACTGCATCCATGGCTGTGCCTTCCTCGTGTTCACGTATGCATAATATGTTGATATAACTTTTGCAGGTATTTCGATATCGCTTGTGCAGACATTATGATATCGCTTGTGCAGAATTTTTTTTATAACAATACAGTCATGGAATGCACGAACGGCAGCCTCGGAGACAAAGTCCTTGGAAGAATCTACTGCCCATCCCATGGCCATCTGGCGCATTACAGCCGCGTCAGAACGCGTCCGTCTTCCCGCCGTGCCGCAACAGCCTTTCGAAGAACCTGAATGCGAACCACGCCAGCACGGCGAACGCGAGGCCCAGGACGACCATCATCCCCAGCGGGTGCAGGATCTCTGCCGGCGACGCGCCTTCGACGGCGGCCCTTGCGGCCTCCACCCCGTACGTGAGGGGCATGCAGGCGGATGCCGCTTGCACCCAGCCGGGGAGATACGACACCGGGAAGTTCACGCCGCTTATCAGGAGCCCGATGTAAGCCACGACGTTGGCGATTATCGCTGAAGTCCTCAGATGGAGCCCCGCTCCCCCGATCAGCATCCCCAGGCCGGTCAGGGAAAGGCACGTCAGCGTAAGCGTCAGCGCCATGGAGAGGAAGTTGCATCCGGCGAAGCTCACATGGAAGAAGAACGCGGCGTATCCCAAGGAAAGCGTCACGGCGACCGCCCCGGAGAATATGCTGAACAGGCTCATGCCTAGGAACACCGTGAACATCGGCGCGGGCGACTGCATCAGGCTGCTCAGGGTGCCCGTGTGCTTCTCTACGCTCGGTATCTCTGACACGGAGTACAGAGTGGTCGCGGCGATGCTCTGGACGGCGTTCCCTATGACTACAAAAGCGACGGTGACGTCCGGGTTGCCTACGTATTCCGCGAGCAGGGAGAAGAAGTACATCGTGAAGAACGACGTCACCACAATCTGCAACGCCCAGAATATGGGAGGCGTGACGGTGAACCTGGATATGAACGTGTTCTTGGCCGTCGCCCAGATTATCGTAGCCGTCCCCGTCATGTCAGTACCTCGTAGCGCTTCCGGTCTCCAGCATCCTTCTCTCGACCCGCCTCGTCACGACGTATGCCACCGCGAGCAACAGAGACGAGAGGGCCAGCAACAGGGCTACGTCGACCGCCATGCTCACGCCGAACATGCTCTCGCAACCGTCGATCGCGGCCCGCTTGACCGCGTCTATCCCCCATGCGGGGGCCAGCACGTACGAGAACACCCTGAGCCCCTCGGGCAGGACGGTGATGGGAACGAGCGCGCCGCTGAGCACGTATATGGGGTACTCCGCTATAGTGGAGAGCACTCTCCCCATCCTCGTCCGTATGAACGCGGTGGCTATCAGCATGCCCACCGACGCCAGGGAGAAGAGGGTCAGGATCAGCATGACGAAGAACAGGACGGGGTTGGCGAGCGTGAGGTCCGCGTCGAACATGACCTCCGCTATGACGAAAACCACGACTGCGTTGACGAGGCCGATGGCCGTGCTCCACAAGGACCTCCCTATAAGTATGCTATAGATGGAGGACGGGGCGACCATTATCGACTCCAAGGTCCCGTTCATCCTGTCGTAAGAGATGGTGAAGCTCGATGCGAACAGCGTGTTCGCCCACATTCCGAGGACCCCGCCGCCCAGAACGGCCTGGAGGACGATCGGCCCGTCCACGTCGTCCCCGTAAAGGAACAGCATGACCATGGTGAACAGGAACGGGGACACCAGGCTCGGTATTATCCACTGGGGGTCTGAAAAGAACTGTATCTTCTGTTGTTTGAACCCGGCCACGACCGCCCTGTGGTTCATTCCGCATCCCCGCCGACGAGAGTGAGGTAGGCGTCCTCCAAGGTCGGTTCCTCTATGCCTATGCTCTTGACCCTGAACGGAGCGAACAGCCCCTCGTACGAGCCCAGCGCGTCGTCTCCTTTGCGGGCGGCGAACTTCGTGACGAAACGTCCGTTGAGCAGGGCGTCGACGCCGGCTTCCAGCCCCTCCGCCCTGAGGGCGGCGACTGCGACCGCAGGGTCTGCCTCGGTGACCACTTTGATGCAGGAGACGTCGGCGATAGAGTCCTTGATCTCGATGACGGTGCCTCTGCCGACGACCTTTCCGTGCGACACGATTATCATGTGGTCGCATAGCTCTTCGGCTTCGAACATGTAATGCGTCGTCAGTATGACAGTCGCCCCGCCGTCGGAGAGCTTGCGGACGAGTCCCCTTATGCCCCTGGATATCTCCGGGTCCAGGCCTATCGTCGGCTCGTCTAGGTACAGTATCTCCGGAGAGTTGATCAGGGCCCTTGCGATATGGATGCGTTGCTTCATGCCTCGGGAGTAGTTCTCGACCTTCACCTCGGCCGCGTCGGCGAGGTCCACGAGCTCCAGCAGGCCGTTAATCAACGTCTTCTGCTCTTTCTTAGGTATGCCGTAGAGGTCAGAGAAGAACTCTAGGTTCTGGCGGCCGGACAGGCGGTAGTACAGCCCCCTCTCCCCTCCCGCCACTATGTTGATCCTCCTCCTGAGGCTGCGGACGCTCTTCTCGTCGGAGACGTCCATTCCCAAGACCATGGCCTTTCCGGAAGTCGGCGTGAGGAGGCCGGACAGCATCTTGATCGTGGTGGTCTTCCCGGCGCCGTTGGGCCCTAGTATGCCGAATATCTCTCCCTTTTTCACTTCGAAGGATATGCCCCCTACGGCGACCTTCTCCGGGGACCCCGACATGAATGACTTGAACGTCCTTACAAGGTCCTCGACGACGATCGCATGCTCCGGGCCGTTCATAAGAGGGCATACGCGGAATCCGATAAATCTTTTTTGGATGGCTGGCGGCGCGTTCGGAGAACCTCCCCCCTCCCCGACGCGCCCACTGAGCTATGATATCGGGGAGTTCCCGAACACAGGCGCCTATGGCAGGCGCCTCCAAAGCCGTGGACACTCGCTTCGGGATGGCGGAACGCAACCGTGCGGCAGGCGGACCGGGCGAAGCCGCGTCGCCCGACCTTATGCCTTCTGGGTTCCAGCCGCTTCGACGGTCAATTGACGTAAAGGCAGGAACAGCGGCAATCGGCTATTTCTAGGAATCCGAGGTTGCAAAAATCCGAATCCGAAGCATCCGTGCGCACGCCACTCAGGCATTTGCGTAATAAGGGGCGCATCATGGTTTTCGTGGCTGTTGGACTTATAATACACGTCAACCATTATCAGAAAATCTCGTCCCTTGGCATAAATAAC
>JAITOF010000051.1 GCA_031290095.1 Candidatus Methanoplasma porotermitis
ATGGTGCCCATGGACAGCATCCGGTCTGTCCGGGGAAGGATGACGTCTTTCGCTCCATATCCCTGAGACTGCGTGCGCACAGTGAAAGTGCAGTCTTCGTTGACTGTGACAATAGAATCGTATCCGCAATACTTTTCCCAGAACGCGGCGTCTGCCTTGGCATCGTCGACGGTGTAGCCTTTGCGGGGCGGCTCGCCGTACACCTGTTCATAGAGAACCTCTATGGTGTCCACGACCTTCGGCGTGGCGCTGGCCCCTCCAGCGTCCACGTAGGCTATCGCGGCATCGAGCGCATACAGCCCCCTGGCGTTATTTCCCCTATCCTGGCTGTAAAACACTGTAGCCGTGGATGCGCCGAGCAACAAGACAACTGCCAGAACCACTATTGCGACATTCTTCTTCACGTATGTTCCTCCGTTGGATATATCCTCCCTTGTAAAAGCTTAGTAATATTAATAGTCATTTAAGCGGCATATTATGTAATATTTTTAATATATATTCGTAATACTGTAACAATATGAACTGTGGATGCGGAAGCTCGGCCGCCGTGCAAAACGACGGCATAAGGAGGGTAGCGTTCTATGGCAAGGGAGGAATTGGAAAATCTACGACGGCTTCCAACGTGTCCGCCGCCCTAGCCGACCTAGGCGTCAGGGTCATGCAGGTCGGATGCGATCCCAAAGCCGATTCCACCATTCTTCTCGCGGGGGGAAGAAAATCAAAGACCATCCTTGAGTTCATTGATGAGGACTGTCGCGACCTTGACACGATGACTACCGAAGGCTACGGGGGCGTGATATGCGCCGAGTGCGGCGGGCCGCGTCCTGGCACTGGATGCGCGGGCAGAGGAATCATAGTCGCTTTCGAGATATTGGATGAGCTGGGCGCAATCCAAAAGTATCGTCCGGACGTGATAGTGTATGACGTCCTGGGCGACGTGGTCTGCGGCGGGTTTGCGATGCCCATACGCAACGGATACGCCAAAGACGTGTTCATAGTCACGTCGGGGGAGTCCATGTCCATTTTTGCGGCCAAGAACATAGCTCTCGCAGTGGGAGATATGAAGCAAATGGGCTATGCCAGCCTAAGCGGCATAATACAAAATTCAAAAGGCGTCGAATCCGAGGATCTCCTGGTCGACAAGGTCGCTGAAGACATAGGAACCGACGTGATCGCAAGGATACCGCACAGCAGGGTTGTTCGCGAATGCGAGTCAGAGGGAGTGACAGTCGTCCAAGGCAGGCCGGACTCCGTCCAAGCCGCCTGTTATCGCAACCTGGCGTTGGACATACTCGCAAGAACCGAAGGCACGGCAGGGCATATGCGGCAGGGGCGACAGGAGGAGATGCAATGGGAAAAAGAGGAATAATGATAATGGGCCACGGATCTACCATGGCGTTCAACAGGGCCGTGATGGAGCTCCATGTGGGAATATTGAGGCAAAAAGGGTTCGACAACATATACATAGGGTACAACGAGGCGTCTGACCCGCTGATTTCCGTCGCCTTGGAGGGCATGGTTGCAGACGGCATCGACGAAATACTGTGCTTGCCCTTCTTCATAGCGTCGGGGCTCCACATGACGCGGGACATTCCCGCCAAACTCGGAATCCCCGGCAACGTCTCCGAAGTGACGTCGGAAGTTAACGGTAAAAAAATCAAGATACATTTCGAAGAGCCGTTCGGCAAAGACCCTCTTCTTACAGACATACTGCGTAGGAAGATAGAAGAACTGGACGAAGGAATCGAAAAGACGGGCGTAATGATAATGGGCCACGGGTCGAAGCTCCAGTACAACCGAGAGGTCATGCAGTTCCATGCCGACGCCCTGCGCGGGATGGGACACGACGCGTGCATAGGGTTCAACGAGATGAACAGGCCGACGATCGACGAGAGCCTGGAGGCGATGCTCGACAACGGGATCGACCATGTCATAGCGTTGCCGCTGTTCATCGCTTTGGGAAAGCATCTGACGATGGACGTCCCTCCTCGCCTGCACCTCCGGCCGGGGGCCGACAGAGGGACGCACGAGCACAAAGGGAGGCAGGTCATCATATCATACGCTCACCCAATCGGGTCGGACCGTCGGCTGTCCGACTTGCTGGAGGCCAAGATAAGAAAACATTACGGGTGACCAGATGCGCGTTCTGATAATGGACATGACTCACGGCGGGGACATACTCGCCGAGGAGTTCCTAAAAGCAGGAGACAGCGTGATGTGCGCCGACATATATGGGACGGCCCCCGCATCTATGAAGGAAGGCCTTGTGAAGAAGGGGGTGTCGGTGTGCGGCCCCGTTACGAAGGGAAGATACGACCTGAAGGTCGCCCCCTCGCACTGCCCGGACGAGCTTGCTGGCGAGTCGGAATGGGCGCACGAGATGACATTCCACGAAGCAGTAGGGAAATTCATTGCAGACGAGAGGTTCCGCATCGAGGTCACGGGAGTCAAAGGAAAGACGAGCGCATGTTATCTCCTCGCGCACGTACTCGATACGTCCGGACTTGGCGTGTTCCTTCACACGTCTCGCGGCCAGGGCATGTACAAGAACGGCTCGCATTTTATAGACCGTAAAGTGAGCATCGCCCCCACTTCGATGCTCAGGCTCCCGGCGGGAGATTTTGTGATAATAGCGGAATGCTCCCTAGGCGGCTCCGGGAAGGCAGATATAGCCGCGATAACCAACCTCGCGGAAGACTACGGCATAGCAAAGAACACGAGAAACGCATCCGACTCCAAGGCTTCGATATTCACTGACAACGTGAACATCGTGCCGTGCGGCGAGACGGCCATATGGTCGAAGTACGGCCATGGCCTGTGCGGATACGGCGGCAGGATAACGGTCGCAGGCAAAGCGGCCCTTGGAGAGCCGCTCGGGATATCCATGGAATACCGTGGCCGCATAGAGAACGCGAGCCTCGCCGATTCGTACCTCTCACTACAATACATCGAATCAATGGAGCTTGTGTTGGAGATATGCGAGAAAATGGACGTCCCCGCTGATGTAGTTACGCATGCGCTGTCGACTTTCAAAGGCGTGCTAGGAAGGGGAGAGGTCGTCTTCGAGGACGGACGCACGACGATACGCGAGCGCAACCCCGGGATATCGTATCTCTCCGTCGCCAGGACGCTGGAGTGCGTCAGGGCGATGGGCGCCTTAGACGGCGCCGTAGCCGTGTTGGACCCCGTGAGCAGGAAGGTCTGCGACAAGATGGACGCAGACGCGATACGCAAGGTCGTGTCCGGCTTCGGCATCGATTTGATCGTCGCAGACGACAACGGCAACCGTCCATGCATCCCCGCAGGCAAGAAGACGGTGGTCGAGTTCATAAAGGAAGGGTTCCAATGAGCGCAGTCATCCATCCACGCCCAAATCCGATAGTGGCGGCGCTCTACACCCTGAGGGACATGGACGTGGAGGTTTCCGTGATACACGGGCCGCCGGGATGCGGGTTCATGGCCGCTAGGATGCTCGAGCTTGCGGGCATGCGAGTGGTCACGTCGGGCATGAGCGAGAAAGACTTGGTCTTCGGAGGCATGAAGCCTCTAGTCGAGACGTTGAAGACGGTCAAAGAAAGATTCAACCCGAAGACTGTCGCCGTGGTGGGCACCTGCTCGAGCATGATAATCGGGGACGACGTCCCAGCGGCCATAAGGGCGGCCGACATAGGCTGCAACGTGTTCCATGTCGACTGCCATGCCTGCATGGGGGACAACACTCGCGGCGCCGTCAAGGCTCTTGAGGCGGGGAGGGACGCGGGGATCATAAGCTCCGAAGAGGCGCATCGTCAGAAACAGCTTCTTCAGGCGGCGACAAAGATGGAAAGGGCTGTCGGCCTCACGTCAAGAGAGTATTTGCCGCCGGCGCAGGGGCCAACGAAGCTCGCCGTCTGCATGCGGATAGCCAGATGTCTGCGTGAAGGAAAGAAAGTCGCCGTCGTCATGCTTGCAAAGAAAGAGTTGGCATACCGCTTCGCAGACGTGTTGCTTGCAGTCGACGAAGCACGCAGGGAACTAGGAGGAAGCACGTTCATGGTTGCCAACCTGGACCCGGAGAGAGGCCTTCCACGGATAAGAGGATACGCGAAAGAGATATCCGAGGACCTTGTGGACAGAGGATTTAGAATCGACAAGGTGGTCGGCGGCCTCGACGAATACGCCGTCATAGGGGAGGAGATGCGGGTGGCGGTCGAGGGGTTCGGCCCCGACCTTCTGATATTGGCAGGGATCCCCCACGCATATCCTGGCATGAGCAGGGAGGACATACTTATAACGGACCAGCCTCGCCAGCTGTCCAACTACCTGTCGTCCGGATATTCGCATGCCGTGGGCGAAATCTCCTCCCACTCCATGGTCATGAACGTTCACAAAATCGTGTCAACCGAGACGGGAGACACGCTCAGAGAGATTGCGAAGGGATAACATGGGCGGTGTCGTGATATCTGGCACGGGCAGCGGAGTCGGTAAGACGTCAGTGGCGGTCAGCCTCATGGCGAGGCTGTCCGAGAGGATGAGGGTCCAGCCCTTCAAGGTCGGGCCGGACTTCATCGATCCAGCGTATCACACCGCTGCCACAGGAAGGAACTCACGGAACATTGATTCGTTCCTTATGTCGGAAGAGTCGATAAGATCTCTGGTGGGGCATGCCTCCGCCGGATCGGACGTATGCGTCGTGGAAGGGGTGCGCGGACTGTACGAGGGGTCGTCAGGCGACAGCGACAGCGGATCGACGGCGGAGATAGCCAAGATGCTGGGATTTCCAGTCATCCTCGTGGTGGACGCGTCGTCCCTGAACAGGAGCGTGGCGGCAATAGTGAACGGCTTCAAGACGTTCGACCCGTCTGTGGACATAGCTGGAGCAATACTGAACAACGTGTCGGGAGAGCAACACGAACGGAAGCTCTTGGAAGCGATGGCCGCATACACTGACGTAAAAGTGCTCGGATACATAAGGAAGGACTCGTCCAAAGCGCTACAACAAAGATATCTGGGGCTTAAGACCGTCCGTCCATCTGACAAATGGGGCGCAGACATGCTGAAAGACCTCACCTCCGGCATCGACACGGATACGGTCATGGAGATCGCGGGCAGGGCGCCTGACATAGCAGATGAGGCACCGCCGCCTTACCGCACGGCGGACGGCGCGGGTCTGACGGCGGCCGTCCCTGTCGATGATGCCTTCTGCTTCTATTATCATGACAACCTCGAATGCATGCGCGAGTCGGGGATCAAAGTGGTCGAGTTCAGCCCCGTTGCCGGAGACAGGCTGCCAGAAGCCGACATATGCTATCTTGGCGGGGGGTACCCCGAGCTGTTCGCGTCGGAGATCTCGGCCAACACAGACTTCATGGAAGGGCTGAAAACTGCCTGCGACGACGGCAGGCGCGTGGTCGGGGAATGCGGCGGACTCATGGCCATGTGCTCCCAAATAGTCGACGCGTCAGGGAACGTGCACAGGATGGCAGGCATATTCGAGGCGGAGGCGAAGATGACCGATAAACGCCATGGCCCGTCGTACGTCGTAGCCGAGTCGTCCGGCGGCAGAGCGGTCAAAGGGCACGAGTACCACTACTCCGACGTGCTTCTTCACAAGAGCTACCCGTACAGATACGAGCTGTCCAGAGGCACAGGCATAGATTCCGGCCGCGACGGCATAGTCAACAGACGCAGCATAGGGACTTACATGCACCAGCATGTGCTATCCTCTGAGAAATGGATCGACGATTTGATCGACGGCATGTGATCAACTCTTTATGCCTGTCGTCGACTTGGAGCTTAACGGCAGCAAGATGAGGATGGGCCCGCCGACGAACGCGGTTATGGCCCCGACGGGCAGCATTATTGGAGCCATCGCTGTCTTCGCGGACAGATCCACGACGGAGAGGATGCACGCGCCCTAACCCGTTCTGATGTGTCTAAGAGCACGGCGAGGCAACCGAAGAGCTGGATCACGTGTCTGTTTCCAAGAGGAAGTCTATGTGATTGACGATCCGTATGCCGCCTGTGGAATCCTTCATAGTGGGGTCCGTGGTTATCACGGCCTTCGGATAGTTGTCTGGAACAGCCTCCAGATTTCCAATCTCTCGATTTATGTTGGAATCGTTGATCGTCCATGCAACCTGATAGTATCTGACATCTCCTCCCCCTTGTTTCTTACTCTCTTCCTGACCTTTGGCCACCGATCCTTCGTCGACTGCATGAAATTCAGTCTGCGGTCACGATGGAGTTCTTTTTCAGATACCATGACAGCTCGTCGTTCATGCCTTTGATGCCTATGAAGGACTTGTCAGACTTGGTCACGGCCATGTTTATGTTGTCTTCGGACACCTTGGCCTCCTCGTCCACGACTATCACCGAACGGATGTTCCTGTTCTCCTCCCGCATGTGCATCATGAAAATGATGGCATTCAGGCAACGCTCGGTGTTGGACACGCCGAACACGTAGATCGGAGGGTTCACGTCGACGAATATGTCTGCGTGATACGTCTTCTCTGCGGTGTCTATGGCCTCGTCCAAACAGTATCTGACGTTGTCTCCGAGTGCGGCTTTGAAACCCTGCTTCATGTCGTCCAGGAACGAGTTCCTGATTGACTCCTTGCGCATGCACAGGAGCATGCTGGCCTGCAACAGCGCCTGAATCATGGAATACAAAGCTGGACCCATGTTGTCCAGCGTGCATCTGACGAGGATCTCCCCGTCCGCATACTCCGCATGGTTGGATCGGATGGTCTTGAGGAGGTTCTCCTTCCGTGCGTCGGTCAGGGCCACGTCCTCGTAGGAAAGCCACATCACGGTGTGTCCCTCGTCGGTCAGGACCCAACCGTCGTCTGTATTTTTAAACAGTATGTGAAGCTCATCGTCGTCGCTGTAGCGATATGCCGTGTGGATCATATATCGGTCGATGCCTCTTGCCTCGACCTCTATGTTGGGGCAGATCGCCTTCCTCAAACATTCTTGTATGCTGTCCCCAGTAACGTCGTCGGTCAAGGATGTCGTCCGCCCTTTCACGCATAATCGTTCCAACTTAAAACCGCATGGCCTTTTTGAGGCACCGCATCATACACTCCCAGGGCAACGGGGCCGGAAGGAAGGCGACAACCTAGCTGGCGCAGGAGTCAAAGATGGTGGACAAGGCGAGATTCGAACTCGCGGCCTCTGCCTTGCGAAGGCAGCGATCTACCGGGCTGATCTACTTGCCCATCTTGAACCGTGAGATTCAAGCATAGAATATAATCTTTACCATTGACAAAACGCCCAGACACAACTTCAACCAGACAGCCGATGTTTCCCGAATCCAGATGTTTGATTTTTGTCAGGGTGGCTTCTGACGATCTGTTTTATTCCTGACGCGCCGCCATGTCCGACGTCGTCCCACTTCTGACCCTGACTGGGACGGAGCCGGCTGTCAACCTGTCTGTTTGCTCTACGCATTCTGCCAACCATTATATCGCTCCCAAGCCATCGTGCCGTGACCGATGACACTGCTGGACGACATCCATGAGGGCGAGTCGAACGCCCTCGAATTGAAACGGGCCGTTCCTAAGGAACCGATGAAGTACGTCAAGACGGCGATAGCCTTCTCGAACGGCGGCGGAGGCAGGATAGTGTTCGGGGTCGACGACGAGACCCGCCATCCTGTAGGCATCGAAGGAGACATATTCAGAACTATGGACAACATCATCGCCGATGTCTGCCAGTATTGCGACCCGTACCCGAACGTGGACGGGGCAGTGGCAAACATCAACGGAAAGGATTTGATAGTCATCACTGTCGAAGCGGGCACGAACCGTCCCTACCATGTCAAAAACAAGCCGATAGACAAGAACACGTTCATACGCATGGCAGGGACCACCCTCTGTGTGGACATGCCTCATCTGAGGAGCTTGTCAGCAGAGGGTTCAGGCACGTCCTTCGACAGGATGGAATATGCTCCAAAGAAGCTTGACGCAGTTGCGTTGGAAAGGCTCTGCGAGACTGCCTCCAAAAGGGCAGGAAAGGCGATTACGCCTGCCAATCTCGTAAACTGGGGTTTGCTGATCGAAGAGGGTGGCGCGATGAAGCCGACAAGAGGGTTCCGCCTGCTCACCGACAACCCGTTCGTCCAAGCAAGGATCCAATGCGCCCGATTCAGGGGGAAGGACAAGGTCATATTCGAAGATAGAAAGGAGTTCAACGGCCCGATCAACGAGCAGATCGACGACGCGGAGGAGTTCGTGATCAACAACATCTTCGTCGGCGCCAAGATAGAGGGCCTATACCGGGAAGACGTGTTCGAAGTGCCCAAAGCGGCCATACGCGAAATAATCTCCAACGCCGTGTTGCACCGCGACTACTACCTCGAGGAGCACCCGATATTCGTTGCGGTATATGATGACAGGATAGAGGTGGACTCCCCCGGATTCCTGCCTACAGGTATAACTCTGGAGAAGATGAAGTCCGGGTTCTCCAAACCCCGAAACATGGGGATAGCGTCGTTCTTCAAAGAGACGAAGCTCGTGGAGGGGTGGGGGTCCAGAGTGCAGAGGGCCGTAGCAGACTGCATCAGGCACGGCCTCAAAGCCCCTGAGGTATTGGAGATAGACGACATACTAAGGTTCAGGATCTACCGCAAAGGATATGAGTGGCCGAAAGAACCAGTTCGAGCGCCGTTCTCGACCGCGCTGGACGACTATCAGACAAGGATACTGGACTATCTTGAAGCGAATCCCTGCGCAAGGTACAAGGACATAGGCGACGCGCTTTCCATGTCAGTCCCGACAGTAAGAAGGAAGATGGACTTGTTGAAGGATATGGGCTTGTTATCCAAAAAGGGGAATACTAAGGCCAGCTCTTGGACAGTCGAACGCGACCGATGACGCTCACACAAAGCTGGCGTGATCACAATCATGAGCACAATGAACCTATTACTTTGCAGTTTTGTTGGCTGAGGTTATCGGTCATTGTTGTCATGTCGTAGGGACATGGGCCTTGTCCTTCAGACCGTGTCTCTTCTCCGGTCAGCTGTCGAAATCATGGCCTGAGACGTCCTGTTTCAATCTTTTCTGATCTTGCGGCCCCTTGCCGCTCGGCATCGGAAGCGAGACCCATGGCCGATGCGGCGAGTTGTCGGGGAATATAAACACCGCCACGAACGGGCGGCAGAAGCTCGGCGACCGCACCGTAAAGAGTCGCGGTCGCAGAGCAGTCGATATCGCGCTCAGAGCTCGCAACGCCTGCTGAGGTCCGTCGGCATGTACATCGGGCGCACGGGATAGCCTGCCGTCTCTTCCTTTATGCGCTCGGCCAGATCGTCGACCGTGACCTCGGAGTCCTTGTTCTCCGACCTTACGTACGCCTTGAGGACGCCGCTCTTCACCTCGTCTGCGCCGATGACAGCCGCGTACGCGCACCAGTCCTGCTTGGCCTTCCTGACCTTCTTGCCGACCGTCGCGTCGGTGTCGTCAACGGACACGCGTATCCCGGACTCTCTGAGCTTGGATGCCATGTCCTGCGCCGCCTTGACGAAGTCTCCCGACATGGGCATCAGGCGCATCTGCTCCGGGGTAATCCATACGGGCAAGTATCCCGGGACGCCCGTCCTCTCGATGCCGACGGCGGTGTCCAGAAGCGAGTACATGAACCTCTCTATGGAGCCGATGACCGCGCAGTGCAGTATAACGGGGTACTGTTTCTCGCCCTTCTCGTCGGCGTACGTTATGCCGAATCTCTTCGCGTTCCCTATGTCAATCTGGACTGTGCCGATCTCCCTCGGCCTGTTCATCTGGTCGAGCCGGTGGTATTCTATGTTCACAGTCCAATAGTAGTTGATCCCGTCGGGGTAAAGGTGGATGAGCGCGTCCTTCTTGTGCGCTTTGCACAGTTCGACGATGAGGTCCTTGTTGTCCTCGTAGGCCTTCCTGGAAGAGAAGTTCACGAGCATGTCGTAGTCTCTTCCGATGTTCTCGATCTCGTCGTAAATCTTCCCGTCCAGCAACGCGAAGTAGTCCTGCGCCTCGGGGACGTCCCTGCAAAGCACGTGGAAGTCGGGCATGTTGAGCCTTCTGGACCTGAAGCAGAGCATGCACTCCCCGGACTGCTCGAGGCGGTACGAGTCCGCCACTTCGAACGCCCCGAACGGCATCTGCTTGTAGC
>JAITOF010000022.1 GCA_031290095.1 Candidatus Methanoplasma porotermitis
GGCTTCGATGAAACCATATCACGCCCCGAACAGGCGGCCTAGCCCGAGCTTGTCCACGCGCTCCAAGTTGTGGGCGACGACCCTGCACGCTATCTCCGTCCGCACGGTCGCGAGGAGCCTGCAGAGGGCGGCGTCCCCGAAGAGCCGCTTGACGACCGAGTTTATGCTCTCGATGATCGCCCTCATGGCGTAAATAAACGCGAACTTGGGGACCGCCAGCATCCACTTCATCTTGCACCGGTTCACGCCTTTCGTGCGCCGCCGGCCGCTGCCCTTCCTCCCCTCTGGGGTCTCCCTCGGCGGTATCAGCGCGACGGCCCCTACGCGCTCGCCAGCCAGGCGGCGGGACTCCTCCCAGCCGTGCCCCTTGTCCGCGTCCAGGAACGCGGCCTTTATGCCGTGTTCCTCCAGTATCTTCAGCGCCCTCTTCCCCATGACCGAGTCGTGGGTGTGGTCCATGACCACGTCCAGCGACAGGATGACCTTCGTGTCCGTGTCCCCGATGAAGGAGGCCTTCACGAACCCCCTCGCGGCCTTCTTCCCGTAGGCGACCTTCCTGCCGCGGAAGTGTGCCAGCCTCTTCACGTAGTGCTTCGACGCGGCCGTGTTGGAGAACGCGGTGCCGTCGACCGCGAGCACGAGCCCCTCGTCCTTCACGGCGACGGCGAAGCACGCGACGACCCTCTCGAGGTGCCCCGGGTCCAGGGTCTTGGCAAACTTCGAGAGCGTGGTCGGGTGAGGCACGATCTTCAGCCCCAGCAGCTCCATCACGGTGGAGTACGACCCCATCTTGCGGCAGAACCTGTCGTACGACTCCCTCTCCTCCTGCCGCAGGACCAGGAGGGCTATCTTCTGCCTGAACGAGTAGACGTGGTTGCTCTTCTCGCAGCTGTACTCCGGGACGCCGGAATGCTCCATTATGAACAAGAGTAGTTTTATAATCCTAGCCAGCTTGTCAGCCTCGGCGACGGTTTTCCTTGTGCGCACTGTATCCCATCCTCGGCGAGGCTTCCGTTGCGAACTTCGGCCCGCCGCAGGGCGAAATACGCGTCATAAGGGATAACCGTTGCCACAAATGGCCTTTTTCGCCCCATGCCAGATGGTTTCATCGAAGCCGAGGGATGCCGTGTGGCACTGTGCGGAGTTTCCATCGGGGAGTGCATTAGCGGCGTTCCTGAAGGCACAAAGATAAAACTGCGTAATGCATCAGTGCCGTGATGGACGTTCTCGATCTGCGGGTCGCAAAGGCGAAGAGACAATCCGAAGCCGGCTACGGAAGGGCGCGCATGGACGAGGCGTCCAGGGCCCAGCTGGGCCTGGAAATAGGCGACGTCGCGGAGATATCAGGCAAAAACACGATTGTGGCGAAGGTCTTCAAAGGCGAGAACGAGGACCGGGGGCAACAGGTAATAAGAATCGACGGTCCCACGAGGGCCGGCGCGGGCATAGGCGTCGACGACATCGTCAAAGTACGCAGATGCGGCGTCTCGCACGCCGACAAAGTGGTTCTCGCCCCGAAGACGGCGGCCTCCAAGTCGGCCATCGGCCAAGGAATGGACACGGTGTTCAGAAGCGGGCTTCTGGGCCGCCCGTTGCTGAAAGGGATGGACATACACATCCCTAACATCGCCCTGATGGGAAACCGCACGATGTTCAGCGTGGTGTCCACGTCCCCCTCCGGGCCTGTGGAGGTGGTTGAAGACACCCAGATAACGATAAAGGAAGCCCCTGTCGCGGTCATGGAGGAAAGGATAAGCGGGTACGTCACATATGACGACATCGGAGGCTTGGACGACAAGCTGGGACGGATAAGGGAGATGATCGAGCTCCCACTAAAACATCCGGAGCTCTTTGAGAGGATGGGCATATCGCCGCCGAAGGGCGTCCTGTTGTACGGCCCGCCGGGAACAGGCAAGACATTGATAGCGGAGGCGGTCGCGAACGAGTCCGGGGCCGCAATATTTTCCGTGCGCGGGCCGGAGATCATGAGCAAGTTCTATGGCGAGTCAGAGGAGAAGCTGAGGCAGATATTCAAAGAGGCTGAAAAAAAGGCGCCCAGCATCGTGTTCCTTGACGAGCTGGACTCCATAGCGCCTGACAGGGACAGCTCCAATGGAGAGGCGACGGTCCGCGTGGTGTCCCAGCTGCTCACGCTCATGGACGGCATGGGAGGGGAGAGCGGCGTGATAGTCATAGGCGCCACTAACCGCGAGGACTCGATCGACCCGGCGCTGAGGAGGCCAGGCAGGTTTGACAGAGAGATAGAGATAGGCATACCAGGCCGGTCCGGGCGCAAAGACATCCTCGACGTGCATACAAGGGACATGCCGCTCGGGGACGACGTCGACACAGAGGCTCTCGCAGGCATGACCCAGGGGTTCGTCGGCGCAGACCTTTCTGCGCTTGCCCGAGAGGCCGCTATGAAATGTCTGAGCAGGCATCTTCCGTCGCTCGACCTCGACAGCCCGATACCGCGCGAGGCCCTGTCGACGATGAAGGTGACCATGGGCGACTTCGTCGATGCCCTGGCAGGCATAGAGCCCAGCGGGATGAGGGAGGTGGCTGTAGACATACCAAAGGTCACATGGGAGGACATCGGCGGGCTGGAGGACATAAGAAGAGAGCTGGAAGAGGTTTTCCTGCCGTCCGAGGACGGCAGGCCGTTCGAACGCCTAGGCGTCAAGCCGGGGAGGTCCGTACTCCTTTATGGCCCGCCCGGCACGGGAAAGACGCTCATCGCAAAAGCAGTCGCCAACAGCTCCGGCGCGAACTTCATATCCATCGGCGGGCCGGAGATCGTCAGCAAATGGATGGGGGAGACGGAGGCAGCCATAAGAAAGATCTTCAGGAAGGCCAAGCAGATGGCCCCCTGCATAATCTTCTTTGACGAAATCGACTCGATAGCCCCTAGGAGAGGCGGAGGGGAGGCTCAGGCATGGGAGAGAACGGTGGCACAGCTCCTGACCGCGATCGACGGAGTCGACAGCATCAACAACGTGATGATAATGGCGGCTACCAATCGCCCCGACATGTTGGACCCAGCGCTGATGCGGCCCGGGAGGATCGACAGGATGATCCTCGTAGGCAAGCCGGACGCGGCCGCCAGGCTGAGCATATTGAAAGTGCACACTCGCCGCATGCCTCTAAAAGACGTGGACTTGGAGTCCTTGGCAGAAGACACCGACGGCTATGTCGGAGCGGATATCGCGGCGTTATGCCGCGAGGCGGGGCTCATGGCATACCGCAGCGACAAGTCTGCGGAGCATGTCGGGCTGGAGCATTTCAAGGCGGCGATGGAGACGGTCAAGCCTTCGGTGACGGAGGAAGTGTTCAAGAGTTACAGTGAAATGGGCAAAGAGATGAGGAAACGCCGCTCCGGATGGAACGACGTTCCTTTCTACGGGTGATGTCATGGGAGACAAGATGTTCACAAGAGAGCTGATAGGGATGGAAGTGGCGACCGTATCAGGCCGCCAGATCGGCATTCTGGAGGACCTAGTGATCGACACGGTCGGAGGCTCGCTGAGATATCTCCTCGTCGCCGCTTCCGGAAACGTCTTCGACGCTCCCCGGAAAGTGGACGACAAAGGCAGGATGGTCATTGAAACCGACAGGATGCGCATAGAGGACGGCCGCATAATCATTAACTGAGGTCCTTGACCATATACGGCCCCTCTGGACGATATCCCAGCGTTTCGTAGTATTTTCTCACGCCTATCCCGCTGGTCACGCGTATGCGGCTCTTTCTGTCTAGGATGGCATATCTCTCCGCTTCAGACACCAGCTCCTTCCCGAACCCGCGGTGTTGCCAGTCCTCTCCGTCGTCGCCGATGGAAGCTATCCTCCCGAACACCTTGAGCTCGCGGATCGTGGCATTGTCGTCCGTCCTCAGCCTTGCATACCCGATCAGCGAGTCTTCGTACTCCAGGGATATGAACCGTTCCGTCCCTCCGCAGGCCTTGTACTCCAGAACCTTCCTCTCCACGAGGGCGGGGTCCGACAGAACCGTTCCCGTGTGTCCGACCTCCCTGCATCGGATGCACCTGCACTCCCTGCCGTCGTCAGACATCCTGCCCTGCACCAGCTGGCGCAGGTTGCTCTTCAGGATCCCGGCGGCTATCTGCGGCGCCGGGATGTCCCTCTGTATCCTCTGTATCCTGACATATTCGGGGACTATGGATTTCATCTCAGATATCAGGCGGACTGCGGCCTCTGTGTCGTACGGAACGTATCCTCCGTCCTCCCAGAGGTCGAACAGACCCGTTCCTGGTACAACCAGCGTAGGATAGAACTTCAGCATGTCCGGACGGAAGGCCTCGTCCTCGAAGACGCGTCTGAAGCACTCCATGTCCTTCTCAGGGGTCGCGCCTGGAAGGCCGGGCATCAAATGATAGCATACCTTCAAACCCCTCTCCTTGCATTCTCTCGTCGCCCGGACGACCTCTGCCGTCCCATGCCCCCTGTCGACGCCGCGTAGGATGTCGTCGTCCAATATCTGCACGCCCAGCTCCACTCTCGTGGCCCCCATCGCCATCGCGGCGTCTATTTGTTCGCTTGTGAAGACGTCCGGACGCGTTTCCACAGTCAGGCCTATGCACCTGTGTTCCGCCGTCTCGTTGAGCGTCTGCGCATCCTCCAAAGTATCGGAGTCAGAGCCGTTCATGGCGTCAAGGCATCTGCGGACGAACCACTTCTGATATTCGGCCTCGCGGGACGTGAACGTGCCTCCCATGATTATCAGATCAACCTTGTCGGTCCTGTGGCCGATTTCAGTTAGCTGTCCGATCCTGTCCGTCACCTGCTCGTACGGGTCGAAGCGCCCCCTCTCCGCCCTCCTTGCGGCGGGTTCCTTTCCAGTGTACGATTGCGGAGAATCGACGCCGCCGGGGCAGTACGTGCATTTGCCGTGGGGACAGGGGTGAGGGGACGTCATGACGGCGACTACTGCGACCCCGCTCGCGGTGCGCATAGGCTTCTTTACGAGCAGGCGTTCCAAGCTTCTCCTCTCGTCGGGGCTGGTGCATGCCAGAACCGCCGAGTTCGGAGGCACCTCGTCCAGCCCGTACTCGTGGCACAACTTGATTTTAAGGGACTGGAGCCGGTCCCTGCTCATCTCTTCCGTCATCGCGGCGTCAATCAGCCGCCGACAGAGCTCCCGCATGCGGCCGTCGGTCATCTGTCCGCCCGGGCGAGCGTCTGGAAATGGGTCACAGTCTTGCGATAGTTTTCCATAGCCATCGTGACGTTCGCCTCGGTGAAGCTCCATGCCTTGGCAAGGTCCCCGTACCTTATGCGATATCCTTTGCGAGCGGCGCCGTCGTATTCGACGTCCATGCTTTCCAGGAGGTCCACGGACTTCAGCTTGTTGATGTGCCGGTAGATGGTGGGCTTCGTGGTTCCCAGAAGGGCCGCCAACTCTTCCACGGCCCAGGCCTTCGCGGCGTTGCCCATGAAGTAATCCATGAAAAGACGGTAAGGCACGCTCTCCCTCAGGCTCTCGGCCTGCGTCTTGGGGTCGTACCCTTTGGGAATGTACCCTATCTGCACCAGAAACGTCTCCGCCACCACGTTGATGTCCGGAATCCCGTTGAGAGGGGTGTTGCTTACGACTTGAAGTTCGAACATGATGCCTCGGACTGTTCTAAAGTTAATGTGGTATTTTAATTTATTCAGATAAGACCTTTAACCACGTCGAGCGCCTTGATCACGCTGCCAAGCGGCATCACGGACACCACCGGTATCGAGAGTATCTTCTCAACGACCAGGGCGATTATGGGGGCGCACACCACGGCCAGGGCGCCGTCGCGTTCCGCACGGACGGCGGCGATTATCGCGTCCTCTACCGTGGATATGGGGTACTCTTTGATCTTCACGTCAGTGCCGGAGGCCTCCATCGTCCTCGGAAGCGCCTCCACGAACGAAGGCGAGGCCACTACGGCGACGAAGTTCTCAGTCCCGGTGCGGTACAGCGTCCTCAGAGATTTGATTATCAGGCGAATCGTCCTGAGGTTCGGCTCCCTGTTCTCCTCCAATATCTTGTACATGGTGCTCTGCGAGATTCCTGCGATAGAGCAGAACTCGCTGAGCGAGAGGTCCAGCTCTTCGTCCAATATGCTCTTGAACGCCTTCTGGAACCCGCCCTCCTCTCTGAGCATTGACGAAATTAAATCTTCGACTGTCATTTTATCTCCTCGAATGGTCGGCGGCGCTCACGCCCGCCACCGAGCCCTGACCCACAGCCTTGGCGACCTGCCAGGGCCTTCCGGTGATGTCTCCGCAGGCGTAGACGCCTTCGACCGACGTCTCGCCGCCGGCGCCCGCTTTGATCGTGTCGTCGGCTTCCGGCATGACGCCGAAGTCCATGGCGATATCCACGGACGACCGTCCGCCGAGCTCTATGAACACTCCGTTGACAGAGATGCGGCCTCCGCTTTTCAAGACGACGGCATCGACGGCAGATGCCCCCTGAATCTCGACAGGCACGTCTGGAACAATCTCCGCGCCAGCCCTTCTCGCCTCGTCGACGAGGCGCGCGTCGGCAACCATCCCTTCAGTCACCCAATAAACTTTGGACGCATAGCCGCTGAGCAGCTTAGCGGCAGCGGCAGCGGCAGAATCGGCCCCCACGACGGCTACCGGGACGTCGCGATAAAAATTGCAGTCGCAGTCGGCGCAGTAGCTCACGCCCTTCCCGAAGAACTCCTTCTCTCCCGGGATGTTCAGCTTGTTCCTCGACACGCCTGTGGCGATCACCACGGCTTTCGAGACTATCACCTCTCCTGACTCTATCTCCATCGAGAACGTCCCGCCGTCGGCAGACGCCCCGATCACGTTCTGAGGAATCACATTGCACCCGAACGCCTTTGCCTGAGACACCCCGTTGGAAAGCAAGGAGTCTCCCCCTGTCACTCCTGCGAACCCGAAGTAGTTCTCTATCTCCGTGCCCGAAATGGCGCTGTTAGAGGGTTTGCCCAGGAGGACGGTGTCCGCCTTCCGCCTCGACGAGCTTATGGCCGCCTGTATCCCGGCCGGTCCAGATCCGATGACAACTACGTCGGCATTCATCTCAAAGCAGTTCTTTGATAAGGCCGACAAGGTCGTCTTTTGTGACAAGGCCCACGTGCGTGTCCGCAAGGACGCCGTCCCTGAACAACAGAACGGTGGGTATCGCTCTGATTCCATATTTCAAGGACGTCTTCTGGTTGTCGTCCACGTTGAGTTTTGCGATGCCCGCCTCTTCAGAAAGCTCCTTGGCGACTTCATCAACGATCGGGCCCATCCTTCTGCATGGGCCGCACCAAGGCGCCCAGCAGTCTACGGCCGCAACCTTGTTCTTCTTTATGAATTCCTCTATAGTTGCATCAGTCAATTCAGTAACCATTTCCGACACCTGTCCCGTGGGCAATGCTTATATTGGGATAAATAAGTTGAGGGGCATGCTTGAGAGCGTAGGCAACATAATCGGTCTTGAGATATACACTCCGGAGGGCCTTTTCGTAGGGGTTGCCGACGAGGTAGTCATCGACGTGTCGAGCATGCGTGCCAGCGGGATTTACGTTGAAAGGGCGAACCCGGCTGTCGTGGACGAAGGCGTGTCGATATCGATACCGATGAGATGGGTGCGCGGTGTAGGCGACGTCATCATACTCAGCTCCTTCCCTCAGAGGGTGGAACGCCCGTCATGACACGGCGATGCGGGGGCGCTCGCCGATTATCTCGGGTATGACGTCCAAGTCCATGCCGTAGAGACTGGACAGCTCCCAATGGAGCTTTTCCACGCGCTCGGCTCCGCGAACCGCGCCCTTGGCGCGTAGTTTTTCCACTGAATGGACATGTCCGACGACACGGTCGTCGCTCACCAGGTTGTCCGCATGGGCGACGATCTTCTCCTCCAGCGTCCTGGGGATGTAGTCCCCTGACGGGAGCCCGAAATCTCGGACGTCGTCTGCGTCTAACCCGGCGCCCGTATGCTTCCTGACGATCTCCGAAAGCTCCGACGGAAGACCCAAGCCCCTTACGATGTCGGACCCGACCGTCGCATGCATTATGGAGTTGTCCACGGAGCGGCCGATGTCATGGAGCAGGGCGCCTGCCAAGACAAGCCTGCCGTCAGCGGCTTTTATGTTTCGTACCATCTCCTCGGCGACGGCCTTCACTGTGCAACAATGGATGACGACTCGTTTTTTGCACCCGGCGTCGTACAGCATCCTGATGCACTCTGCCTCGTCAGGAAGTTCTCTCGACAACAGTCTTCCCCCGTTCGTTCGGCACAACGGACATCTTTCCATCGCGTTCCGAATATAGATTTTTGCCTGCTGTGAGACGGTCCAAGAACACGGCAAGGGCCGCGATCTCAGAATGTGGCTGGTTGCCTACAGAGATGTTCAGGTCAGCTTGCTCATAGACTTCGAACGGCACCTTCTCTGCCCCGACGACTATCATCAGATCTCGGTCGAAAGGGACTTTAGACAGCCCCTCTTCGAGCCTCTGGCCGTACATCGTCAGATGCACGACGGCGCCGTCGAATCCGTTCAGAGCGTCTCTCCATCCTATGCCCGTTCTGATGGAGTAGTCCCCGCCGAACCTTTCTACGACGCTGCGCACGTTCTCCTCAAGGACAGGGTCCGCAGTATCGACGAATATCCCGGACGCGCCCATGGCCCTCGCCGTGAGCGCAACGTGAGTAGTCACGCGCTTGTCCCTCTGAGGGCGGTGACCTATGCGCATAACCCAAATGCCAGGCATTTCACTCTTCTCTTATGAGTTCTATGCGGTGGCCACGGTAGTCCATCTTGACAGATCTGCGGACCAGGCTCTTGAGCATCGTGGACGAGAGGCCTAGCGCCTCGGCGACGTCGCCAGAGAACCGACCTTCTTTGTCGACCTCTGAAAGTATGCGGGCCTCGACCAAGGCGTATTCTTCGTCGCCCATCATCGCTGCGGCGAGAACGTCGCTGATCTCGTAGACAGGCCACTGCGCATTTATGTTAAAAGAACTGTAATAGGTGTGGTAAGATTTTTCGGGGTATCCGCCGTTCACAGAGAGCCAGCGGGTCTCCACCAGTTTCATTTTTTCAAAGAACGTTATGGCGTTCCTGCCTTCGGGCCCGAATTTTTTCTCGATGTCATCGGCAGTCTTCCACTCCAAGGTCACCTCTTTCAATACGTCTCTTTTCACAGGAGTGTCCACCGATCTGAGCATGGGCACTAACTCAGACGGTTCATTGATGACCTTAATCCTATTCATAGGAATTACCCTAAGCGCAAAAACAGTATTTAAGATTTAGGAATAAAACTAAATAACATCAACTGTAAATCACGCCCCAGGTGCGCCGCCGTAGCATAGTCGGCGATTTTGGAATAATCTTATTAAATAAATAATGCGCGGTCGCCACGCGAGGACCCCTCCGCCACATTGCGAACGGAGCGCCTGGGCATGTTCTTTGCTAAAGTTTTATTAACAGCGTCGTCAATCATGTCGCGATGGCAAGACAGAAGGCCCCAGATCTCAGATTTCAATGCCTGAACTGCTACAAGGTGCACCGTGGCGGGGATGCGGAGAAGAAAGCATTGGATTGTTGCGGCTCGTTCATACAGGGCTACTGGGCCAATTATTCCAAGTGGGGAAAACAGAAGTGGTACGGACGCTGACGTCACGGCCTTTTTTTGATGCGGCCGGACGGCACCGTGCATTATGATTTAAATCAAAGAGGCCATGATGCGCCATGGATGCGGTTTCGATGCTCGGAAGGACCGGGGAGGAGCTGGAGCTCCTGCGGAGGCACATTGAGATGCTCAAGGTCACGAAAGAGAACCAGCCGATCGGCATCATCCGGCTCTCCGAGATCCTGGGGATGCCGAAGCACAAGGTTCGGTATTCCCTGAGGCTTTTGGAACAGGAGGGGCTGATAGTCGCGACCAGCGGCGGGGCTACGGTATCAGACAGGTATGACACGTTCATGACGGATCTCCCCCGCTTTCTGGACGACGTCGTAGACAAGGTAGAGGCGATAAGGTCAGGCATATTGGGTTAACGTAAATCTTTAATACCTGTCCTTTGCTGTCCCACATAGGCCGTCGTAGCTCAGCAGGTAGAGCGTGGGACTGTTAATCCCAAGGTCCACGGTTCGATCCCGTGCGACGGCGCCATCTTATAACAAGGGCCCTTAGCTTAGACAGGTAGAGCGCCCGGCTCATAACCGGGTGGTCGTCGGTTCAAATCCGACAGGGCCCACATACCACCCATACGAAAAGTCTCTCTCAAATGTCAGAATCCTAACGGCTGGCATTCGATTCTTCGCGCCGGGTACCAGCGTTCAAAGAAAGAGGAACCTCAGTCTCTGAGGCATCCGACAGGCACCACAAGCACCCCGTCCGGCCTTCTGTATGCATACATGCCTGCGGTCAGCACCATCAGGAACGACGGCGGCTTCATATGCTCTGTGTCGATGGTGCTCTTCAGCTTGAGGAGGTTCTTCGCGCCCTCGTCGATGTAGTCGTTTCCAAGCTTTATCTCTATTGCGCCCCACTTCCCTCCAGGGAGCTCGACGATGGCGTCCACCTCGTTCCCGTTGTTGTCGCGGAAGTAGCTGACGGCGCCGTCCAGAGGCTGGGAGTACACGCGCAGGTCCCTGATGCACATGGATTCGAACAGAAGCCCGAAAGCTTTGTAGTCTGCGAGCAGGGCGTCCGCTGAGACCATGAGGGACGCGGTGGCCACCGAAGGATCCGTGAAGTGCCATTTCGCCGTCTTCATCAGCCTCGTTCTGGAACGCATGTGGGGGTTCCAGGCGGGAGGTTCTCGATTAGGAATATTGTTTCCATGGCATCGATGTAGTCTGCGAGGGTCGACTCGGCCATGGCGCCTCCGGAGCCGTTCACGTCCCGGCGGACGGCCTCCCTGCTGGCGGAAGTTGAGACGTTGCGGGATATCGACTCAACAATCCTCCCAATGAGGACTGGGCTCCTTTTCACGCCGTCGAAGCGAGAGAAGTCCGAGTTCACTATGGCCTTGACATACTGGGATGCGATCCTCTGCGCCCTGTCGCGGGATTCGCGAGGCTCTCGGGCCATCCGCCGCGCGCAATGGCGCGAGCCAAGGCGTCCACTTTCAGATCGGAGTACCCGTCGACCTCGCAGTCGGGGTTGAAAAGGTCCTTGAGGGACACCTGCCCGTTGGACTCTCCCGACTCGAACAGGCTCATCGTGCGCATAGTGACCCTGGCTATCCTGCCGGCCCCGGAATGCATCACGGACCCTTCCGGGGGGGCGGAAGAACCCGTGAGTATGAACTGTCCCTTTTTCCTGCGGTGGTCGACTTCGAACCTGACCGCATCCCATATTTCTGGGACTCCCTGCCACTCGTCGATGAGCCGAGGGGTGTCGCCATCGAGGGCCTTCCTTACTCCATTGCGGATCGCCAGTTTAATAGAATCAATCTGGTCTTTGTTCTCAATATAGAGCGTGCTTCCGGCAAGCTCCTCCGACGTCCTAGTCTTCCCGCACCATTTTGGCCCTTATATCAACACTGCGCCCATCGACTCTAGGCATTCTTTGACATATGAATCCATCGTACGTTTGAGATAGTCGTCAGACATCAGAGCCACGATGGCCTCACAATGGAAATAGTTATGGGATTCCTCTAACTTCCATCATGGGATTCCTCTAACTTCCATCATATGTTGGTTGTGTCTTGACGACAAGCCGTTTGACTGTACGGGATTCATTCATATTGACTGCTATAGGCATATGTGCAATATGTAATTACAATATAGTGCAGATTGTAAGGTGAAATGCCATCCTGGGATTCACAGTCGGAGCGTGCGTCCTCTGCGCGTCATTTCGCCCACATTGGAATCATGGGTCGCACTCAAAGGATTCGCTGAGGGTTTGTCGCTGTTAGATATATAGATCAGGACGCGCTTTTTTCAATGGACTGTCATTATCATTTACCCACACGACCCATCCATTGACATTCGTACCGTAAGCGAGCATTCCTGCTGCAGAAGCCGTTGACAATTCGACATCCTGTGTCAACCTCCCACTCGATATCTTGGCAAGGTGTTCCTGTCTTTGATTCTTAGCCTTTTCACAGTTGGGGGAGAGCTTGTTGAGGAAACTGCCCCTGACAACAACAAATTGTTTGGG
Source organism: Candidatus Methanoplasma porotermitis (assembly GCA_031290095.1). Taxonomy (GTDB): domain Archaea; phylum Thermoplasmatota; class Thermoplasmata; order Methanomassiliicoccales; family Methanomethylophilaceae; genus Methanoplasma; species Methanoplasma porotermitis. The sequence continues at coordinate 12,148 of JAITOF010000022.1, forward strand.
ACCCAGCACTTTGAGGTAGGCCTGATCAGGGTCCTTCCAGCCTTTGATGTGGTATAGCTCGTCCGAAGAACAGGGCTTAACAACCTCTGGAACTGTTTCATTGGAAGACTGTATGGAGATTTTCTGACCAATATAATTGTTTACCGCCTCAGATATGACCGAAGAATACTTGTCAATCAAATACCGGGTTATGGGCCCGTCATGGACTTTGGCGTCTTTGAGTATCTCCCCGTAAATCTCTCTGTCAGACCCAGAAAGGAAGCATGACAGAAAAGCATCAACGCTACTTTGTATCTTGTCTTTGTTGATGTTGAACTCCGCATGCTCGCGAACCTTGGAGTAATCGTAATTTTGCTTATGAAAAAGGAGGATCGCGTCAATCGGCTGGTCGCTTAGAGGCTTATT
>JAITOF010000047.1 GCA_031290095.1 Candidatus Methanoplasma porotermitis
AAGACGCCCCTCACGCTCAGAGGGTATTTCGGAGACGGGCTGGGGTTCGAACACTATTATAGGCATCCGCGCAACTACTCGAGGCGTGCGGTGTTCTCCATAGACGAGCCGGCCCCGACGATGAGGGGAGTCAATAGGCCCGTGCCGAATGGATACAGAGGCCATGCCGGAGACCCCGTCCCGGTAGAAGGCGTCCGCGCCTTGGACACGCTCGAAAGGTCTCTGATACAGACCTTCCCGCCCACGTTCAAGTGGACCGGGTCCAAAACTGACAGGGAGCAGATGATAGGGAACGCAGTTCCCGTGAAGCTCGCGGAGTTCGTTGCCGTGGTCCTTAAAGAATACATAGAATGCAGCTGCCCCGAAAGCTCTTTATCCGGTGCTGAGAGCATGCATCACGGATGACTGCCGATAAAAGACGTTGCAAGAAGAACGGGGGAGGAGTCACCCACGCTCGCCTAACAGCCAATCGATGACGTTCAGATGCTCGATTCCGTCTCCCGGTCGGGCCATTACGCGGTCCAAGGACAGTATCGTCTTCGGAAAGCTGTCTCTGACTCTCCTGAGGGACTTCGCCTCCCGCTCCGCGACCTCCTCGTTCAGCATCGTCTGCGTGACCTGGTAGTACTCCACGCGGTCGCCTAGGAACGCGGTGAAGTCTACCTCCAAGTCGATGTAGCTGCCCACGACGACTTCGTAACCTCTTCTTCTGAGTTCCAGATAGACGACGTTCTCTATCTGTCTGCCCATGTCGCCCCCCGCGGCCGAGCCCAGCACCGCGTTCCTTATTCCAGTGTCCGAGGCATAGTATTTTCCGTTGGATTTAAGGATCCTCTTCCCGCGCACGTCGTAGCGCTCCGCCTTGTAGATAAGAAGGGCCTCTTCCAGCGCCGTGACGTATTTCTCGACGGTCGCATTGGAAAGCTCCAGCTCCTTGGCGATGGTGAACGTGTTGGTGCGGTTGCCTATGTTGGACATCAGGAACTTCGTTATCCTTGTAAGAGTCGACGAGCTACGTATCTCCAGCCGATTCAGCACGTCTTTGATTAGCACCGTGTTGTATATCCCAGTCAGCAGGTCGTATGTGTCCTGCATGGCGGCCTTGTCAGGGTTGACGATGGGAAGCGCCCCGTATCGGAGGTAGTCGTTGAATCTCGAATCGATGGTGCGATCGCCGTCTACCGGATGGAGTTCCAGGTACTCCGCGAACGAGAGAGGCATCATCTTGACTTCCACATACCTTCCGGATATGAACGTCGCGAGCTCCGAGGACAGGAGATACGCGTTGGACCCAGTGATGTATATGTCGACGTCATGATCTGCCATCATGGAGCTTACGTTCTTCTCCCATCCAGACACGTTCTGTATCTCGTCGATGAACACGTATGCATGAGAATCGGGCGGGATGCGATCGTCCAGGACGTCTCCGAATTCTCGGAAGTCGTCCACGGTATTGAATTCCGAGGACTCCATGTTTATGTAAACAATATCCTCCTCGTTCACTCCAGACTCCTTCAAATGATCGATGTACTGTCTCATCAGGACGGATTTCCCGCATCTGCGCACCCCTGTGACGATTTTTGCCACGCCCTTTCTGTCTCTGTGCGCATCAAGTCTTTTGATGTATTCGTCCCTTAGGACCATTCCGTCAACAATCATGGGCCTCACAATCCACATGGGCCATATAATATAAATAATTTACAACATAATGGAAATATTTGCATTTTTGTAGCTTATTCACGGCGTAATGGAAATATTTTGAGCGGTGCCTCTCAATCTCGTTGCAAGCCGAGGACCGGTACCGTTTCTGAAGTCATTATTATCCTTTTAAGAATATGTATAGCAGCATAATTTAAATGTATATTCATATATTACTATTTGGGAAGCAAAATGACCAAAATACTGAAAGAAGTGCTTGCCGCCAACAAAAAGTACGTTGCGGACTTCGGGGACAAAGGCAAGCTGCCTCTGCCGCCTGGCAGGAAGTTCGCCATACTCACATGCATGGACGCAAGGCTGGACCCTGCCAAGTACGCCGGCCTGTCCGAGGGGGACGCCCATGTGATACGAAACGCAGGCGGAAGAGCCAGCGAGGACGGGATACGCTCCCTGATAATATCCCACAAGCTTCTGGGCACGCAGGAATGGTTCATCATACACCACACCGACTGCGGGATGCTGACCTTCAGCAACCAAGTGATCTGGGACCTGCTGTCCGAGAGCCTGGAGACCGCCGAGTTCGACGGGAAGAAGTGGAGGAACGCCAAGAAGGAAGGCGGCTCCGACTATGGCCAGTACATCAACTTCCTGCCGTTTGGAAACCTTGAGAAAAGCGTGACGGACGACGTCCGCAAGGTTCGCAACCACCCGCTCGTGCCGAAGAACATCCCGATATACGGATACACGTACGACGTGAAGACCGGGCGCCTGAAAGAAGTGAAGGAGGCGACCGAGATCGGCAAAGCCGTGTGAAAAGCCCGCCAAGGCCCCGCTTTGCGGGGCAGCGGACAGCACGTCTCCTCCAGCCTCCGACCCTTGCGGCCCCGTAAGGCTAAAGCAATCCCGAGGCTCTGAACTCGCCGAACCCGCTCAGTCGAGATGTCTAACATTTAAATATAAAACGAATCTTAGGGTGATTGCTTGTAGGAGAGCCGCAAGGCTCGCATGTACTACGAGGAGGAATTGTATTGGCAGAAAAACCAACCGTAATGGCTGTGCAGAAGGCACTGGAGAGTGCAAAGAAGCGCAATTTTACTGAAACGGTTGAGTTGGCCATCAATCTCAAAGACGTCGACCTCTCGATTCCCAAGAACCGTATACAGGAGGACATAGTCCTCCCGAACGGCAGGGGAAAGAGCGTTCGCGTCTGCGTGATTGGTGGTGGCGAACTAGCCTTGAAAGCCAAGGACGTTGCCGATCTTGTGATCACCCCCGAGGAGCTCGGAGCGATCGCGGACGACAAGAAGCAGGCTAAGAAGATCGCGAACAGCACCGATTACTTCATTGCCGAGGCGCCGCTCATGGCGGTCGTCGGTAAGAGGCTCGGTACCGTTCTCGGTCCTCGCGGAAAAATGCCTAAGCCCATACCGCCGGGAGCAGATCCCGCCGCCATGGTCGAAGGCCTCCGCAAGTCTGTGACGGTCAGGACTAAAGACAGAAAGACCTTCCACGTGCCTGTGGGAACGGCGAGCATGCCGGCGGAGGAGATCGCGGATAACGTAGATACCGTTGTCAAGCGTGTAGCTTTGCGCCTTGAGAAAGGTAAGCTGAACATCGCGTCAGCTTACGTCAAGACGTCCATGGGGCCTTCGGAGAAGGTGTTGTAAGGAGGTCTGAAATGGCACACGTCGCAACTTGGAAGAAGGAGATGGTGAGCGAGATCGTCAAGGATATCGTGGACAACCCCGTCGTTGCGGTGGTGGACCTCCACGGAATCCCCGGACAGCAGATACAGTCTATGAGGGCGGGCCTCCGCGGCCATGCCGATGTGACGATGACCAAGAACAACTTGATCGTCATCGCATTGGACGAGGCCGCGAAGAAGAAACCCGGCGTCGAAGGACTGAAAGATGCCGTCCACGGACAGTGCGCGATCGTCGCAACGGGCATGAACCCGTTCAGGCTTTACAAGAAGCTTGAGTCGACGATGACGCCCTCCGCCGCCAAGGCGGGGCAGACGGCGCCTTTTGACATAGTCGTGTCGAAGGGGCCTACTCCGTTCGGGCCAGGTCCGATCATCGGTGAACTTCAAAAATTAGGCCTTCCCGCCGCCATCGAGGCAGGGAAGATAGTGATTAAAAAGGATACGACGCTGGTCAAGAGCGGGGAACCGATCCCGGCCAACGTAGCTGCGATGCTCCCCAAGCTGGGAATACTCCCCATGATCGTTGGAATGGACCTTAGGTCCGCCTTCGAAGATGGGACCATCTACGGCAAGGAAGTCCTCGCGATCCCCGACGGTCACTATAACACAATGTTCGCTACGGCCGCAAGCAACGCGTTCGCACTCGCGATAGAGATAGCGTATCCTGCAAAGGAGACTATCGTACCGCTCGTCGCAAAGGCGTTCAGGGAGGCTATGGCTCTCTCTATATCGGCCGCGATACCAACCAAAGAGAATATTGATTTGCTTCTTTCGAAAGCGGACAGGCAGATGCTCGCGCTCGCTTCCGCATCCGGTTACAGCAATGACAGCATAGCTGCGAGACTCAGTTCCGCGGCTGCCGCCGTCGCTGTCGCACCGGTCGCAGGACCCGCGCCCGCGGTGAAAGAAGCAGAACAAGAAGAAGAAAAGGTCAGCGAAGAAGACGCAGCCGCTGGCCTGAGCGCATTATTTGGCTAAATAGGAGTTGAAACAAATGGAGTACATCTACAGTGCAATGGTGCTTTACTCTGCTGGCAAAGAGATTAGCGAGGCCTCGGTCACCGCAATCCTGAAAGCAGCCGGAGTGAGCGCTGACGCCGCCAAGGTGAAAGCTCTGATCGCATCTCTCGAGGGAGTCGACATAAAGACGGCCATCGCATCGGCCGCCGTCGCACCCGCAGCCCCCGCCGCAGCCGCAGCCGCAGCACCCGCCGCAGCCGCAGCCGCAGCACCGGAGCCCGAAGAAGAGAAGGTCAGCGAAGAGGACGCAGCAGCGGGCCTCAGCGCCTTGTTCGGATGAACAGCAAAAGTTGGTTATACCGACGCAAACCTCTTAAATTTTACATTTTATTCTGATTATCGCAGATTCGCGTTTCACCTGCATTCTTTTGAACAGTAGGGGCGTTCCCTTTCGAACCTCTTGAAGTACTCGTCAGAAAGCCGATCCATCTCATATTTTGCGGGAATTGGAATCATTCTCTCAGCCAATTCGTCGAAGAAGGTTGCTATCCATGTGATCCATACGTCTTCTCCAACAGACACTTGGTGTTTGATTTCTGATACTACCACATCCCACCCCACATCATGTTTTCTGATGATGTCTTCGGCATCATCGCGGTCGCCGTCACGTTCCGTAACTGCTTTGAAAATCAGGATGTCCTCGGGAGCACATACGCACAAACGGAGTTTTTTGAAAGACGGCTCCGTGACTGATCTGGACATCATCCCCTCGGAGAGATAGAGCTTTCTACACACGACCCTGTCAAAGAGATCAATACGGTAGTCGTCCCTCGTCAAAATATGTGCGAGTGCCAAGCGTGAGTATGACGGCTCTGGCATCTCTGACCTGAATCCCAGATCATAGAACACTTCTGTGAGCATGTTGAATTCTTCTGTACTGCGAGTTACGAGATCGATGTCCTTCGTCTGGCTCTTAATTCCATGTTTCATCAGGGCACCTCCCCCGATTATATATGCCGCCATCTCCGATTCTGCAAAGGTCTCAACCTCTTTTAACAGGGACAGTATGTCCTGGTAGTTGGTAATCATCTCAGCAACACACCATACATGTCCGCACGTTCCTGCATCTCGGCAAGTTTTACCCACCCTTTTATTCTTTCTCCTTTCAGAACACGGTCCATGTCGTCCTTTATAGGATGTGTGATATCGTGGAGTTCGTCTTTAAACTTGACGTAAAGAATCAAAGCCATCATTTTAAGCCTCCATTCCTTGGCAGTTTCAAGGATTAATAATGAATGGATAAACGCGTCACGCAGGGTCACATCCATTGGCGGACTGACGCAATAATATGTGCCGGGGTAGAACTTAAGCCCGTATTCCTCATATTTGGAAAACGCTGTTTTAGTGAAATCATCACCGCGGCCGTCTGCAAAAATTATGAGGCTTTTCGTAGCATGGTATATTTTGGACCCGGGCGGGGTCCGCATGTCGTTGGCTTTGTTGTATTCAGCATATGCATCTGCCATGGGCCTTAGACCTGGCATCAGCTTGTCGTTGATGACATATTTGGAGCCGCTCTTCCAAATCAGGCCCACAGCCACCATCTTCCTTATCCTTCTAGAAACAGACGTCTGGTGCAAGCCAGTCCTTTTTGCCACCTCTGCCACAGTCCTGCTCTCCTCGAACTCCTTCAGAAGCTCGAGCGCGTTCCCTGACAGCGCGGCGGCGTTGGATGTTCTCAGGATGTCGAGCAAAAGTGTGACGTACGTCTTCCGTTCAGGTATTATTTTTCCGTCGCAAAGATGGGCTACGTCCTTGCTGTGCAACGTGGAGGCTATCTTGTAGATTTGCGGGATGCTTTTTCCCGTTCTTTCGGATATGTGCCGGATGCTGTCGTTGCCGTTGCTTATCTCTGACAGGACTTCCATCTCTCCCTGCGAAAACATAATCTTAAAACGATATTTATATATAAATTATTATCATTTCAGGCTTTAAATTAGTGCATATAAAACGGCTGTGCATACATCTCTGTCTTTGGGCGGAGAAACTATGTCGTCTCAAATTGAAATGCATCAAATGTCTGTGAGACGCGGCTATGCAGGTCCGATCGAGATCGTATGTTTACCGGTCACAATGTATCCTTATAACAATTGAATAATGTTACGTAAAAACATTCTGCCGAAGTTCAAGTGGCGGTGCGACCCAGCACAAATGGCAGGGGCAATGTCCGGCATGATGCGTCTTAAGGCAAGGCTACAGGCGAAACGGACACAGTCAGTAAAACCTGAGCATCTCAGTTTCACAGCGAAGTCCTGTCGTGACAGAAAATTCACTCATCTGCTCGTCTTCCACTTTTTTTCGTCCTCCATCTTTACTGCGTTGCTCCTCTTGAGTTCACTCACCTTGTCGATGAGTAGATGCATGCCAGTGCTGTATCTGAGCGAGAAGTAGTCTATCGGCGTAACAAGGGTTTCGTTCAAGCTGATGGCTCTTGACGTGGCCGTCGCCTTCCCCACATATGGGCCTATTTTGTTCCAGATGTCATCTGTCTTCGAATATTTGTGTCCCAGGTGCTTGCTCAGAACGCTTTCGACTTCCTCAATGCCCAGCGACCGAATTTGTCTCTGAAATGCATCAGCAACCATATCTCAAACCGTGGATTAGAGATTATCAGAGTTATCGAGTGACGATCTGCCAGTTTGATGGCCTTCTGAAGATCGTCTTTTTCGTTCATATCGACATCAAAGACACAGAATGCAAGGTCCCCGTGAGCCGGATCGATTTCTTTCTCACCCATCTTCTGTATGCAGTTGTTGACCATTTTGGAGGGGTTCTTGTTCTCAGATCCACATACAATTATCTCTAAATTGGAGTTCCTCTCCTTCAGATGGTTGAGATACAGCGCCTCGGTCTTTCCCTCCACCACCATGAGCACAGTGTTCAGCGGCTCCAGGGTCGCGTGCTGTCTTCTGCTAGTCAAAACAGAATCTCCGGAGATATGAACGGTTTGCCGCCGTACCTTCCGGCAAGATATCCGTTCCGGATGTTCTTGTCGCTTCTCTCCCTGTAATCCGACAGAGACTTCAGGGACGACGCGCCTGTGTCGTCTTTCTCGACGAACCATATCTGGTCCCTTCTGAATACGTCTAGGTTCTGAAGTTCAGTATTGTGCGTGTTGAATATCAGTTGGGCATTGTTGCGGTTGTTTCTCGCATCATGGAACAGCTCCACGACCCATTTGCATATGTCAGGGTGAAGATTGATGCCCAGCTCGTCTATGACAAGGGTGGAGTCGTATCTCGAAAGAGCCTTGATTACTGCCCCGGCAAGCAATACGAGCTGAGTGGTTCCCGACGATTCAGAGGTCATCGGCAGATCGACGGTCAGGGCATGTCCCTCGGCACTTTTCACGGAGTGCGAGAACCATATGTCCTGCACTGGATACAGGGGCAGAGCAGATATGAGCGGAGTCCCAGCCTGCATTCCGATGTTCGTTTTGGCGTTGTTCTTCATATCGGTTATGCCCAAGTCTGCAACGTTCAATGCTCTGATCACACCACGTTTGAGGTCCTTGTCGGCGCTCATCGCCTCGATAAGCTCGCCTACCGAGTAGAAGCCTCCCCCTGCAATGACCATCAGGTTGTTTCCGAACCAGTCAACGACGTCGCATGCGATCTTGTAGTTGAATTGAGCGGCGACCGATATGTACAGCACGTTTTCTCTCACCTTTTTGGAATTGGCGTCTTGGATCTCCCTGTCCCGGTTGAACGCGAACTTCTGGCGGTCCCTGGAGAACACCATCGCCTCCCTCCCGTTGGGGCTGAAGAAGAGTTCCTCGCTTACGATGTGGTCTCTGTAGTACGAGAACGAATATCTGTACCTCGTCTCTCCAGCTGTGAACACGACCTCGAAGAACGTCGGCTTGCCGCCGCAGCCAGAATCGAACGCAAACGGCGTGTGGTTGAGCTTGCCGCCCACCTGATGCGTGTGAGACAGGATCACGAACATCTTGCAGATGTTGACGGCGTCTATCAGTTTTGTCTTCCCGGACGCGTTTGCTCCATACATCGCCGCAGTTTTCAGAACATCATGCTTCGAGTTGTGAATCACGTTCTCAGGATGATTTCTGTCAGCGGTAGCTTCCATTGAGAAACAGGCCCGGTCTCTGAAGGATTTGTAGTTCTCAACTGAAAACTCAATAAGCATAGTGATTGTATATGATGATTAAAATATATAATTTGTGATTAAATCACAATAATTGTAATTAAAATTTTTAACCAGAGTTTGACGTTTCCGTCCGTCCCCCCTTGACTCAACCGAGGCATTCTGTGTCCGGGCGAGAGTATCTGGAACACCACTGTTCAAAAGTCTTTAAAGGATGAACATGGTCGCCTCGCGGTCGAGCGAGCGTGCATTTCTGCTTGACAATCACATGTGGCTTTTCTATCGTCGGTGCGTCGAAGTCGCCCGTCGAGGTCATAGCTTCCAAGGCGAACTTCCTTTCAAAACACGCAGGGCTGTGAACGCAAACGTCTAAAAGCGCCGAGCGTATCGTCCGTCCATGGCGTTGCATGACCGCTGGGTGCAGGAGAGGAAGCACGAGCGCTATTACAAGCTCGCGAAGAAGCTCAACTATCGCTCCCGCGCGTCGTTCAAGATTATTCAGCTGGACAACCGTTTTTCCATATTCCGCGAGGGCGACTCCGTCGTCGATCTCGGCGCGAGCCCGGGCGGATGGCTCCAAGTCGCGAAGGAACGCACGGGCGAGAGCGGGAAGGTCATAGGCGTGGACCTCAGGCCGATAAGGCCGATAGAGGGGATAACGACCATCGTAGGCGACATCACCGACGGCAACACCATGGCCGAGCTTTTAGAGAAGTTCGGCGGGAAGGCCGACGTCGTCCTTTCAGACATGGCTCCGAACATCGCCGGCCATTACTCCACGGACCATGCGCGGTCGATGGAGCTTTGCATGTTTGCGGTGGACGTGTGCGACCGCGTGCTGAAAAGGAACGGCACATGCGTGATGAAGGCGTTCATGGGCGACATGATCGACGGCCTTACAAAAGAACTGGAAAAAAGGTTCCGCTCTGTGAGGATAACCTCCCCTGACGCATCCCGCGACACGTCGTCCGAGGTGTATATCGTGTCAAAAGGGTTCCTTGCATCGTCCGACGTCAGGCCTGCACCTGTCCATAAAGACGAAAAGAAGCCCGAGTTCACTGTCAAAGGCGGCGTAATCTGAATATCAGTCCCAGAACCTTTTCGTCTTGGCGTACTGTATCTCTGCGTCCATTATGTCGCGCAGGAAATCGTCCTCGTCTGCGTGCATGCTCCGCAGGATCCTCGATGCGCTGTCCGGGCCGATCCCCCTCCCTGCAAGCACGACGGCCGCTCTCCCGCCGTACTCCTTCACAAGGTTGGCGTTCCTGGACACTCTGAGGGCGTCCTTCTTCTCCTGATCGCTGTGAGCGCTTTGTTTGAACGTTTTTATGCCGTCGCGCTCGTAGCTCTTAAGCAACGCGATCATATAGCCCCCGCAGGACATGCAGACGAAGCGTTTCGGCGCTTCTGAGACTTTCATCCTCCACTGGAACGCGCAACTGAGGCAAGACGCGAACAACGTCTCCTCCTCCAGGCGTTTCTTCATCGCCATGAGGATGGTGTGACTGGCACGTGCTGGCTGCATAAGCTCCTTTGAGCGCACTATGCCTTCCATTCCGATCGGCGAGATCCCGGAGAGGACGACTTCGACCAGGCCCTCGGCCATATGCGACACTACGAGTTCCGTGTTCTTTATGTCCAAGTCCTCCCACAGAACCATGTTCACCGCTTCGGCGTACGCCGGCGTGCCCTTGTGAAGATCGAACAGGCGGTTGAAATTCATGTAGCGATGGTCTGCGCCCTTCTCGATTATGCCGAATTTTTTGGCGACATGGACGAAACGCCATTTCAGAAACGAAGAGTTAAGAACGGTTATCCTGGACAAAGCCTCCACTGTTCCTGGTTTAATCGACTTCAGAGTGTCTAACAATACCTTCTTGTCTACGTTGCGCGGAAGCTCGAGTATGATCCTGTATGGGTCTGCGGTCACCCCTATGCTCTCCCCAAGACGGGCAGTCAGGAGCGCGGCGAATATCTTGCTTAGGGTCTCGTTCACCTTTGTGCCGAAGCAGCAGTTCAATATTGCCAGGCGGTCGCCCACCTCGAGCGTGACAGTCTTGTCTGTGGGTAGCGGCCACTTCTCTCTCTGCCCGTTGATGTACGACTCGATCCTGTTCACGCAGGATTCGTCCCCTGGGTATCTTTCGAAGTCCGTCTTCCTGCGCATGTGGCCCACCTCCATGGCGACCTCGAACGGAACGGGGATGTCGGAGCCGACCCAGGACGGGACAGAGCCGATGTCCCGCGTCTCTTCCACAAGGAGCTCGTCCTCCCTCATCTCGATTATGCGCCATGTGCGTCCTTTGGCTATGAACATCGCATACTGCTCGGCGAAGGATATCACGAAGCTCTCGTCAAGCGTGCCTATGACGGCTCTGGAGCCTATGTCCCTGACGAGGTACGTCTTCTCGTCCGGAATCATGGAGATGTTCTCGTAGAAGTAGCTCATGCCCTTCTTGGAGCGGCGGAAGCCGTCGTCGTCTTCGAATATTAACTTAATTGATTTCAACTCGTCCAGGACGGCGTCCAAATCCTCCTTCTTGAGGGTCTTGAACGAGGACGACCGCCGGAAGACCCGATATGCCGTGTCACGGTCGAGGCGGGCGCTCATCGTCATCGCGATGAGCTGGTTGGCCAAGACCGTGAGCGGGTTCGGCCTCCCCGGAAAGTACTCCAGCTCCTTCGCGTCGCTCCTCCTTGCCACGACCATGCCTTCGGCGACCTCGTCAGGAGCCGTAGCCAGTATGACAGACTTGATCTTCTCCCCCATCCTGTGCCCGGCTCGTCCGGCACGCTGGATCATGCGCGACGCCTCTCTAGGAGAGTTGTACTGTATCACCAGGTCTGCGGAGCCTATGTCTATGCCGAGCTCGAGGGAAGATGTGCATATGACCGCCTTCAGGTCCCCCGCCTTGAAACGGTCTTCTATCTCCGTCCGGGTCTCCTTGGACAGGGATCCGTGATGCACGTCTATCGAGAAGCCCTCGTCCCACATCCTGTAACGGGCGGCAAGCCACTCGGCCGTCTCCCTGGTGTTGACGAACAGAAGAGTGGAGCGGCTGCCTTCAATGAGCGTCCTCGCCCGCTTCATCACCGCCAGGATCTCAGGGTCGCTCTGAAGCTTGTCCCTCAGCACGGCATCCGTCTCGTCGGGTTCGGGGCACTCCACGCGTATGTCGAACTCGCGGCGTATGTCGTGCTTGCAGACAGCGACCTGCCTCCCTACGCCCGCAAGGTAGTCTCTGATGTCGTCCACGCTGCCTACCGTGGCTGAGAGGCCGATCCGGCGGAACTCCCCGCATATCACGGCGAGCCTCTCAAGGGCGACTCCCAGCTGCGCGCCTCTTTCGGTTCCTGCGAGCTCATGCACCTCGTCGACCACCACCCACTCTATGTTCTTCATGTGGGACCTGAGGTTCTTGCCCGTGAACATCACCTGAAGGGTTTCTGGAGTGGTGATCAGTATGTCGGGGGGATTTTTGGACTGTCTGTTCCTCTCGCCTTGGTCGGTGTCCCCATGCCTGACGCCGACCGTCACGCCCAGCGCCTTCCCGTATTCTTCCATCCTCTTCAGCATGTCGCGGTTCAGCGCGCGCAGAGGCGTGACGTACAGGCACCTTATTCCGCTTCTGCCCTTGGTCCTGAAGAGGGAGTCGAACACGGGCAGCATCGCGGCCTCGGTCTTCCCTATGCCGGTGGGCGCCACCAAGAGGACGTTGTCGCCAGCGGCTATCCTTGGCATGACGTCCCTCTGAGGCTCTGTCGGCTCAAGGATTCCTCTTCTCTCAAGGGCGGCCACAAGCTCCGGGCACAGGGCGTCGAAAGGCATTTTTAAAATAACACGTCCGCCGGGGCCTGCCCCGGCGGTTAAAAGTTCACTTCTTCTTCCTGAGGGCCTTGAGGTTCTCTTTCACAGCCGCACGGATCTCGGCGGCCTGGGACTCTCCGTCAGTGACGTCCTTCTCGAGGAATGAAAGGACTGCCCATCCGTCATTTTCGACAGCCGCCCGGTCGGAGGCGTCTATGCGCCCGCCGTCTTTCAAGACGTACACCGCGACCTTCGATTTGACGAAGGCCACAGGTATCGCATAGGGGCCGTAGTCCTTTCTGCATCTGAGTCCTTTGTTCCATGCCGCCCTTCTGACGAGGGTGGCGGGGGACATGTCGGTGAAGGAGTCCTCAAAAACCTCTGCATCGTCGAACGATGCCGTCTCCGCCGCCTTGGCCTGCGGGGGTTCCGTGACTGCTGGCTTAGGCTCTGCTTTAGGCGTCGCATCGACCTTTGGAGGCTCTGAGGCCACGGCTTTAGGCGCATCAGGCTTTGCTTCGGCCTTGGGGGGTTCCGCAACCACGGCCTTAGGCGCCTCGGGCTTCGCCTCGACAGGGGCTGTGACTGCCAGCAAGACCTCTCCAAGGTCCATGATCTTGATCTTTGAGCCGATTTTTTTGGCCCCTTGGGAAAGGTTGGTGACACAGAATGGACAACATGTGACGATAATCTCCGCTCCCGTCTCCTCCGCATCGCGTATCCTGTCGGCGGCGACGTTGACTGCGAAGTCGTTGTATTGGCTCTTGTACCCTCCGCCCGCGCCGCAACACCTGGAGTTCTCTCTGGACTTC